>JAZGCJ010000254.1:0-4889 GCA_036476895.1 Thermodesulfobacteriota bacterium
AATTACTAAAATTTAAGCTGGCACGTTGATTGGATAATTACCATATTTTCTCCGAATGTTTTGCATTGATTCAAAACGATCTACTGTTAACGCGGGATTAATACTATGCCCCGAACCAAAAAAAAATACGGGAATTACTCAGAAATTCCCTCACGGTGGTGGGATTATCCCGTTCCGAAGGTGTGGAAGGATGAACATGAAAAAGATATCGTCCCCCCTCTTCCACCATTATAATTAAAAATAATAATTACTCTGTTAAAATCCATCTAAGCGGTTCATCAGTAGAACTATCACCTGTAAAGATGATTTTATTTCCGTCGGTAGTAACTTTCTCTTCTTTTCCGTTGATTTCAATCTTATTGTAAAGTTTTATTTCGGCACTATCGAGTTCAATTGCTATTTTCCAAGTTCCGGCATTTTTTGGAGAATATTTTCCCATATATCCTACAGAGGATTTTTCAAAATCTATCAGGGGTGATGAAAATTTGTATTTCTCTTTTGGTAGGGTTGGTTTGAAATTAACCCCTTCCCCCGTAAATCTAATGCCAATCAAGCTTGTTATATTATATAACGGCCAAGCGTGTCCATGCATATTCATAACAGGGAAATCGGTCCACCACACACCAGTAGATGTGCCTGTGCTCTTTTTTTGGTCCGGTTCTGTCATAAATATGGTTTGGCCCGGAAAATCAGATAACTCCGAATTGTATGTATCGGGTCCGCTCCAAATTCCATACCACACTTCGGGATGGGCTTCAGCATGTACTGCTAACGAATTTTTTTTCCACTCATCCCACGCCATTTCTCCGTTGACCAAAGCTAAAGCCATAATTACGGTTCCGTTTATACTAGGCCAGATTCCGGCGTTAGTACTCATACCAGGAGAGCCGGGAATTTTGTCTTCGACATTGTCCCGTATCATTGCACCAATTTTTGACGGTTTTCGTAATTTTTCATTAATAACCTCGACTAATTTATCGGTTTGTTTTTCATCGGCAGCCCCTCCTAAAATTGCCCAGGGTTGCGGTTCAAGCCATAGGTGATCAATACCGATCCATCCGAGTTCTTCCGTCAACCAAGCACGTTTGAACCAATTTCCTGTCCATTGAGCTGAAACAGCTTTTCTCTGATTCTCCGCCCAGTTCTTTGCATCCGTTGCTTGTTCCTTGTCACCCGCATAATCCAACATTTTTGAGTATAGATCTAAAGTATAGGAAGCCATAGCCGCATTTAGAACGCTTTCTCCAACTTCTTTAACCTTATCGTGCTTATCGGGATCAATAAAACCAACAATTGATGTATCATTCCAATCACCGTTTGAAATCCTCTGAAGACCGTGTTTTCCCAGACCGATATTCTCTACAAGGTGTTTGTAACATCTTTCAAGCATATCTTTTACCGATGCTCTACCAGCATTCGGACCGTAAATAGGGTAAGTCGGTATTATTTCTTCTAAAAATTCGAGATCTCTATTTCCCAGAATGTATTCGCTTGCTAACCACAAAAGCCACATTTCCTGATCGCTGGGAATAAATGGCGCGGGCATAATATGTCCCGATCCCGTTATTCCGTACGGAATTTCACCATCGGGCCCAACTTCTTTGAGAGTGTAACGGATAACTTCTTTAACAATATTTCCGTCAGTAAATATAAAAGGAAGGGCATGCTGAAGTGGATCCCGGGCAGCACCTTGAAACCCGATTAAATACTGGTAAACATGACCTTGAGAGAGAATATGTTCTTTAAAAAAACTATCATATGTAAGATTACCGCGCAGGTAATAATTGTGCCAGACTAATTCCCGATCAACCCATGAATTATCATTGTCATTATCCATCAAATTCAAACATATTCGGTTTTTTTTCCATTTTTCGCTTGATTCCGGCAGTAATTTCGGAAGATTCTTTTTATATTTCGCAATCAAACCTTCAAGATCAAAACCCTCTGGAATGTATCCGTAGGCAAAATATATCGTTTTACTTTCTCCTGCATTCAAACTCAACTTACGTTCTAATATTACTCCGGTCTCACTCTCATCAACTTCAGTATTTGATGAAAACTCGTGATTTAAGCCGTTTGGAGAAGAAATACCCCCGCTTCCAAAAAATTTGGCATCCCCGATAAAATAATTATCGAACGGTGCATCCAAAGAAACAATGAATGTCTGAGGGGGTGAAATATCTTCCATAACTGCCTCTTCAACCGGAGATTTTATAGCTCCGCCAGATTTTGCTTTTCCCTGGCCCTCAAGGAATTTATTGACCATTTCCCACATATTTTCAGTGGATTCCGTATAGCTCATAAAAGATTTTGAATCCAAAATTCCTGTTTTTCCCTCTATTTCGGAAAATTGATGTTTAAATCGCTTACTTAATTCCCTTCTCTCATTTTTTCCGGATTTTTGGGTAAAATACTTAAGAAAAAGGGATTTCATAGAAAACTGATAGCATAATGAGCCCCAATATTCAAGCCAGCGTAAATTTAATGAATTATTTTGATGATTTTTGATTGTAACCTTAGAGATTAATATCGGATCATCTCCAAAAGGGGCAAAAACAAACTGATCTACTATTAAACCCGCATCTTCTATAATCTTTCTAAGATATCCTATCCCAAAAGTGCGTTCGAAAGATTTTACCTTATCAGTATAAAAAGTAGAAATGGTATTTTTACCGTCAGTTAAATAACCGAATCCTCCTGCATAATGTCCGTTTTCGGGATCATAATCATTTAAAAACTTCGGGCTGCCCTCATCCTGCCGAACTTGTATATAACCGTAATTTGAAGCAACTGCTACCAAGCGGTCGTTACCGACCTGATGCATATGGTTAGTTTTTGATTGCCATTCCTCGTTTACAGGTGTTATTGCCTTCAGATCATTTATCTGATCGCATGTGTATTTATATGCGGGTAATCCGAATTCATCCTCAATCCATTCGCCAAAATAACCCGAACCAAAAGATTTTGTATCTGTCATGAAATTACCAATTTGTCTATTTTCATTGATTTTTCTTAATTCATGAAATAGTCCTACATTTATTAATAATTTTTTTCAAAATTCGGAAAACAAAAAGATAGAGTTATAATTGAATTTGAAACGTATGTTTCAAAGTTTTACTAAACAGCCTGCAAGTAATTTATTAAAGTTGTAAAAACTTTCTGAAAAAGTTCATTCCTTAGCAAACCTTAAGATAAATTATCATTGTTGTGGTTCGATTCCAAAATTTATCCCCCATTTTGCAGAGATTAAGTATGATACTGTTAACCCAGTTCAAATTTCGGCGTATGACATGGAGCATTGTAGCTTAAAAAAGCGTTTTGGGAAGAAAATTACTTTCTGGGGTAGTATGTGTAACTCACAAGCCACATTACCATTTAGTAATCCCGAACAAATAAGAAAAGAAGTTAAAAGAAATTTTGCGTGTTTGAAACCCAGTGGTGGTTTTGTAGCTTCGAATATTCATAACATTACAGCAGAAGTTCCTCCTCAAAATATTGTAGCTATGTTTGATGCTGCAATTAAATTTAGAAATTACTGAAAGTTAACCTGGTATATTAATCGGATAATTACCATACTTTCTTCGGACGTTTTGCATTGATTCAAATCGGTCTACTGATACTGCGGGATTGATACTGTGACCTGAGCTAAAAATAAATCCTCCCCCAGGGGCTATGTCGCGAATTAAACACTTAGCATAGGCTTCAATCTCAGTTATTTCACCAGTAACTAATAAAATAGGAGATAAATTTCCAATAAATGTTATCTTGTCTCCATAATTTTTTTTTAGTTTGAATATGTCATAATCTGGATTTGCTGTAGTAGGGTCAATTGGATTTAAAGCATCAACACCACAATTAATAATATCTTCAAAAATTTCAGATAGATCTCCATCTGAATGTAGAATTACTTTGCAATTATGTTTATGAGCAGCGCTACAAATACGTTTTAACCAAGGGAAGACATAAGTCTGGTAATTTTTAGGACTCATAAATAAACCATTTTTATATCCATAATCATCCCATAAAAGCACTAATTGAGCGTCATTCTCAGCTAAAAGTTTGACTAATTCCAGTGTAAATTTCCCTCGATCATCAAATATTTTTCTCACTTGTTTTGGCCTTGTTAAAATTCTTGAAAAATTCTCTAAACCAAAACCTTCCCAAGAACATTCCATTAGAGCACCTAAAGAAGGTACGGAGAATATTTCATTATTCATTTCTTCTTGAATTTCCCTACCCGCCTTGAAGTTTATCATTCTTGCTTCCCAATAAGGATCTGGTTGCTCCCATGATTCTTAATCATCAAAATCTTTAAAATGTCCCCCAAAGTATTCATTAACAACTGTTTCGGTGCCATCTTTTGCCTTGTAAACTTGTTGTTTCATAATTCGACCATATTCATCAATTATACCATCTCCTTCTTTTAATATCTTTCTAGGATATATAGATGCTAAAGTTAAAGCAATATCAATCTCTGCACGTCGAGAAAATTCATGTGATTGCTCTAAGACTCTCTTAACATAATCATAATTTGAATACCCTTTTACAATAAGTTCATTACCTTTTTCTCCCAACTTACTGAGTTGCTTTAATCCGTCTCTATACCCCTTCCCAACAGGGATATCATAATGTTTCAAAATTGAATTGTTAGTAATTATCTCAAATGAAGGTACTCGATCAGGTTCTTTATGGTTAATTGCTTTTAAAACTCTTTCTGGTGCTTTCATTATCCCCTAATTCTTAAGAAGTAATTAGAATTAATATAATTATAAACATAGTTCTTACTAAATAAATCATTCTTTAAATAAAGGATATTGATAATTGACAAATTTTAAACGAATAAATCGGGAGTTTTTCGGTAGAAATACTATAAGAGTGGCAAAGGAGTT
>JAZGCJ010000255.1:0-3347 GCA_036476895.1 Thermodesulfobacteriota bacterium
GCATAAACATCAAGAAAAAATGAGAAAGGAAATGTATAAAAAATAGGGAAATAAGTTTTACACTTTGTACTCGTAATACTCGAACCCTGATTGTCTGCTTTGGGTCGAAAGTGGACATTCGTTAGTAGCTTCTTAACCCGCTTCGACGGGTTTCTTCTTTTACTACGTATAAGTATCAGCATGTATACTTTTCCGTTCCATAGCGGCCCAACTGATAAAGCGGATTGATGTGAAAACAAAAGCAATTGCAATCATGTTAGGAATTTTCCTATTCGGAACAGCACAGGCGGAATGGGTGGAATTTAGTACCAGCAACAAAGGGTCGCTATATTACGATTCCGAAAGAATTGTTTATATGCTTGATGAAAAGGTGGCTATCTGGGGAAAAATTGCAATCAATGAAGCTGCTTGGGGAAAACCCAGGTTGGAAAATTACGCATATTCGGTTTCGAAGAATGTTTTTAACTGCGCATCAGAGCAATATAATGTTATGTCATATCATGAATACTCTATTGACAACAAACTCCTAATCTCGCGCAAATACACAGCAGAGGAACAGCCTAACGATGTTCTTCCAGGCTCGATTGCAGAAGCTCTGATGAAAATTGCTTGCAAGAAGGAATAGCTACGCAAGAACAAGGTGTTCATAGCTTGAGCAAGTACATGCGTACTACTGAGGCACAAAAGAGAGGATCAGTCTTGTATGGCACTCAGAATGCCAGAAGGGGTGGGGTGGGATTAGTATTGGTTAGACCCTATCCCCTGTGTTAGAGGTACTACCTAAACTTACCTTGGCGCTATTTGTAAAAATGCCCTTTCTATTTTGGCGCGAAAAATTTTTCTAGAACGAAAATCTGAATGTCATCTTTCGACCCAAAGCAATCATATTAAAAGTCCAATTATCGTTGTAGTAATACTACTGCCACTAAGTGCCCCATGACAAAGTCATGCCATCGAAATGGCTAAAAAAGTAAGTAAGTATCGATGGCGGAAACAGGTACGCCAACCTATATTATTAGTTGCAACCAGATTCACAACTCAGTGAGCCAGATACCGCAACTGATATGTTCCCAGAGATTAATTCTGCAATTGCATCCTTTATAGTAAATGCAGGTGCAAATGCGTTTACAAATATGCCAATAGTGAGAGCGACCAAAAGAAACTTCACAGATTTCTCTAATTTGATTTCGTGTTTTATAACTCTTCTTTTTAGATTTTCCATTATTATCCCCATTTATATAAATTGAGTAATAATTATAAAGTATAATTATGTTTGATGGAGGGGGCTATTAAGCGGCAGGCAGGGTATTGATTAGGGAACCCGTCGTTGTAGTAATAGACGCACATGCTTTGACTATCTTCATGTTGCTTCACTTCCAAATACAAACGAGAGCCGGAACACCACTTCTAGTTCTGATTTAAACCTATATTAATTAGTCTTCGCTGAATGTCCGCTTTTGGCACAAAGCAGACGTTCATCTATTTAATAATAGTTCAGAATAATTTAAACAATATTAATGAAATTATTTAGCAAGACATTTCAACAAACTAGAATCCGAAAGTAAATTATTGATAGCTTAAGATAAGGCGATATTGACATATATATTATTCGAGGCCGCGGTTTGAATAATTAGTATGTTTTCCTCATGCGCTCCTCGATATAATTTTTCATAGGGACGCAATAAATCTACTATACATATTCCTTTCATTGCGGATTCAGTCTTTAAAGTTCCTGACCAAAAACCCGTAATTACACGGTATTCGAGTGCTCTCAATTCAACCCTAAGTTCCGTAAGTTTTGTAGTACCTTTATTTGCGCTCTTTGTTATTTGAAACCCCTGTGCAAGAAGGCCTTTGCTTAAAGAATCTGAAACTGTCTCAACTATGTCGCCCTCAATAGTAAGGTCAGCACCCATATTAGGGGCCCTGGTCCCGAGGGTTGTTTTAGTTCTCTCATCTATAACATTTAGTATTATTGGTTTATTCGAACCAATATTTCCTGACCGTATATTTACATCCGGCTTTAGTAAGACAGCTTGTGGTGCAAAAGCGCATCCAGAAAAAATGAGAACTATGGCTAACGGTATTATTATTCTAGTAAACATTGAGATCCCTTATTTTACTTAACTATTTTACCATTAATTCCTTACGAAATATTATTTACTTCACTAGCACAAACTTGACAGAATAGCATAATATGCTAATGTCATATTTATGTTTTATCATATTTCTATAAACAGCATATGGATACATTATGACAGCCGTTGCAGTACTACATAAAGACAAGATACTAAAGCGTGTCGCTGCTGGCGATAAGATTTCCGATATAGGCAAGTCCTACGGTGTTACTCATTCAGCAATAAGTAAACAACTCCTGAAAGACCCTGAATGGATTGAGGCGCGTATGTCTGGCGCATTAGCAAGGATAGAACATTGGGAAAAAGAAATCGAAGCGATTAATGAAGGAACTTCACAAGTTATGTTAGGACGGGCTAAAGAAATGCTCAGTCACGCAAGATGGAGAGCAGAAAGGGAATTCCCTAGCCAATGGGGCGGACATAAGCTAAATATCAATGTTGTTGGAAAGATAGAGATGTCTGAGGCATTGGTCACTACAGTCGGAGAGTTATTAGATCACCTAACTAAAGAGTAGTTCGCATTACTAAACGCTCGCTTTTCCACTTTGTATTTTTCATACGTCCATCACTTTCCACAGGCTAATTTCAATGAAATTTTACTTATGCTCCCAGGTGGGACATGGACTTCAATAGCATCAATATTCATGTTGATTAGAACTACTTCACCTCTCCCCATATTTCCAGAGTGGACAGATAGAAAACGCATAATCACCTGGTCTTCCTTACAATCGTATTCATTCAATGCTATTGACGATAAACTCCAAACTCCAAGAGTGTCTCTCACGCTATTGTAGTTATATAGACTCCACATTTTTGCCTTATCACCTGACTTGCGAATAGATGTGGGATCAACGTAGAAGGTAGTGCCAATATCGTCGTTAACGCCAATCTCAAACCACGCCGCAGCATTGGGAATTTCACGATAAGCTACACAACTGCTAATTACAGCCAGCATCAGCATCAAAATAGCTTTATGCATTGCGATCCCCTTAATAATTACTCGCCGACATAGGTTCCGTCAGGTGCCATAATCGCTTCGGTTCCACCTACATGTAAGAATGGCTAGGCATCTCTACCTAACAATTTGTTTTATATGATGCCTGCAACAAGAATAGAACTCGGGACCTCCTGATTACAAATCATGTGCAATCTATAAGCCACAACACGTTGCAACATACTAAGGCAAATCAATCAATATATAACCTGCTC
>JAZGCJ010000256.1:0-5774 GCA_036476895.1 Thermodesulfobacteriota bacterium
TCACACCTATAAGGGTAGTTTGCCAGAACACTTTAATACTTGCTATGGAAGATGGAGAAAAGTCTATTAAAGTACGTCATACCAAAACTATGTCTAAGCGTTTAGCAGAAGTGCCGGATATTTTAGGGATTGCAAGTAATGTTTATAACATTGCTGAGAAATCTTTCCAAGCTCTAGCTAAGATAACATTAAATAAAAAACGGTTGGATACATATCTTGAAGCGGTATTTCCCCCTACAAAAAAGCAAAAGCAGAAAAATAAATATCTGAAAAAATGGGATTATATTACTGAACTCTTTGAAATAGGCGATCCAGATTTGCCAGATGGCCGAGGTACATTGTGGTCTGCATACAATGCTGTTACTCAATTTGAGGATTATAGACAATCGAATGAAATTAGCTCTGATCGTCGTTTAAATCGTATCTGGTTTGGCGCAGGAGCAGACTTGAAACTCAAAGCATTTGAGAAAGCCATGGAATTAGCAAGTTCGTGGAATTAATATTTTTCTCATTACTAAATTTCAAAAGTCAAAGATTCCAGAACAACTTTTTACTTTATTCGATACTTACAGAAGTAGATATTATATAACCTGCTCAGCCTACAGAAACACACCATAAAGACCGCTACAGCGAAAAAACTGGTCTTAAAAAGCCAAGTGGTATATAGAACGAGAAATAAGCAGAAAGGAGGTACAAAATGAAGAAGGCATTTTTAGTAATTACTTTTATATTGGTAGTGGGGTTTTGTACTTCCGGCGTCGCCCAGGAGGAATACAGAGATCCTATACCTGGTGATAAGCAGCTAACCAAGGCGATGATCGGCGTGTGGAAAGAGGTCCACCAGCAGGGTATCTTAGACGGGGAAAGTATTGTCGTATACTATCCCAACAAGAGGTATGAGGAATTCACAACCTATATGGCGAATGAAGACACTGAGTTTGCTGACGGATTTATACTCAAAGTTGGAGAATTCAGGCATATGGTATCAGCCGGCACATGGAAGGTAAGTGGCGGACACGTCTATTACAAAGAAATAGGAGACCGGATAACTTCAATGCGAATCATTTCGATTGATGCAAAAAGAGCCAGTTTAACGTGGGATAATGGGAACACCTGCGAATCTTATCGTATTGACTTACATAATGACGAATCAAAATGAATTTATGTATGAGTATAATTTTAGTACCAATGCTATTCAAAGAATGGTTTATTTGCATGATGAGGACTAGGTGGTTTCTATGTCAATACTACTCCAAGAACTTCTAAAAGATATTCCTGGTGATACAGAGGAACAAGTAGATCTCACAAGAAAACGAATAAATAATGAAGTCCGTGAGGCTATCAGGAAAGAGACAGGCTTGGCACTCAACCGAAAAGATGCAGACCAGAGCAGAAAGAACATTTCTGTCCCTGTAGTGTTAGTTCCCGGCCTTCCTGAAGTGCTTCGGAATATGAAATATGATGATGACCAAGAGTTATTGTTAAAAATCAGTCCATTTCGCAGAGACCTTGAAATGGCTAGAAATAGTCTGAAAAATATTAAACCTCTCTTAAAAAAACTTAGCCTGGATGATAGCTGTGAAGAATCACTAAAGGACAAAGGTGGTCATATAGAATCAAACTGTTCCCTCATTGACGCTCTTCTTCAATTGTTTGAAGGAAAAGATGATCCTGTAGAAAGAATTCTAGAAGTTAATAAGGATATTCTTGGTGCTTATAGATATTACCCCGTGCGTACTCGTTATCCACAACAACAAAATGCTAAGATCGAACTTTATTGGGGAGTTATTGGATTGGTTGCGGAGATGTTAGGGGTCAGTGTCGACTCATTGACTGCTGTAGTACTTATCCATGAGGTTGCGCATGCATACACTCATCTTGGGGCTGATATTGATGGTAAAAGATGGGATAGTGAAGGATTTGCTAAGAGTGAACATGCTCTAAAAGAGGGCCTTGCTCAATATTATACTTATTTGATATGTAGCCAAATTGATAATAGAGTCATAGGTACCTCTGAAGCGTTTAATGCATTATTGAAACGCCAGGCAGATGATTATCGTTCACATGAAGAAAAGATGAAAGATTCTAAAGTGGAAGAGATACGATATTCATTACTTGATGTACGCCGTAAAGGCGTAAGCACACTAGATGATTTTCATAATACACTTGAAGAGGCAAAGCAAAGATTTAGCAGCAAACATTATACAATCTAACAATAGCATCACGTACTACACTTATATTTCCTATCAGGGTGTAACGCCCTTATGTACACCACGATCTGACAAAAACATTGTGTTGAATGGAACTTGACTTTTAGATTAGTAGGGCTAAAATGATTTTAGGTAGCTTTTATAAATGTAAATTATAAAGGATAACATTCGTTTTGAGAAGTAGTCTGTGTACCACCAACCATGAAAGTTACAATTTTAGAGAGAGCAAGCAAAAATGAAAAAAATTATAACCTCTAAATGATGATATTCACTTGATTTATCGTGAAATGCGATGACGTTTACTGCAAGAATGAGTTGATATTTTTATAAAATGGGAATTTGTGGCGAAAATGTACGCATAACACACACACAGAGGAAGTGAAATAAAAAATGTCAGGATTCCAAGACCGTACTGGTTGCCCGAACAAAATCACCACGATAAGGCAGAAGTTTGGGGAATGTTTTGACAGAATGGGTGGAGTTGATGCTTTGCTCGAATGGGCGGAAGATAACAAGAGTCAATTTTATAATATGTTTAGTAAGATGGCAACAAAAGAAATTAAGACAGAGGACAAGAACAAATCCCAAGAGAATTTTGTCAAATGGATTCAGGCTGAAGAAGAAAAGCTGAGACTTGAAGAAGGAACACCAGCCAAGATGATTGAGTGTTCTGGTGATGAAATTTCAAAAGAAGAAAATAACACAACGTAACAGCCATTATCGGACCTGGCTAATTTTGCTAGTACAAGGCTGTTTACTA
Source organism: Thermodesulfobacteriota bacterium (assembly GCA_036476895.1). Lineage (GTDB taxonomy): Bacteria > Desulfobacterota_D > UBA1144 > Nemesobacterales > JAZGCJ01 > JAZGCJ01. Next base: position 2,971 of record JAZGCJ010000256.1, read on the forward strand.
CGGTTCTGTGATTGCGTTTTTACGGGGAAGTTTTCAAGTTTTTCGTGCCATAGGCACACCAAAAACAGGTCTTAGAGCGTTAAGATTCCCCATTTTTGATATTCTTATAGCTTTTCTTAGTTTTTCCTAGCATTTCTAGTTTTGCACATTCTTTGAACTCACGATAGTAAATCTCCACTCAGGATTCAATCCTTCAATCCAAAAACATCCGAAAAACATCCAAAAACACGATTAAGTCAGAAACCAAAAACAGACCCCCCTCTACCTGTCGCTACAAAATCTATACCCCCAAACCGTCTCGAACAATTCTTAAGGCTGTCTGTAAGCATCACATACATACACTGTACCTTTCTGGCTCTTATAGTTATTTCTGGCTGATGTGGTTTGGGGTGGAGGGACGAATAAAAGATAATCAAATAACTCAAATAACCAAATCATCAAGCCGTATCATTTCATTGAGCAAACTGGACGAACATGGTGTAGATTATAGATGCTGCCCCATTGCACGCTACCAGTGTTCTTGTCCGAACCACGCCAAAGACTATGACTGGTAATATCACCATAGAATTCTACGTACCACGCACCTTCTGAAATATGTTTATTACTTGTCCAGGTATCTCTATTAATACGAGGTAATTCAATTTCTTCACTAAAGAGAGGGTCTATGTATAGGTCATCTTTATCATAATAAGGCAAGTTATATAAAATTATACTCTTCCTGCTCGATTTCAGCAGTGATGCAGCCTCCTCTACAGTAGGTAATCTCCAGTCATGGTAACCAGCATAGCCCCTGTTGTTTAGGCTTTCTACCCAATCCTTTGCCTCATTCCACTTCATTACACAATTATAACCGGACTGGTGCCACATCAGGCCTGTCGTACGGTCCATAACAACCTTGTCACCATTTATAGAATGCATTTCATACTTATGCTTGATTGTACTATAACCGGCAAATCCATTGTCCACACTTTTACGTATTTTTATATTCGGTATCGATAGTACCTGAGAAACAGATAATATTCTATAAACAGAATTTAATTTTCCATCTACACCAAGAGATTCTAACTCTAGAATGTTCTCCTGTAATTCCAATTCTTCACTTTCTAGTTTTTCTAATTCTGCTGATTTGCCAAACATCCCAGACTGGCTGACACTAAGTTCTTTTTCGAGATATTCTAACCGGTTTTCTACATCCGCAACTGCTTCTTTTATAAAAACCATTACAGCCGGAGATAATGCAGCACTGGCTTTAGCTGAAAATGCTTCGGAATCAAGATATCCATACAATGTACCACTACTGAAGGAGTGTGTTGCTTTAGCTATTTCAGAGGCAATGATTTCTCTCTCATCCCTTGCATAATCTTGTAAATTGTATCTCCCTATACCAAGACTATTTATTTTCTCTACCCTTGTATTAACAGAATCTAATGCTTCCTGGGCTACTCTTTGTGCTTCCGTTCTCATTTTGTCAAGCAGTCCAAGGACTGCTTTCTCACAACGCTTAAAATCCTCATCTAGACGAGCTTTAATAGAGTAATTTCTGTCGATCTCAATTGCTTTCCTGAGAGGCGAGAGTGCCTTGTCGGGATCATCAATGCACATTAAAATCTTTGCCTTTTGAAAATATGCTTCTGCTAGGTCAGGGTTCAGATCTATTACATTTGAGGTATATTCTAACGCCTCATTATCTTTTTCCAAGAGATAACATATCCAACCAGAAAACAGATAAGATTTAGCAGCATGTTTTTTAGCTTTTGGAGTCGAATATTTTGCTGATTTAAGATAATACGCTAAGGCTTTTTCCAAGCTCGGCTCTTTATAGTCATCTTCGCACTCTGTACCGTGATAGAGATAAATGTTGGCAATTGAAAATAGGACTGCAAAGTCCTGATAATTCCGTTTCTCAGCCTCTAAAAAGTCTGAAAGAGATTCCTTATACCATCCACTCTTGTATGCATCCTCAGCTCTTATACGAAATGATCTTGCTTCTCGTTCGAATTCTGCCAAACGGATTTCCTGTAGTATGCCAGTTAATGTTCCCTGAACAAGTTCTAGCTTCCACAGTACTTCGCCCATAGCAAAATTAAAGTCAGCATGCAAACTTTCCACTGCATCACCAACCATATCAATACTATCCACAACGTCATCAAAGCCATGCTGCAGAACTCTATTTATTTCTTCCTGGCTGGCAATGTTAGAATCAATAATTTCTTGACTTGCATTACTGATAGAGGAATTAATACTGTTAGAATGATGTTTTAGTGATTTGCCGATATCTCCAGCTAAAGTATTTACTTGAAGATATTTTTCCCATTTCATTACACTTCGACTATAATCTGACATATTTTATTCCTTTATGGACTTGCAGAAGTAAGGTTCGACACTTTAAGTCACTGTAAAAAACACAAGTGATATAATTAAGGCATGCAGTAGTAAGTATTTTCTCATATTACATATAAGGTTAATTGATTACAATAATATGGAAATGGTAATGTAGGCTAGATTATAAAAGCGACAGGGAATTAGGCAAGTTTTTTTTGAGGTAGATTCACCACCTGATTACGCTTGATATGCAAAAGTTCTGTGTGTAGTTGAAATGGAAAAAATACGAGGAAAAATCAAAATCCCCCATTTCCGAACCATAGGGGGTCTGGGTGTGAAGTAATTGTGAAGTAAAAAATCAAAATAGGTCAAAACATACCAAAAAACTGCTAACGATTTAACTAAATCAATCTATGCAACCTGTATTAAACAGGTTCTAACTTCGTCCAATAAGCGACCCATTTTTTATTTTGTATATTGCT
>JAZGCJ010000257.1:0-8310 GCA_036476895.1 Thermodesulfobacteriota bacterium
ATGGGAAAATTACGTGCAAGGGAAACTGCACTTACATAGCAAGGGTCAATACCTCAAAATATGGATCGCAACCAAGCTATGAATTTATCAATTTTGGCAGACCTGCAGCATGGGAGAAAAACTCAAAAAAAATATCTTTGATCTGGTCCGAGGGATACATCGAAGACTTTGAATGCATTATCGATGCAGGAAATAGTTTAAAATTGGAAGGTGAAACTTTTAGTTTCGATTTGAAAAAAGCTGATTAATTCAGTTTGTAATTAACTCTATCTAAACAAAATTGAGAAATTCCTACTGTATTTTAACCCTAAATTTACAGAAACTTGAACTAAATTAAAAAAATTTTATAAAAATAAAAAAAAGGTATAGAAAAACTTTTCTTTCCCGATATACTGATTTGCGACTGGTTGTTGTATATAGCCCTAGGGATCTCGAATCCTCATCAGCATCAGCTAAGATGCCCACTCCCTAGGGCGTCTTATAATTCTCCAAATTTCTTTTTAACCTTATATAGATCTGTTTTATCCTCCTGCATTTACAATATTTGTTCTAATCTGAATCTATAGGAATCTTCTGCTTCTTTATTTTACATTCTAATGAATAATATATAATTGATTGTAAATTTCACAGATCAGTCAAATGGAACAAATCCACATAATACTATTTTACAAATTCGCTGAGATCCATGATCCTGGGGATTTTGCAGATGACCACTTAAAGTTTTGTAAAAAACACAACCTGCTTGGAAAAATTATTTTCGCAGAAGAAGGCATAAATGGTTCACTATCGGGTTCAAAGAAGGAAATTGAAAAATACAAAGAGTTTGCTGCCAATTATGAACAATTTAGTGATATGACATTTAAGGAAGAAATTGGCACATTTAATCCATTTAAAAAATTAGTGGTTAAATCCAAGGATGAGATCATCAGGATTGATCAAGATATAAACTTAAACAAAAAAGGACAGCATCTCTCTCCCAAGGAACTAATAGATCTTTACAATAGCGGGGAAGAATTCATTATACTAGATACCCGAAACAACTATGAATCCAGTGTGGGAAAATTTAAAAACGCCATAACTCCCGATATCGATTCTTTCCGCGAATTTCCAAAAGCCCTTGAATTACTGAAGGACAAAAAAAATAAAAAGATTATCACATACTGCACGGGTGGAATCAGGTGTGAGAAAGCCACGGCCTATATGATTAAAGAAGGATTCACCAATGTATTCCAATTAAAGGACGGCATTATAAGTTTCTGCCAGGAATATCCTAACACCCTTTGGGAAGGTAAGTGTTTTGTATTTGACCAAAGGCTAATTGCCGAAGTAGATCCTGACAGCAAGATTTTTTCAAAATGCATTGTTTGCAATGAGCTCTGTGATCGTTACCAGAACTGCAAAAATCAAATATGCGACGATTTAATCATTTTGTGTGAAAAATGCGGGGAAAGGCTAAATGGGTGCTGCTCTGATGAGTGCTGCAGGAAATACACCTCGTACCTAGTGAGAAAATCAAGAGAAAGACAAGGTTATAAAGTCAAAAAGACCGGATAGATATATTTAAAGAACGGGTGATTTTATAACCATCAACTTTTCATTAGTCATTTCGTGCATGGTGTAAGGAATACCACCGGTTCCTATTCCGGATTCCTTAGCTCCCCTAAAAGGCATCCAATCAACCCTAAAAGCGGTGTGATCATTTACCATAACGGCAGCAGCATTTATTTTCTTAACAGTATCCAGTGCAACATCAATGTTTTTCGTAAATACAGATGCCTGGAAAGACAGTGGCAAACCGTTGGCACGTTTAATAGCTTCATCTCTGTCATCGTATGAATAAACTGCCATAACTGGTCCGAATATCTCTGATCGAGAAAGCTTAACATCTTGTGGCGGGTCTACTATTATTGTTGGCTCATAGCATGTGTTACCTATTTTACTTCCTCCACAAATTATCTGCCCGCCAGATGAAACTGCTTCCTGAACCCAGCCATGAACTCTCTCCACCTCTTTTGGAAGAATAAGCGGACCTATGTCAGTATCTTCTTTGGTTGGGTCCCCAACTTTCATTTTTTCAGACAACTCTTTTAATCCTTTAGCTATATCAGTTGCAATTGATCTATGGGCAAATACTCTTTGAACAGAAACGCATACCTGCCCTGCATGGTATAACCCGCCTTTTGCTAAAAGGGGCAGGGCATCTTCGATATCAGCATCGGCTTCTACTATAACAGGAGCTGCACCGCCATGTTCGAGGGCACATCGTGTTCCCGGAGAAATTTTAGATCTCAAATACCAGCCAACTCTGCTTGAACCGATGAAGGTTAAATAATCGACCCTCGGATCGGTAGCGAGCTTCTCGGCATTTTCGTTATCGGCTATTATCAGCTGCGCCCACTGCATCTCCAATCCACTTTCGTAAAGACAGTTTAACAAATTGATAGTGGACAAGGGGGTTGTTAGAGCCGGTTTAATAATTACGGGGCATCCTACGGCAACTGCTGGAATTACCTGATGAATGGCTAAATTAAAAGGATGATTAAAAGCACAAATTGCAACACAAACCCCAATGGGTTCTCTAAACGAATAAGCGATTCGGTTTAACGAAGCAGGATTCATATTCATCGGTATCTCCGTTCCGGTTAGATTGCCAATATGCTCGATAGCAACCTTTATCCCGTTAATTGCCCTCGTTACCTCCGCCCTGGAATCAATGAGGGGTTTTCCCCCTTCCATAGCTGCCGTATTCACAATCTCATCATACTTTTTTTGAACCTTGCTCATGGTTCTCTCAAGAATTTCTATTCTTTGGGGAACAGGAATTCTCTTAGAAGGTTCATCCGCTAAGGACCTCGCCGTTGACAATGCCAGTTCGATATCACCCGGACCGTTAAATGGAATTTCTTCGATTAGTTTTTCATCATACGCAGTTAAAACCCGCAGTTTTTTATCCGACATGTAATACACCTCTATTAATAAAAAGCTATTTGAGAACTAAATTTCTTTAGCTATTAAAACATAATATTACTATTAATTCGATATAATAAGAATGATTTTATTCCAGAAATTGCCCTATAAATTGGCTCTGAAAGTGTTAAAATGATCGAATTAAAAAATCACTATTAATCATCAAAGAGGTATATGATAATGAATGACGAGAAATTCAAGGCAATGATTGTAACAGAGGTGGAAGATAAAAAGTTTATAAGAGAAATCGGCGAAAAATCCATTGAAGAACTACCAGAAGGTGATGTTCTTATCAAGGTTAGCTACTCATCCCTGAATTATAAAGATGCGCTATCGGTTATTGGTAATAAAGGTGTTACCAGAAAATATCCCCACACACCGGGAGTAGACGCGTCAGGTGTTGTTTCGCAAAGTACAAATAGCAATTTCAACCCGGGAGACAATGTGCTTGTAACAGGCTATGATCTGGGCATGAATACTTCAGGAGGCTTTGGGCAATTCATAAGAGTTCCATCTGAATGGGTAGTGAATGTTCCAGATAATATGTCTTTAAAAGAATGCATGATGTATGGAACTGCCGGCTTCACAGCAGCACTTTCAGTATTTAAACTCGATGAACATGGAATTACCCCCGATAAAGGTGAAATCCTTGTTACCGGTGCTACCGGAGGTGTTGGAAGCACTGCCGTTGCCATACTTTCTAAAGCAGGATACCACGTTATTGCATCCACGGGGAAAATGGAGGAAAATCAATTTTTAATCGATATCGGGGCAAAAGGGGTAATCAGCAGAGAGGATTCAATTGATACATCCGGCAGACTCCTACTAAAGGGAAGATGGGCAGGGGTAGTGGATACAGTAGGAGGGGAGATTCTTTCAACGGCAATAAAATCAACCAAAGATCGAGGAGTAGTTACGTGCTGCGGAAATGTTGCATCGCATGAGCTAAATATTAACGTTTATCCCTTTATTTTAAGGGGTGTCAGTTTAATCGGGATCGACAGCGAGAACCAGCCAATTGAACTAAAATATAAAATATGGGAAAAGATCTCTACGGTATGGAAATTGGACAACCTGGAATATCTAACAAAAGAGATATCCTTTGATGAACTAGATGAAAACATTGATCTAATCCTGGAGGGGAAGCAGAAAGGCAGAGTCGTTTTAGACTTATGGAAAAAAATTAAATTAAATCATTGAATGACAATTCAATTCAGTAATACTCAGCGAAAACCATGAATTATGCCGTAGGATCAGCTTCTAGCTGCGATCACCAATGTGAAACTATTCGCGGCAGGATGCCGCTCTTACATGGTTTAATAGCAATCCTATACCGTAGGAGCACTATTCCTTCGACGGGCTCCATTAGGCTTCAAATAGTAGAAACAATTTAGTTTAATAATATAACAGGATGGAATAAGTCTATAACGGGCTCAAAGCTTTAGCTTATGTCCTGAATAAGACCCCATCCTGTTGGGTAGATGAAACTATATGGTATTTACGTTTTTTAATAACTAATAGAATGAACTTCCTATAAACTTGCACTCGAAATTGGGAATCGGGGAAACAATTGGGTATGACATTTTAAAATGTATTTCTCTCTATCATCACCCTCAACCTTGCCTATGTCTCTGGTCTATAAAGAAGATTGAGGTGGGGAGGGGAAATAATCACAGTTTCCTTGAATACCCACTTAATCCTTCTCTCTTAGCAGGGCGTATTTTTCCCTCTCAAAATCCAGTTCGGTTTTAAGCCCTATTTTGTTTAAATTGTTGTTTGCATCTTCCAAACTTTCGCAATCAGTCACAACCCTGGCGGGTTTGGAAATTTTTTCATACACGACTTTCGGAGATACATAAAAAGTTACAGTGGACGAAATAGAAATTTCAACCGTTCTCCTACCACTCCTAATAGTAGTTCCATCTTGCAATTCTCCATTTAAGTATTGGATCGGTAAACGACTCGCTTCGGTGGGAACAATTGAGATTGCAGTCTCAAGTTCATCGTATGCTTTTTTTGTAATTCCCCAGGAACCGTAAAGGCCCCCCTCATTTGCAATTGTTTTTATAGAATTTTCCAATTCGCCTTGTCTCAATTCACCGTCGCACCCAAATCCGAAGATTCCAAGCATAGTTGGGATTTTATCTTCCAGAATATTCAGGGCTGCCAACATTATTGCATCGGCTAGAGGGCTCATGAGGTTTGGTTCATTTCCAAAGCCGATGGCATCACCCCCGACATCTATCCCAATTATCAGATCCGCAGAATTTTTATCTGCAGCATCGAGTAAATCGGATGCGATTTTTTTTGAACCGCCATTAATCCCAACCAATATGGTTTTTGTATTATAAATTTTTGCGATATCCGATTCTGCAAATCTGACTCCTGTAGTTGTAACAGTGTTTTCGTTTGCATACCACACTGAATCGTTTAATTTTTCTACATGTTTTATTTCATCGAGCTTTCTGGGACCTGGTATCGGGTCAAAAACAGACCTTTCCCAAGACAGTCCTCCATAAATGTATTCAACGCCGAAGATGTCCAGGAGTTTTGCGGTGGGTATGGTTCCGACAATATCCCCACCCCCGCCAATCCCGATCAGCATTGCCCGCTTTGATTTTTTTAAAACATCTTCCAGAGAATTCATATATAAGTATTTTTAGATTGCTTGATTTAAAAAATTTAAGGTTATAAGAATAGAGGAAAGTAGAAAAAATAAAAGAGATGTTATTAATAATCAAACAAATTGTTAGCCTGGCTGTTCCAACAGTATATATAGTACGTTGTCACTAAATGTCGGGTCTTTTGTAAGACCCAGGTGGTCATTGAATAAAAACATCACGTTAGACCAGCTAATCGGGGAGTCTAAAAGCGGTCTCCATTCATTTCCAACTCTCTCATCCATAAGTGCACTTGATCTCAGCACAGTTCCGTCGCCGGGGGCTTCTTCTGTTACTTCGATATCGCCATTACTGTTTACGGTGATAACCGACCCGGTAAGAATAGCATCTCCGGCAATAAGATAAATTTTAAGCCCCGGAGGCGGTGTCGCTTTAACGTCCAGTGCTTCTTGAAACTGTCTTGCATTTTTTAGTGATTTTCTGAGATGGTCTATTGCAATTTCCTTTCTCTCGTTAGGGTCATCAATGTCTGGCAATAACCAGGAGATAATTTCCTCCTGGTCAGGATCGGCAAGTCCCCATTGATATTTAATCCAGACATCGGGATCCAAGGGGTCTAACCTGTTCCCTTCACTATCTAGGATAGCCCCGTGTCTTGACCTTGGAAATTGTTGGGGCATCGATGGAAATGTCGCTATTATGGCAGATTCGTATTTTGGTAAAAATAGTCCGAAGTCTCTTCCATTGACCACAGTTTCGATTGCTCCGTATGCTCCGGCGTTTGGAGTTCCTATAATTACTAGTTTGTCTATATAATTTGCCCCATCCCACGTGAGTTGTGGAAGCGAACCGTCTTCTGGCAATGATTCGGATCCGTAACGAACGAAATATCTGGCAAGTAAGCCTCCCAATGAATGGGCTACAATATCGAATTTTATTTCATCGCGTTTTATGCCTCGTTTTTCATATTCTAGTTTTATATAAGTGGTTTTATCTTCAATAAACTTTTTAAGGAGTTTTGAATTCTCCACGATATCCAGCCTCCAGTCGTAGTCGAATTGGAAACAGGTGAAATGATCGTCGCCGTAATCGATGTTGTTCAGATCGTTTGATGCTAGGGCTTCGTCTATGTACCCACCGGCGCCCAGAGTGCTCAGAATGTTGATATAGGCATTGAGTTCTAAGGGAAGTCCGAAAAGTTTAACTTTTACCACATCTAATGCACCGTCTGAATGTACGGAGTCGGTTAATTCACTAAATTTTGCTCCCTTTCTCATTGGAAGCGCTATTAACCTGGCGCCCTCTGGTTCTTGGGGATCTGCAGTATCCCTTGTAAATGCACCCCATACTACCTGCCCCGATTCAGAGTCTTTAAGCTTTGAACCCAGAAATCCCGGTATTACAATCACAGGGTTTCGACCAGAGGCATGCATTGCTGCTGTGTTGTAAAGGCCTCCGAGGTTTGGTGCTTCATATGTTTTTGTTCCACAGCCGGCTATGAAAGTTAATATGAGAAAACAAAAGAGAGCCTTATTAGTAGAGCTATGATTTAAAATTTCTGTTATTTTATTCATAAACATATTGAACACGATTTTTATTTCTTCATCAATTTTAGAGTATATTTTGGTTAAATCGATTCATTAGATAAAAACGGTTTGATTGGTGGAAATTTATTAATTGGATTTTAAATATTAATTATTAGGAGGATTCTGAAATGCCTTTGACAGACAAGCTGGAAATTGCAAAAAACTGGCTTCCCAGGTACACGGGTACGGCTCTTGATAAATTTGGTGATTATATACTCCTTACCAACTTCGGATATTACGTTAATAGCTTTGCTGAAATGTTTAACTGCGATATCTATGGGGAAGATAAGCCTATGCAGGTTGCTACGAACAGTGAGGGATTATCGATTATAAATTTTGGCATGGGTTCTCCGAATGCCGCAACCATAATGGACTTGTTAATTGCAATTAAGCCAAAGGGGGTTTTGTTTTTAGGTAAGTGCGGCGGGTTGAAACGCTCGACAGAGATAGGCCATTTTATACTGCCGATAGCTGCAATCAGGGGGGAGGGAACCAGTGATGACTATTTCCCACCCGAAGTACCAGCTTTACCGTCATTTAAACTCCATAAATTCGTTTCACAGAAGCTCCTGAGTTATGGATATGATTACAGAACCGGCGTGGTTTACACAACAAATGTTAGGGTTTGGGAACATGATCAAGATTTCCTTAAGTATTTAAAAAATATTAATTCAATCGCTATTGATATGGAGACTGCTACCATATTTATTGTGGGTCACTATAACCAAATTTCCAGAGGGGCATTGCTATTGGTTTCGGATGTTCCTATTACACCTGAAGGTGTAAAAACAGAAGAATCGGATCTTAAGGTTACAAAGAATTGGGCCGATATTCACCTGAGGATTGGAATCGAATCAATGACGGAAATTGGGAAAAAGGGTGAGAAAATAAAACATTTTAGTTATTGAATACGAAATCTTTTGTGTTATAAATAGAACTAACCATCCGGAGAGCAGAGGCAAGAAAATTTTAAGACAAATCTTTTTTATATTTTTATACTATCAATTTCTCTACTCTCCTGTAACGAATTGGATAGTTTGTTTCAATCGAATTAAGTTGATCCGCTCATACTTGAAGAAGATGAAGTTATGGAATCGTTCGATTTCGTTACTCCTAAGTATAAAATTAAAGTTGTA
>JAZGCJ010000258.1:0-5000 GCA_036476895.1 Thermodesulfobacteriota bacterium
GTATGTTCCCATCTAGATAACTGCTTATTGTGTTCCACTAAACTTAACTCTATTTCCTCTAATTCATAGAACTCTTTTGTACAGGTTCACTACATATGAGACAAACAGGAGTATTGCCCCATCCAAACTAGTCAAGCAGCGTTTAAATGTGAGGTATGATTCCTGTAATACTCCTCCTCTACCTGAACAGGTGTGCGGTATCCAAGTGCTGAAAGTATTAATCCTGTTTTCAACAATAATCCTAGCTTACTTCCAAGAGGTTCTTAATAGGGAGCAGTATAGGAGAGTAATTATAAATTTATAATTTTTCACCGATAGGGGTCAATGCAGATAAATTATTTTGTTTATTAGAGTTAATTAAATTAACCGATTGTTTAATTTGAATAATACAATCCAAAAGGTCATCTATACTCTTTGCTATAAGAACGTTTCTTTCGAGATGAAATAGCTTGCCTATCAGGATACAGATGATCCCCGCTATACCAATCTTTAGACATAATTTTATTCGATACCCATAGAATTCTTGTTGCATTGTTAAATAGTTGTAATATTGATTTACAGATTATAATTGTATATTAATTGTTTATTATATTTATCTTCTAAAATAATATTCTCTAAGTTGTGAATTAATGAAATGATGATACCAGAAGGATTCCTCGGTGGAGTATTAGTTGTATGGTACTTGCTTACAGCAGGATCGTTGATTTTTTTGATTTGGGATCTATGGACTAACACACCATCCATGTGGGTGATGAAACTAGCTTGGATCCTAATAGTTCTGTATACCGGTCCAATTGGATTGTTTGTATTTTTAATATCGTGCAGACAGCCGTTACCGGACACCCACGATCAGTTCATTGCTTCTCATTGGAAGCAATCGGTTGGTTCACTGATGCATTGCGTAGCCGGTGATGCAACGGGGATAATTCTTGCAGCAGCCATAGCCTCGGTACTCCAAGTTCCTAGTGGGATAGACTTGATTATGGAATATACAACCGCTTTCGTATTTGGACTTTTTATCTTCCAGGCATTATTTATGAAATCCATCATGGGCGGAGATTATTTTAAAGCAGTTAAGAAAACGTTTTTTGCTGAAACGGTATCTATGAATATGGTCATGGTTGGAATGATTCCGATAATGGCCATTTTGAGAAGTAGACTGTCTGAAGGAAGGGATCCCGACAATCTGCTTTTTTGGGGTATTGCAGGATTTGCTGCAATAGTTGGAGGCATAATGGCTTATCCGATTAATTCTTGGATGGTCGGAAAAGGTCTTAAACACGGAATGATGACAGCTTCATCCGGTATGATGTCAATGTCACACCATGATCATGTGCCAAAAGATATTTCGTTCAGTTATAAATTTTTAGTAGTTGTTTTTACTGCGTTGATATTGCTATTTGCAATATTAATAACTTCCAGGTTTGTCCATTTTAGGTTTTGAAAATATTCTTATATCTCATATTTGCCTTAATATCATTGATCATCACGTATAATCTGGATGCCATATGTCAAGTTGACGAAACGTTGCCAGAAGAAGAATCCACACGCTTAGAGCCGGTAGTTGTTACTGGTACCAGCTTTCAATCTTTGCTTTCAGAAGCAACCAGTGAAGTTACTATAATATCGGAACAAGAAATAAGCTATCAGAATGCTGCTTCTGTAACTGAGCTGTTAGAGCAGGTTCCGGGATTATATGTTGATCAGCCTGGTAGCAGGGGGGGTATAAGTTCAGTATATATCAGGGGCGGCGATCCAAACTTTACACTGGTTTTAATAGACGGTGTTGAGGTTAATGATCCTTCAAACAGCAGGGGAGGTTCATTTGATTTTTCAACTCTCAGCACCGATAACATTGAGAGAATTGAGATAGTAAAAGGACCGTTATCTTCGGTATATGGTTCTGATGCTATAAGCGGAGTTATAAATATAATTACTAAAAGAGGGTCTGGTGAAGCAAAACTCTCTTCGCAGATCTCGGGCGGTAGATTTAGCCAGTTTAGAGATCTGGTTAGTTTGATGGGGAGTTATGGTTCTCTGGACTATGCTCTGAGTGGGTCATATACAGACGAGGGTGAACAGGTAGAGGGTAGTGGGTTTAGGAGCCCTGCAATAAATTTCAAAGTAGGGGGTTTTATATTCGAGGACTTAGCGGTTAGTACATCGTTTAGATATTCACATATAGATAGCCGAAGTTTTCCGGATGATAGCGGGGGCCCTGAATTTGCTGTTATCAGAAATTCTGAAATAAGAGATGTAGATCAATTTTTGTTTGGATTAGATATAGAGCATGAAGTATTCAGTTACTGGGAATATAAAATTGATTTTGGATTTTATAGTAATAAGGAGGATGTTGTATCTCCCGGTGTTTCTCCCGGAATAAGAGATCCTTTTGGCATACCGCCAAGCACGATAAAAAATGATTTTAAGAGATACAGATTATTTTTTATTAACAAGTTTGCAATTTACGAGAATCTGGATATTAGAGCAGGTGTTGATTTTGAATACGAAAAAGGTATCAGCAATGGAGAGATTTTTGGTGAGGTAACCATTCCAGCCCGGTTTAATCTTGATAGATATGTTCTTTCCCCACTTGTGGAAATAGTTTTTGAGCCCATGGATGATTTATTGATAATACTGGGTGCAAGGTTAGATTTTCCTAAAGACTTTGATACGGAAGTCAGCCCTAGAGTTGGTTTGTCCTACAAAATGCCAGGAACTGGTACAAGGGTTAAAGCAAATTTTGGTAAAGGTTTTAAGCTCCCGAGCTTCTTTGCACTTGGCAACCCAATCGTTGGCAACCCGGCGCTTTTGCCTGAAACAAGCTATAGCCTCGATATTGGTATTGATCAGAGTTTGTTTAAGGAAATAATAGGTTTTACATTTACAGTGTTTTATAACAGGTTTGAGAATCTAGTAGATTTCGATGAAGGTCCACCTCCTGTTTTGGTAAATAGATCTAAGGTGAATGTTAAGGGGTTCGAAGGTTATGTCACTTTTAAGCCTTTCAAAAGCTTATCTGCTAATGGTTTTCTAAATTACAATAATTTCGATGTGCAAGGTACCAACGATCCCCTGCGTAACAGGCCCATGTGGTGGGGTGGTCTCTCAATCTATTTTAAACCGGTTGAGCAGGTTGATTTCTTTCTAAGGGGTCTATTTGTTGGAAAAGTTTTTGATTCTTCTATTCCCACGGGTGATGTTGAACTAAATCCTTATACTAAGTTTGATCTGACTGTTAACTGGAAGGTTAATAAAAATATGGATGTTTTTATAAATATAGATAATTTATTCGATGATAATTATGAGCAATTCGTGGGTTTTCCGGAACCGGGTATAACACCTAGGATTGGTGTAGAATTGTCACTTTTATAAAATATTCATCGTTTTAAAGGAACTTTAATGACTTTATTTATTCAAGGACTACTTTTTGTTTTGGGTCTAATTGGGCTTTTCTTTGGTGGAGACTTGCTGGTTAAGGGGTCAAGCAGACTGGCCCGTTCAATGGGGATAAGTCCGTTGATAATTGGTTTAACTGTAGTTGCGTTTGGGACGTCTTCGCCTGAATTTCTGGTTTCTGTAGTTGCTGCATATAAAGGTTCGAGTGATTTAGTCTTGGGTAATATTATTGGCAGTAATATCTCAAATATTGGCTTGATACTGGGCATCTCTTCTCTTATCTATCCGCTAAGGGTTGCGACCAAGCTAACTAAACTGGAACTGCCGATAATGCTATTTTTTTCTCTATTGGTTTATATCCTTTGTTTTAATTTAGTGATCGGCCGTATTGAGGGCCTTCTTTTATTTTCAATTTTAATTCTTTTTCTTATTTATGGCTATAGAGAGGCCAAGAAAGAGAAGGTTGTATTAGAAAAGGAATTGGTCGAGTTTAGAAAAGCTGAATATGATTATAAGGATAATAATCTTTATAAAAATATATTATATATAGTCATCGGATTATTGATTTTATTGATAGGTGCCAGTTTGGTAGTAAATTCGGCCATACTGTTTGCAAGGAATTTTGGTGTTTCTGAGTTAATAATCGGTTTAACCATCGTTGCTGTTGGAACATCACTTCCGGAGTTAGCTACATCTGTTGTTGCTTCCTTGAAAAAAGAACACGATATCGTTATTGGTAATATAGTGGGTAGTAATATTTTCAACATAGGGATTCTGGGAATTGTTTCTGTTCTTAAACCGGTTCATGTTGAAAGGCAAACTTTATTTATTGAGTTTCCTATTATGATTTTATTCACTGTTGCGATTTTACCGATAATAAAAACGAACTTTATGATTAAAAGATTGGAAGGAGCAATACTCCTCGTTTCATATTTTATCTTTATAGCACTGATGCTGTTTATTAAATCTTAAACAATAACCAAAAGATGAATTATATTTATATATTTAAATTATAAGATTTAATACCTGGTTTGTTTAATGAAGGAACAGCTTCCAGCCTTAAGGCAAAGAAGATTAAGCCACAGAGCACACAGAGAAAAGAAGAGAAAAACATTATTTATTCTTATATTTAAAGAATAATCTTTAAATCACGGCACCCTATGTACTTGGTGGTTAAAAAATAAATAAGCCATGGAGTTAAAAGAGAAATTATAAAAAATATTTTAAATCTTTACTCTAATCTCTTCTCCGTGCCCTCTGTGTGCTCTGTGGCTAAAATTTGATTTTTTAATCTTTTCTCAAATCTCTTTGGTTTGTAGGAGCGGCTTCCAGTCACGAATTATCCAATGTCTCTTCAACCAATCCAATCCTATATATTAGATGCAAAAATTTTTACTTTTGATTCAAAAATCTTTTTAATTTCTTTTAAACAAATAGTTGAAACATAGAATAAATTATTATTATACAATAGTAACAGTTGGATACAGATAATACTTAAAGTCAAATGTAAATTAATAAAGCGGAGTATTCTTATATTTTTATTCAATAAATGCTGTTGCTGAGGTGAAATTAGTGATTATATTGATAATTATGGAGTTTTT
>JAZGCJ010000259.1:0-6032 GCA_036476895.1 Thermodesulfobacteriota bacterium
GAATAAAGATAGAATCTTATATTTCAAGACCCTTTTTTCCCTATAAACTCGGCTAATTTCTCCTATGTAATCCAGTGAGATTTGATGAAAGTAAGGCTTTTCTTTGGGTTTAAGCCGGTGGGGGTTAGTTATCATTCTGATTTCCCTTGATTTTGATGTTTAGCTGACTATTATAAACAATTATCATATCATACAGACTTATACCATCGAATGATGGATATGCTTTCATAAATTTAGAAGTAATGCAACAGTATTATGTGAAAGGAGAAACCATTACTTCATCATTTCATTGCTTTAATACTCCAATCGTTATTATCGCATAGTGAGATAACATCTTTCTGCAAAAAGCAAACTTATTTTTACTGTTTAAAATCGTGATGGTGATACTATGAAACCAGATGAAATGTCGACCATTACCTTAAAGGCGCTCTCGAAACTTCGAGAGAAACTTTTAGACCTATCTAGAAGAAATAGGTTACTTAACTTTCGTGAGACAGCGCGTACCATAAGGATAATTGATGAATTACCTAATGAAACATTTAACACTCTTGTGGCCGAAGAAAAAAGTATGATTTTCATTCCTCTACCAGAAGAAAATATGGAAAGTAATTCACAAAAACAATTGACATTCTCACAGAAGGTAAAGAATACTCTAAAAGCCAATCGTGATAGGAATGTTGAATCATCACGCAAGGCGCAAAATATAGATAAAGATTTTAAACTCCCAATTCAAACAGAAAATATTGAAAACAAACACAAGGACATTTATCTGCAAACGCCATTTACTGCTCTCCCTTTAGAGAAACGTTGTAAGAGACTCTTACAAGAATCTCGCACGGCAATTGAAGAAACTGGAAGCAATTTGCTTTATTTAGCAATAGGGTTTCTTGAGTGGTATGAAGATGATAATTCTTCAATAGTAAATCTTGCTCCCTTAATTCTAGTTCCTATACAAATAGAACGCTCCAGAATTGATCGTAGAACAAATTGCTACAGTTACGTTTTGTCTTATACGGAGGAGGACTTAGAGACTAACATATCCTTATCCGAAAAAATATCGAGGGATTTCAATTTGGTTTTACCAGAATTAGATAATGAAATTGACCCTGAATGTTATTTTGAAAAGGTTTCTAATGTGGTACAAGATAAGCGCCGCTGGAGAGTAGCACGTGAGATGGTGGTT
Organism: Thermodesulfobacteriota bacterium; assembly: GCA_036476895.1. Classification (GTDB taxonomy): domain Bacteria; phylum Desulfobacterota_D; class UBA1144; order Nemesobacterales; family JAZGCJ01; genus JAZGCJ01. The sequence continues at coordinate 1,184 of JAZGCJ010000259.1, forward strand.
GGAATGTTTAGTTTTGCCAAGCTGCTCATGTACAAGGATCTTGATCCAGAGAATTGGCCTGACCATTGTAAGATTACCAAGCACAAGAATATACAAAAAATACTTGTAGGTAGCGAAACAGATTTCCACCGTGAAGGAAGAATATACGGTGAAGAATATGATATAGACGAAAACTCAAAAGCAAAAGAAATACCATTAATCTTAGATGCTGATAGTTCGCAACATTCTGCATTAATTGACGCAATATCGGGGAATGACCTTGTAATAGAAGGCCCACCAGGAACTGGCAAATCACAAAGTATTACCAATCTAATTGCGGCAGCATTGCATGATGGTAAATCAGTGCTTTTTGTTGCAGAAAAAAAGGCTGCACTGGAAGTAGTTCGTCGCCGACTTAACAATACATTTCTTGGTGATTTTTGTCTTGAGCTACATAGTCATAAAACCCAAAAAGGCAGATTACATGTGGACATAAAAAGACGCTTAGATCGAATGTTTTTTAATCCTGCAAATCTCAGGTATGAGATTGAGGACCTTGTAAATGAACGTGAAAAGCTACGTTTATATGTCAATCTTATAAACAAAAGTGTTGGGCCAAGCAATGAAACAATCTATGAAATTCTATGGGCGGCTGAACGTTGGCAATCAGAGATTCCTGGAAAGGGTGTCAACATTTATGTAGATAATGCACTCAAACTCACTAGAAAAGAAATAAATAATCGTGTAAGTAAACTGGAAGAAATAAAGCAGCTTAGAAAAGAATTACCTACAACTGCAATAAAGGCTTGGTGTGGATATAGTCCAAAGAATATACTACCGGGAGATGAAGAAAAGATAAAGTTATTGATATCTTCTTTTAGAGAAATAACCAACTCATACCAATCATATTTGTTGAATATAACGAGTGAAAATGCCATTCCGTTACAGCTTAATATGAAAGTAGTGCTTGATGTTTTAGCGAAGATAAACATTCAAGTTTTTTCTAAAATACCTGACAATTTTGATGAAAACATTGCAAAAAAATTCATTGATTCAAAAGCTATAACAGTTCTTAATGAATTAGAGGCTGGTATTAGTGATCATGGAAAACTTATGTTGATAGTAAATGAAGTGTTTCTGGAAAAAACCGAACTAACTGTAACTAAGATTAAGCAAATTCAAAATGCATCAGACGAATTGGTACTACTTGGTTTAAAAGACATGGTAATTAACAATATAGACGAAACAATTAACACCGCAAAAAAAGTTCAAGAATATCTAAATGAGTTAATAGATATTATTAATAATATCAGTGAAATATTTATAGAAAAGCCGTTTACTATATCTGACTTTTATAAATTCTTAGAACTTTCAAAACTTATAGAGCAAGCCCCTGAAGATATAGACATTAATGGTCATTCAGAACACACACATATTTATGCTGCAAGTCTAATAAAAAGAGCAAAACAAGAATGTTCTAATATCTCCCAAGAGATTAATCAATATTCCGAGATGTTTGTCTTCTCTCGTCTTCCAGAAGAGGAAGAAATAAAGCGGTTATCCGCAGAACTACAAAAGTATGCAGGGAAGAAATTTTCATTCCTTTCAAGTACACTACGACGAACTCGTCGTGCTATCAAAGAGTTCCTTGTCGAACCAAAGCAGTTCAAGAAGCTAGATATTATCAAACAACTTGATCAACTGGCAGGTATAATTAAGGCAAAAAATGATGTAAATATTAATCAAGATTATCTACTTGTTCTAGGCCCATTATTTAAAGGTTTAGAGACCGACTGGAACCGTTTGGAAGGTCATATATCTTGGGCTCAGTTACTACGTCAAACAGTTGATTCACATCCAGTTGCGAGGAAGCTGGTACAAGATATAGAACATTATAGAGATGTTATTACATCCAAAGATAAGCGAATGAAATATTTGCTAGAAAATGTAAGTAGTGCATTTAAAAAACTTAAGATAGACATTAATTCAGAGATGACAGCAGAAAGGCTAATTGAGCAAACAAAAGAAATTAAAGAAAAACTAGAATATGCTAAAACGGCTTTAAATGGTTTCGTTATAAATAAGAGTGCAGATATTAAAAGCGTAAATGATAGTGCTGAAGCTTATTTATCTGCAGATCATCTTCGCTCTAGTATTGAATCAGATAAACGCTTTACAAATCTTCTAGGAAAGGATTTCAATGGAATTCATACTGATATAACAAGATTAAAATTTATTGCTATATGGATGGCATTACTGGAATCTGAAGGTGCGGTCCATTGTGAAATTGTTGAATGGCTGCTGCATAAGGATACTTTACATCGAATAGCTATATTAAAAGAACTTTTTAAAAAAAATCAAGATTATATAAAAGAGTATGAAAAATTTCATCAAGGGCTTGCCGGTTATGGAGTATTTAAGATTTATGAGTTCTTTGGGCCTGTCGAACAATGTACATTAGATGCAATAGCTAAAAAGATAGGTAATTGTATCCAACACATGAGCTATATTGGTATCTGGTCAGATTATTGTCGTGCTGTTGCTGAAGCTGATATTATGGGTCTTAAAGAATTCATATGTGCTATAGATTCTGAAATAATAGATGTGTCAAATATAATACCAATTTATAAATCTGCCTTATACGGAAGTATGGCAAGAGAGCTTATCCGTCAATTCCCAAAATTAGCTTCATTCACACGTGCAAACTATGAAAATACGAGAAAAAGATTTGGTGATCTGGATAAAAAAATAATCGAGCGTACTAGAGATCAAGTTGCCTATAAAGTTTCTAAAAGAAAAGTCCCACAAGGTAATAGTGTAGGATATGTTTCAGATTATACAGAACTGGCCCTTATACATCATGAAATCAAAAAAAGAAAAAGACATATACCAATAAGACAATTGGTAAGACGTTCATGTAGTGCTTTGGAAGCACTCAAGCCTTGCTTCATGATGAGTCCTATGTCTGTTGCGCAGTATTTAATACCTGGCGAAATCGAATTTGATATTGTGGTTATGGATGAAGCCTCGCAGCTTAAGCCTGAAGATGCCCTTGGCGCTATTGCACGAGCAAAACAGATAGTTATTGTAGGTGATCCAAAACAATTACCACCTACTACATTCTTTGACCGTATAAGCGACAATATTGAGGATGAAGAAGAAATTACCGCAGCCGAAGATATTGAATCAATTTTAGATGGATGTATTGAGAAATATCAAACTCGTCGTTTACGTTGGCACTACAGATCGGATCACGAAAGTCTCATAGCGTTTTCCAATAGGGAGTTTTATGATGACAATCTCATTGTTTTTCCATCTCCACACACAAAAAACAGATTTCTTGGTGTATATAGTCATTATATTGAAGGGGCAACTTATCTAAAGAGAAAGAATCTTGCTGAAGCAGAGGCTGTGGGACGGGCGGTGCTTAATCATTTCAGAAATTTTACAGACCATAGTCTTGGTGTTGCTACATTTAATATAGAACAAAGAGATTTAATATTAGACGTATTAGATAAGATGCAAAAACAGAATTCATGGTTAGAAAAAGAGATTAAACAAACAGAAAAAAGAGTAGAACCTTTCTTCGTTAAGAATTTGGAAAACGTACAGGGTGATGAAAGGGATTTTATTTTTATTTCTACAACCTACGGGCGTGATCCAAGCACAGGACAGGTTTATCAACGCTTTGGGCCAATCAATGGTTCTGCTGGATGGAGACGTCTCAACGTAATTTTTACAAGGGCCAAGAAAAAGGTTGAACTCTTTACCTCGATGCTACCAACAGACATAAGAATTTCAGAAAATGCTCCACGAGGTGTACGTGTCTTGCGAGCATACCTTGAATATGCACAACATGGTTGTTTCCCTGATTATGGGCACATCACGGATAGAGAACCAGGGAGCGATTTCGAGATATCAGTTTCAAGAGTATTAAACAATTGTGGATACAAAACTGTTCCTCAAGTAGGCGTGGCAGGATTCTTTATAGATATAGGCGTCTTACACCCTGAAAGAGATCGAGAATTTATTTTGGGCATAGAATGTGACGGAGCTACCTACCATTCGGCCAAGTCGGTGCGAGATCGAGACAGGTTGCGCGAAGAAATACTCATAAAAAAACAATGGAAGATTCACAGAATCTGGTCAACAGATTGGTTTAAAAACCGTGAGAATGAAATACAACGACTATTAGATACAATTAAAAAGATAATTGATGCAGAAAAGAGCAGGGTCAGAGTTGATACTGATGTAAGACAAACAGAGATACAAGACGAAGCCGTTGACAAAGAAATTTCCGATATAAGAGATGAAGTAGAAATAGGAAGTAAGCGAGACGATGTTTATGTGAAGGATTCTATGACTACAAATATTGACGAAGCGTTACGAGCAAGGTTGTTGAGTTATAGACGTAATAATATAGAAAAGAGATTCCTAAACTACCAGTACGGAATATTAAGTGATGAAATGATTGACCACTTTGTGTTGTCTAAGCCTATGACGATGGAGGAATTTCGTACTAAAATTCCGCTAAATTTACGTACTAACATTAATGTTGGCCAATTCCAATTCCTTGAAGATATATTTGAGATAATCGATGAGCATTTAAACATTGCTCACCTAAAAGAAATTCACGGAAAATATCATCCACGGGCTTAGAATAATCAAAATTGTTTTGAGCTTATTAAATAATCAGTAACAAGATGGAAAAAACAATTAGAAAATTCTAAGAAGGAAGGAAAGGGGTTGTAGTCACGTTTATAATAATGGTACAGATTAAATTATGTATATATTTATTGGATTTAGAACCATATAAAGGAAGTCAATATTTTATAATAGGTATGGTCTTCTATTACGAGAAAGACCTATC
>JAZGCJ010000026.1:0-16915 GCA_036476895.1 Thermodesulfobacteriota bacterium
CAATGTGGAAACAAACATTACAAGGAGATATTAAAAGCCCATGAAATGGTCATGGAAAATCGGTCAGTTTGCCGGCATTGGTGTTTATGTTCATGCAACCTTCCTGTTGATAATTGGCTGGGTTGTATTAATGCATTGGAAACAGGGCCATAGTGTTGAAACAACCATATCCGGGGTAATATTTGTATTGGCCATATTCTTCTGTATTGTGTTGCATGAGTTTGGCCATGCCCTAACTGCAAAACGGTATGGTATTAAAACGAGGGATATTACACTTCTTCCAATTGGCGGTGTTGCCAGACTTGAAAGAATGCCGGATGACCCCAGGCAAGAGCTTTGGGTTGCTGTCGCGGGGCCTGCTGTAAACATCGCTATAGCGATTTTGTTATATTTATTATTGATCTTTACAAATGGCTTACATCCCATGGACACCCTGAGTGTTACAAGTGGTTCTTTTTTAGAGAGATTGATGGTCGTAAATGTATTCTTGGTAATTTTTAATATGATTCCTGCATTTCCAATGGATGGGGGCAGGGTGCTAAGATCGTTTCTAGCAATGAGGATGGACTATATAAAAGCGACTCAAACCGCAGCCACCGTTGGTCAGGGTATTGCCCTTATATTTGGATTTATAGGTTTATTTAGTAATCCTTTTTTAATATTTATCGCCTTATTTGTCTGGATAGGAGCAGCGCAAGAATCCAGTATGGCTAAGATGAGGTCGGCATTAGGTGGAATTCCTGTTGCCAGTGTGATGCTGAAAAATTTTAGCTATGTATCGCCCAATGATAAACTTGCAGATCTGATAACATTGACAATGTCCGGAAATCAGCAGGATTTTCCTGTAATGGATTCAGGGGGATTAATCGGAATTGTAAACCATAACGACTTGATCAACGGTTTGTCTAAGCTGGGTCGGGATGCACCGGTGTCACAGGTAATGAGAACTGATTATGAGGTTATAGACTCGTCCGAGATGCTTGAATTTGCGTTTGCGCGCCTGAAGAAAAAAGATTTTCATACCTTGCCCGTTTTACATAACGGCAGGCTAATAGGTTTATTGACTATGGACAATGTTGGAGAGTTTATAAGAATACAATCTGCCCTCGTGGAAACTAGAACCAAGACAAAATAGAATAAGCAGGCATTATCTAAAATGAAGGCATCAGATAAAATGAACCAAGGTTCAAAAAACAAATCCCAGCGTTTATTAATAAATGACATGAGCTGTGCGAGTTGCGTAGATACCATTGAAAGCGGACTAAAGTCCGTTCCAGGAGTTGTCGACGCGAATGTTAATTTTGCTGAAAAAGTTGCAACTGTTACAGGGGATGTAAATTCAGAATTACTATTAGATGCGGTAAAGAGTGCGGGTTATAGTGTACAGTTTATCAATGAAGATACAGATGAACAGGGGAAAGAGGAAGCCGAGTTATTACATTATAAGAAGTTAATAAAAGAGACAGTAATATCTGCTGTAATAAGTGTTTTGATATTGCTTTTTAGCCTGAGTGGAATCCTTCCAAGCTTAACTTCGAGTAACGGACAAATATATTGGGGAATAGTTTCATTATTAGCATTATTTGTTTTAGCTTATCCGGGGCGCAATTTCTTCATCGGTGCTTATAAGTCGTTTAAAAACCATAATGCAAATATGGATACTTTGATTGCTATAGGTACCGGTGTTGCGTGGATCTATTCAACTTATGTAATTTTGCTTCCTTATTCGGTGTCTGAACTAGCCCGACATATGTATTTCGACACAGCAACATTAATAATTACTTTTATTAAGCTTGGATCAACCCTTGAGATTAGGGCTAGGGGAAAGACATCTCAGGCAATTAAAAGGCTTATCGGTTTACAACCAAAAACCGCTAGGGTTGTTAGGAATAATCAAGAAATTGATATACCGCTTGAACAGGTTGTGCTAAATGATGTTATCAGGATTAGACCTGGTGAGAAGATTGCTGTTGATGGTGAAGTTATAGAGGGGAGCTCCAGTGTTGATGAATCTATGATTTCGGGTGAGCCAATTCCAGTTACCAAAAAAGTCGGAGATGAGGTAGTGGGTGGTACGATTAATAAAACTGGAACATTTTTGTTTAAGGCAAACAGGGTTGGCAGTGACACGGCACTTGCTCAAATTATTGAACTGGTAAAAAAAGCTCAAAACACCAAACCCAAAATTGGAAGGCTTGTTGATAAGGTTTCGAGCTATTTTGTACCTACGGTATTAATGGTATCGATTATTACGGCCCTGGTTTGGTTCAATTTTGGTCCAGATCCCAAGATAACTTATATGCTTGTTACAACAATGGCAGTATTAATAATTGCCTGTCCATGTGCCTTGGGGCTGGCTACCCCGATTTCTATAATGGTCGGAGTGGGAAAAGCGGCGGAATATGGTGTGTTAATAAGAAAGGGAGATGCCCTACAGCAAGCCTCGGTATTGACCACAATAGTCTTGGATAAAACGGGGACTATAACAAGAGGTGAACCTGAAGTCACTGAAATTGAAGCTGTTGGGGGATTTAGTGATTTAGATGTTTTGACCTATGCGGCAAGCACCGAAGTTGGTTCTGAGCACCCACTTGCCGAAGCAATAGTTAATGCTGCTGAAGAAAGAAAGATTCAACTAAAGAAAGTGGATAGTTTCAATTCTATCCCCGGGTATGGATTAGAAGCGGTTATCGAGGGAAGCAATATTTTAGTTGGAAATCAAAAGTTAATGACCGAAAAGGATATTGATATTTCGGACTTGGAAGATAAGTCAAAAAATTATTCAAGTCTCGGACACACAGTAGTTTATATAGCTGATGATAAGAAGCTAATGGGGATACTTGGTATTTCCGACCCTGTGAAGCCGGATTCTATAGAAGCAATTGAGAGACTTCACCAACTTGGTTTAAAAGTAGTTATGCTCACCGGTGACAATTCTAAGACAGCCGATGCCGTTGCTTCCGAGGTTGGAGTTGATTACGTTATTGCGGAAGTATTGCCAAAAGATAAAGCCACCGAAATATCCAGGCTTCAGAATCAAGGTGAGATAGTAGGAATGGTAGGCGATGGTGTGAATGATGCCCCTGCACTTGCTAGTGCGGATGTCGGCTTTGCTATCGGATCGGGAACGGATGTGGCAATAGAAAGTGCGGATATAACCTTAATTCGCGGATCGTTAAACGGGGTTCCGGACGCAATAAATATATCCAAGGCTACATTAAGCAATATCAAACAGAATCTTGTTGGGGCATTCGGATATAACACTTTAGCCGTTCCTATAGCCGCAGGGGTTTTGTTTCCATTTATCGGTTTATTATTGAATCCTATTGTTGCAGGTGCTGCTATGGCATTGTCTTCTGTAACTGTTGTTACCAATGCGAATAGGCTCAGGTGGTTCAGACCTTAAAATATTATGTCGATTATAGTTAACATTGTTGGAATAGCATTAATTGGCTTAGTGGCCTGGTGGTTTTGGTTTTATAAAAAAAATAGCCAAGCTGCCAAAAGTACCGGAATTGTGAATGTTGTAGTGGATGGCGGTGTATATGAACCCTCGACAATTTATGCATCTGTCGGAGAGCCAATAACACTCAGGTTTCTAAGAAAGGATACTAACCCATGTGCCGAAAAAGTTATATTCAGTGATCTCGATATAAACGCCGATTTGCCTGTTGATAAAACCTATGATATTTCACTCACGCCAGATAAAAAAGGCGAATTTGAATTTACCTGCCAAATGGCTATGTACAGGGGAAAACTCGTAGTTAGTGATTAAAAGTTTTCTATTTTCTAACAGCTAAAAATATCTTTTTTAATTTTGTCATCTCGAGCCCTGTCCTGAACGTATGTGAAGGATCAGCGAGAGATCTATAATTCTTTTTCACATAAAGAAATTATCTACATCTAAGAAGCAATCTTATTCATGATGAGTCCACATACGAATAATCTTTATAGTTTTTAAATCTTCAAGAACCTGATAAACAAGTCGATGTTGGAAATTTATTCTTCTAGAGTAAGCACCTTTGAGATCACCAACAAGCTTTTCATATTGGGGAGTAGTTTTATAGGGATTTTCTCGAATTATTTCAATTAGTAGTTTTACTTTTTTTCTATGACCTGATTGGGTTATTTTCTTAGCGTCCCTTTGAGCTTGTTTTGTATAAACAACCCGCCGAGGGACTCTTTACCATCCAGGTTCCTCAGAACATTCATCCACAGATGTTTTAAGTCTATTAATTATGGATTTCCTCATACCTTGTATGGATAATAGATGCAATGTCTCTTGAATCGAATTCCAATCATCTTCGGAGATAAGCACAGCATTAGATCGCTTACCGGTTATATGTATTGGACGGTGAGATGCTCCAGTCTCATCGATTAATTTATATAATTTATTTCTAGCTTCTGTAACCTTGATTGTCTTCATTTTCTTAACCTCTTCTAGATATAGTCCGTAATAACGTACGTATTATCAACAATTCTTATAAAACCAGTGATTGAGTTACCCAATATATGTTTCGATCCATTCTTTCATTAATCTCTTGATTTGAGTCTGATACGGGGTTCCATTTAATTTAGCTTTAGTCTTAAAGGAGTTAAGCAGGTTTTCTGGAACCTTGATACTAATAAGTATTGTTTTTTGCTTTTTTGAATGGGAGTAAAGAAGGCGAAAGTCGTCGAGGAACTTTAAAATTTGTTCAGTCTTCATTCTCTTGCATTGGTCAAGGTATTCATCCGAAAATAATTGTATTGTTTTCATTTTTTTATTCTCCGTAGTGCATTTATATCTTCAATATCCTGAGCCCTTTCGCTTTTCTCCTTCATCTTTATCAAATCTTCAATTGATAATAATTTTATCGACTTATTATTAATCTTAATCTTTTTTATTTTCATATTTCTTAAGTCCTCTGTGATAATGATATTAACCGATTCAGCAGGGTTATCGGGATTAATAAAGTTCCAGGATATCATGTTTTTATTTTTAATATACTCTTGCCTAAAATTAAAAACCTCTTCACTGCTAACTGGCAGCCTTGAATAGAGTCTGATCTCGTTTAATGCTTTTTCGGCTCTGATAAAACTCTGTTTAGATAATTTAATTACAAAATCGATATCAACTGTTCCCCTTACTGCTCCATGCAGTGCAACTGCATAACCGCCGGCAATTGCGTAATCAACCTTGTATTTTTCCAGAGAATCAATAACTTTGAATAAGAACATAGTATATATTAGTATATACCAATAATCGGATAAATATGAACATCAGATTCCAATGTTCATGAAATAAAGTTTTGTTAAATGATCAGTCTGGATTCCCAGAGCAAGTTTGTGCTGAACTCGATTCAGTATCGTGGAATGACATCCACTATATCTTCTCCGCATGTCTCCCACTTGTCATCTCGAGCCCTGTCCTGAACGTATGTGAAGGATCAGCGAGAGATCTATTTCTGTCATCCTAAAATTTTTCACACACGTCGTTACTAGATGATTGTAAATCCATGTAGGAGCGGCTTCCAGCCGCGACAGAATAATCGCACCAGGGATGGTGCTCCTGCATTTTTTAATTATTTATGCATAGGGATAAGCATGACCGAATCCTCCTATAGTAGAAAACGCATAGTCTGAGATTAGTAATATTAGATAATAGCTTTGTTCAACTATGTCCGATTCCTCGGATCATTAATGTATTCAATTTAGTTATTTATGAATGATTGTCTTAGCTATTTCTCTATGTCTGACCAATTCCTCCTGCTTAGTCGAATTTGTTGATCTCGTTTGTGGCTAAAATTAAATCTTTTAATCTATTTTCTGGAAATTCTTTGATTTGTAAGAGTGGCTTCCAGCCGCGATAACATGGGCGAACCAGGAACTGTCTTGAGACTTTCGAAAGAACAGTGTTCCTACGGAATTAATGGATCCCCCGGTTAAACCGGAGGATGACAAGATTTCATGTCATTCCCTTAAGTGGTTAAAGGGAATCAATGATAAAAAATAATATGAGCCACCGAGCTCACGGAGAAAAGAAAAGAAAGAAATTCAAACAGATAAAACATAAATTAATAAATTATTTTTGTCTTTTCTTTAAAAACTCTGTGCTCTCTGTGGCTAAAATTTCTTTTATTTGTAGGAGCGGCTTCTATCCGCGATTATTTTTTTTTAGTAACGCTCAGTGTGAGCCTCTTTTTTTATATCGAAGAATTTTCCATATATGTTGGATCTGTCATCTCGAGCGAATGCGAGAGATCTGTTTTCGTCACTTAATGCATACTATGACGTTTGAATAAATTTGAGATATCGTTGGGTGTTGCCAAAGGCAGTTTAGCTACGCTCATATTCTCTTCGACATGCTTAATGCTGCTCATGCCGACAAGTGCGGTTGTTACTCCGGGCAATGATCTCGCAAACTGAAGAGCCCTTTGTGCGTTTGTATCCAATCCCTTCATATGATGACCAACGTAATCGGGAAGACTCTCTAATAGGCGGCTCTGTAATAGGGGGGAGCTCGCGACAACCATAATCCCAAGCTTCCAAGCTGCTTCTAAAACAGAGTGCGGTTTTCCATCTATTGACTGGTTTCTTGGGTAAAAAGCCTCGGTCATAGCCAGGTTGATGGGTAGCTGAATCGCTTTAAAATTATGGTTTTTGCCTGCAACATTCTCAGCAATCCTATAAATTTCATATACAGACAGATAACCATTTTGAGATGGGTCCAGTCTGAATCCGTTCCACGTGGCAATTCCGTACATACCGATTTTTCCTTGTGCTACTTTCTCTTCCAACAGTTCAAAAACCTTAGTAATTCTTGTATCAAATTCCTCCTTGGAAACAGCCCTAAACTGTTCCTCGGGATTATGAACATAGTAGAGATCAATTGAGCTGATACCAAGGTTCTCAAGGCTTTTATCGATCATTGATTCTAAAAACCTGGGCGATATACAATGGATTAATGCAATTACCTCGTCTGGAGTCGCAAGGTTTTTACCGATGACGTTTTCTTCTATATATGATTTAGCGTCTTTTGGAGGAAACAATTCATAGGGAATGTAGCTGCCCTTGGTAGAGATGAAAATTTCTTCTCGTTGGATTCCTCTCTCATTTAACAAAACGTTTATTCCGTTGCCGATTGCTTTTTCACTCCTTTGAAACCTGTAGTTGATTGCAGTGTCGATGTGGTTACAGCCTAATTCTACAGCTTTTATTAAAGCATCCTTATAATTAATGTCAGTAATTACATCATTGTCCCCAAGGTATGAACCAAAACCTATTGTTGAGAGCCAAAGCCCCTTACTATTTTCTTTAAAGCTTTCTATACCGGATTTATTTTTAAATCTATCCTTAAAATTTAATGTTCCTTCACAGGTGGCATGCATATTCATTTAGATAAGTATTTATCTGATTCAATTTATACAGATTTGACAATATAATATGTAAACTATAGCCTTAATCAACAAAAGTATTAACCAGGAGGAAATATAAAATGGCAGAGGAGAGAACGGGTGTAACAACACTGAAAGGCAACCCAGTAACAATGATTGGTCCAGAAATAAAAGTGGGTGATACTGCTCCTAACTTTACTTCATATGAGAAACTGGGTTCCCCCGTGACCCTAGATACATATGATGGGAAAATAAAGATATTCAGCGTGATCGTATCGGTTGATACGCCTGTATGTGACATTCAGACAAAAAGGTTTAATCAGGAGGCTGCAAACCTGGGTGATGACGTTGAAATAATAACCATGAGCATGGATTTGCCCTTTGCATTGAGCCGTTACTGTGGAGCAGAGGGAATTGATAAGGTTAAAACTGTATCTGATTATAAGGACGCATCGTTCGGTGAAGCGTATGGTGTTCTAATGAAGGAACACAGGCTTCTTGCAAGAGCAATATTTATAGTGGATAAGGATAATATTGTTCGTTATGTTGAATATGTTGGTGAAGTTGCGGAAGAACCTGATTATGATAAAGCCCTGAATGCGCTAAAAGAAATATAGAAATTTTATGTTTGATACGAATAGAGATTGATTACAAACATTATAAGTGTATCATTATATTGAATATTGATTAAGCTTAGTTATGAACATTTTAGTTATGAACATTAAGGAGGGTTAATGATGGGGATCGGAAACATGATCTCTAAGCTTTTGGGTAAAGAGAACGAAGAAGTAAATTCTAAAAAGCCGGAAGATTTGGGAATGAAAGACGAGTTTCAGATTGAGAATCAACCTGAAAACGTGTTTATGGTAAAAACATTTGATATAACAGACGACGATATTAAAGCTTCAACTGAAAAGATTAAGTCTGAAGATAATGAATTACCAATTCCCGATTCAACATCCACAGATGAGGTTGAAACCATAGAGCTCACTGAAGAGGTCGAAGTGAATTCTCAGCCAAGTGAGAATGTTTCTCAAGAATCCGACTCTAATCCAACCGAGCTTAATGAACAAAAAATACTAGAGGCCTTAGGTGAGGTATATGACCCCGAAATACCTATTGACATAGTTAATATGGGTTTAATTTATGGGGTTGATATCCAAGATGGCATTGTAAAGGTTACAATGACTATGACATCGCCGGGATGTCCTTCATCCGGGGAGATTGTCTCAGAGGCCAAAATGCTCATAGAAGAGATTCCCGGAGTTAAAGAGGCTGTACTGGATATAGTATGGGATCCCCCCTGGGACCCGAGCAAGATGAGCGAAGAGGCTCAACAGAGCATGGGTATGTAGTAGTTTTCAGTTTTTCCATTATTCTCATTCATACAATTTAGAATTTTCTATATATCCAAGGAGGAATTGGGCATTGTCTGAAATTCCAGAAGTGGGTGATAAGGCTCCAAACGTTGTTTCAGAAACGTATGGAGGAGAAAAGATCAAACTGAGCGATTTTACGAAAAAGGGAACTGTGCTGCTTTATTTTTATCCCAGAGACAATACACCGGGATGTACAAAAGAAGCGTGTTCGCTTAGGGATGGAATGTCTGATTTGAAAGATTTAGGGGTTCAGGTCCTTGGCGTTAGCACAGACAGTGTAAAGTCACACGAAAAGTTCAGAGACAAGTATGAATTAAACTTTCCTCTTATAAGTGACAAAGATAAAGGGATAATTAACACATATGGAGTAACAAATGAAAGGGGATCGGCAAAAAGGGTATCCTTCTTAATTGATAAAAAAGGCATAATCAGACATGTTTGGACGAAAGTTAACACTATGGAACATGCTGCTGAGGTTTTGAATATAGTAAAAGAGCTAGGACTTTAAACCTATTATTGAATTTGCAGCATGCCTACACTTCCCAAAGGGATATTTATCACTGGTACTGATACCGGTGTCGGTAAAACAGTAGTCACATCTGCTTTGGGTAGTCTTCTAAAGCTTTCGGGTCTTATTGTAATTCCATTTAAACCCATTCAAACCGGTACAAAGCTTGATGCCACTCTAGATATAGAATTTATACAGAAGGTTATGGGCACTGATTATTTGGTTGATACAGTTTGTCCGTATAGGTTCACTGAACCTCTGGCTCCCATGGTAGCAGCTGAAATCGACAGAGAAAAAATAGAGATAGGGAAAATAATAGAGGTTTTCAATGATCTTTGCTCTTTGGCCGATATTGTATTAGTTGAAGGTGCAGGCGGGTTAGTTGTTCCTATTAATGATAACTACTACATGGCTGATTTAGCTCTTGAGTTGGGCTTAGAACTGATAATCGTTATACGGCCCGGCCTGGGAACTTTAAATCATACATTATTAACAACTAAATATGCTAAAAGCAAAGGACTAAGAATATTGGGTTTGGTTATTAATAATTATCCAACAATTCCTTCCATTGATGAAAGGACGAACCCCGAAATGATTTTAAAAATGACCAACGAGCAAATAATTGGCATTCTTCCCCATGATCCAGAAATTTCAGCAGAAGAAGGGGGAATAAGTAAGATAAGGGAGTTGGCAGTATCTTCATTTACTCCGGAATTCGGTGGGACGTTTGATTTAAATGAGTTTCTGGCACAGGTTAAGGGACCTGCTTCGTAGGGGCACTGTTCCCCATGGTGCAATTTTTCTGTCGTGGCTGGAAGCCGCTCCTACTATTAATGTGTCATTGCGAAATTTGCAAAGCAAATTGAAGCAATCTGTTGGTATGAGATTCCTTCGTCGCTCTGCTTCTCGGAATGACGTGTATTAGTTCTTATAAAACTTGACAGATTTAATCATTGTGATATACATAGTATCGCTTTTTTTTGTTCTGAAATTACTACTCAAGGTGGATGGATTCCGAAAGGAAATTTTAATTATGAGATTATTGAAATTCGCTCCTATACCTCTGTTTTTTTTACTAGTTTTTTTAGCAACTTATTTTTACGACAATAAAGCCCGGAGCAGCGACCAAGGTCCGGTTCAACCCATCCCATTCAGCCACAAGATCCATGCCGGGGAAGACCAGCTGGATTGTCAGTATTGCCATAGTTTTGTAACAATTTCTCCCAATCCGGGAATTCCATCTTTAAAAAAATGCATGGGATGCCATTCACAGATAGCCGGACGGGATGTCGAATATGATTTCGATGGAAGAAAAATCAACATTAAAGAAGAAATCGCTAAAGTAAGAGAATATTGGAACAATAAAGAGCCAATACCGTGGGTAAAGGTAAATTCTTATCCCGGATACGTTCACTTTACACATAAAAGGCATATACTCCGAGGCTTTGAATGTAAAGATTGTCATGGTGATGTAGAAAAAATGGACCAGGTTCATAAGGTTTATAAACTTAATATGGGATTCTGCATTACCTGTCATACTCAGAATGCAAAGGATCAAGAGGAACTAACACATCTTAGGGATTGCTTAACTTGCCATTATTAGATGGAGGAAGAAATGTCTGAAGCCAAACAGGGTGGAATAAAAAGGAGAGATTTTTTAAAAATAATCGGGGTAGCTGGCGGAACTGCGGTTGCTGCCAGCAGCTGCTCTGAACCCTTTGAGCAGATTATTCCATATGTTATTCCCCCTGAAGGCATAGTCCCCGGACTTCCTTATTATTATGCTTCAACGTGTACCGAATGTCCTGCCGGTTGCGGGGTTAAGGTAAAAACCCGTGAGGGAAGGGCTATTCATATTGAAGGAAATGAGCTCAATCCAATTAATAAAAACTCTATATGTGCAAGGGGTCAGGCGTCTCTTCAAGGGCTATATAATCCCGACAGGATCAGGTCTCCGCTGTTTAGAAATGATGCGGGAGCACTTCAGCCATTAGGATGGGATAAGGCTGAGGAAACATTGGTTGAAAAAATAAACGATCTGGTAAAGCAAGGCAAATCCGACAAGATTGTATTTCTTACGAATAATGTTGCTGGCTCACTAAACACATTGATAGACCAATGGACAAAATCCCTCGGCGCTAAACATTACATTTATGAGACTTATTCTTATGAACCGCTAAAAAAAGCCAACGAAATTTGTTTTGGTATTAATAAAATACCGACATACAAATTCTCTGAGGTTAAGTTCCTATTGTCCCTCGGCGCTGATTTTCTGGAGACATGGCTTTCACCTACTGAATATGCAAGACAATTTTCTGAAATGCGTGAATATAAAGACCATAATATGGGTAAATTTGTACATGTTGAGCCAAGGGCATCTCTGACTGCGGTGAATGCGGATAGATGGGTTTCTATTAAACCTGGAACGGAAGGATACCTTGCACTGGGTATAGTAAACATTATATTACACGAAGGTAAGAGTGCTATATCTCCCGATGAAGAAAGTAGTATAAGATCCCTTGTAAGTTTGTATAATCCTGACTTTGTTTCATCCGTTACGGATATACCTAAAGAGACAATAATAGAGTTGGCCACGGATTTTATTAACATCCGTCCTAGTATTGCGATCGGAGGTGGTACAGCTTCTACATGTAGTAATTCAACTCAAACTAACGTTGCCATTAACCTTCTAAACTATATTTCCGGAAATATTGGTAAAACGATAGATTTTAGCGAAAGTCTTACCTTATCGGATGCTAATTCATTCGAAGAAATTTCTGAACTTGTGGACTCCCTTTCAAATGGAGATGTTGAGCTTTTATTTGTATACAATGTAAATCCAGTTTTCACATTACCCAAAGCGCTCGATTTTAAGGAAGCCTTAAAAAAAGTGCCTTACGTAGTTAGTTTTTCCAGTTTTCCGGATGAGACTGCAAATAAATCAAATATGGTTATGCCCGATTCTACATCTCTTGAGAAATGGGGAGATTTCAAACCAAGATCCGGGGTAAACGGTTTAATTCAGCCAGCGATGAAACCCGTATTCAATACAAAGGATACCGGTGACGTACTGATTTCAATCAGTGGTAAAATTGATCTGCTTAAAGATAAAATTACAGCAAAAAATTTCTATGAATATATTAGGCAACAATGGGAAAGTAGTTTTGGGATAAGCGCTTCATTTAACAGCCCCGATGATCTGTGGAATAAAGCTTTAGAGCAAGGTGGAGTATATAAGGAATCACAGGATTTTCAGGTGTCTCTTCTGAGTCAAGCGCTTGATCTTGAGATTGATTTACCAAGTTTCCAAGGGGATGGGGATTATTATCTTATGTCATATCCTTCTTATAGATATTACGACGGAAGGGGGGCAAACAAACCATGGCTACAGGAGCTGCCCGATGCTATTACAACCGGTGTGTGGGACTCATGGGTTGAGGTACATCCTGATACTGCAAAAAAATTAGGGGTTAAGAATGGCGACTTTTTAACCATTGAATCACCCAATGGAACGCTTGAAACCCAGGTTTTTGTTTATGAGGGAATCAGACCGGATGTTTTAGCTATCCCTATTGGTTTAGGACACAAAGCCTACGGAAGATATGCTAAAAATAAAGGTGTGAACCCGATTAAATTACTTTCGCCGGTCACAGATTCAATCTCTGGCGGATTAGCCTGGCTCTCTACAAAGGTTAGCGCTAAAAAGACCGGTAAGCACAGGCAGTTTGTTCAAACACAATATACAGAATCGCAGTATGATAACAATATCGCATTAGCAGTCTCTTTAAATGAACTTCAGCATGGTGAACATCAAAGTGAGCACCATGAAGAACCAGACTTCTATCCTGAATTCCAATACCCTAAATATCGCTGGGGCATGTCGATCGATCTAAATAAATGTACTGGGTGCGGTGCATGTGTCACAGCTTGCTATTCGGAAAATAATATTCCATTTGTTGGGAAAGCTCTGGTTGCGAAGAGAAGGGAGATGTCGTGGATCAGGATTGAGAGGTTTTTTCAGAAGAGGACTGACGGAAAGGGTTTTGAAACCAGATTTATACCAATGCTTTGTCAGCATTGTGGAAATGCCCCCTGTGAACCGGTATGTCCCGTTTACGCAACCTATCATAACAATGAAGGCTTGAACGGAATGGTGTATAACCGATGCGTTGGCACGAGGTACTGTTCTAATAACTGCACATACAAGGTCAGACGATTTAACTTTTTCACTTATAAATGGCCTGAACCGCTAAATTGGCAGCTGAACCCTGATGTTACAGTAAGGACTAAAGGTGTGATGGAGAAATGCACTTTTTGTGTACAAAGGATTAATTTCGGAAAGGATCAAGCCAAGGATAAGGGAAGAAATGCTAGAGACGGTGAGATTCATACAGCATGTGAACAGGCTTGTCCGACAAACGCAATTGTATTTGGAAATTTAAAAGAACCAGAAAGCAAAGTTTCAAAGTTATCGCATGATGAAAGGGGCTACAAAGTATTAGAAGTACTTAACACAAAGCCGTCTATAACTTATCTTAAAAAAGTCATACGGGATAAAGCTTAATGAGTGAAGATACATCGCAGCTAACGTACGCAAGAATAAATGATGATGTAATTAGGATGCTGGATAAGCCCACTTACAAGTGGTTTGCACTGTTTATCCCAACTTTGATGTTTGTGGGTTTCGGTATGTTCTGTTTTTTCTATCAGGTTTACTCAGGGCTTGGTGTAGCAGGCTATCGCCATCCGGTCTTTTGGGGAATTTACATCACTGATTTTGTGTTTTGGGTTGGTATAGCCCATTCGGGGACGCTGATATCGGCAATACTGTATCTTTTCAGGGCCAATTTCAGGATGTCAATTTATAGGATAGCCGAGGCTATGACTGTATTTGCAGTATTGACTGCTGGTCTATTCCCAATCATCCACCTCGGTAGATCCTGGAATTTCTATTGGCTGTTTCCCTATCCAAACCAAAGAGAACTCTGGATCAACTTTAAATCACCTCTTATCTGGGATGTTTTCGCAATTAGTACTTATTTAACTGTCAGCTCCTTGTTCCTTTTTATCGGTATGATTCCTGATCTGGCCGCAGTTAGGGACAGGGTGAAGGAAGCTCCCAGGAAAATAATCTATTCCATATTATCACTGGGATGGAAGGGATCAAACTGGGAATGGCTGCATTATACAAGGGCTTATCTGTATTTTGCGGCATTCGCTACACCTCTGGTACTTTCAGTTCACAGCGTTGTGTCCTGGGATTTCGCAATGGCCAATCTGCCTGGTTGGCATTCAACAATCTTTGCACCTTATTTTGTTGCCGGAGCTATTTTCTCGGGTCTCGCTTTGGTTATAACCCTGACTATCCCTATTAGGAAAATATTTCACCTTGAAGATTATATAACCCTTGATAACTACGATGCGATGGCAAAGTTAATCCTAATGACATCAATGATTGTGGGTTATGCATATGTAGCGGAAAATTTTATGGCTTGGTACAGCGGAAGTCCATATGAATGGGGTCAATTTTATTATCGTGCCACAGGGCAATATGCGCTGTTTTACTGGATTATGATTGTGTGTAATATTGTGGCTCCAATTCCACTTTGGTTCAGCTCGATGAGAAAGAACATAAAGGTGCTGTTCATAATTTCTCTTCTAATAAATGTTGGTATGTGGTTTGAGAGATTTAATATTATTGTAATTTCCCTTTCCAGAGGCTATGATCCCGGTGCCTGGGGTATTTATATTCCTACCTGGGTCGAGTTGGGTATAACTGTTGGAAGTTTTGCATGGTTTTTTATGTTCTTTCTTATATTTATCAAGACACTTCCTGCAATATCTATAGTGGAAATGAAAGAATTATTGCCGGTACCAAAGAAGGGGGGCAAATAATAATGAATGGTAATCAGGCTGTAATTGGTATCTTCTCTTATTTGGATTCGACAATCGAGTCGATTAATAAATTGAAGAGCTCCGGTTTTTCGAAACTGAGGGTTTTTTCCCCGGTACCAAATCATGAGATAGAAGAGGCTATAGATGCGCCAGAAAGCATTGTAAGGTTCTTCACCCTTGGTGGTGCTATTCTAGGTATTATAGTTGGGCTGGGGTTTACCATATTTACAACGCTTGATTACCCAATACAAGTCAGCGCTAAGCCAATTATATCTCTCCCGCCTTTTATGGTTATTTTATTTGAGTGCATGGTTCTTATCGGTGCATTATCTACACTGCTCGGACTGCTGATAAACTCGAGAATAAGGAAAAACGCATCTCCTCAGATTTATGACACAAGATTTTCTGAAGATAAATTTGGAGTGGTAGTAACGTGTACAAAAGAAAACATGAAGCAAGTTGAAGAAATATTAAGATCTCAAGGGGCCGAAGAAGTTAAATTCGAAGGTGCCTAAACTTTTCGGAGGTTATTTAGATTGTTATCCAGAATTAGTCTTTATACAAGTTGTCTAATATTGTTAATTTTTATTGTTGGACAAACTGACCTCTATGCTTTTCCATGGTCTTATAATATGTGGGTACAGCCTTCTATTCAACCGTATGAGTTGCCTGTACAGTTTCCCCAGCTATCTGTAACAATTAATGGCCTTAGAATTAAGCCTTATCCAAGGGAAGAATTTGAAGAGATTACTGTGAATCCACAACCTCCGACTGTTACGTCTGTCAACAAGGGTGAACAACTGTATAACATTTATTGTATTGCTTGCCATGGCCCCGGTGGTAAAGGTGATGGTCCAATTGTTAAAAAAGGTTATTTTTATCCCCTAGACCTTACTTCGCAGGGAGTTCAGGGAAGGACAGATGGTTACATATATGCTTATATAAGATATGGGGGAAAGGTAATGATGCCAAGCTACAGGGAAAGCATAAATCCTGAAGGCGCATGGAATATAGTTAATTATGTAAGGAAGCTACAGGGGAAATTGGGTAGTACAGAGGAGATTAGTCAGTAAGATGGACGATAATATCAAGGATGAAATACTTTCAAAAAGTTCGTTAATCCCAAATTGGTTTATTATATTATTTTTAATTTTGTTTGTAGCAGGGGCGGCAGCTTTTATTTCGCAGATTATGGGATCAAATGCGAGTGAAGCTTGGCAGATATTCTTAGTTAACTTTATTTTTTGGACAGGTATTTCTCAGGCCGGGATAATAATTTCGTGCATACTAAGAATAACAGATGCAAGGTGGGCTAGACCTTACCTCAGGATCGCTGAGAGTTTCGGGGCCTTTACATTAATTTCATTTATTCTTCTTATAGTTCTTTTCCTCGGAAAGGACTATATACTGCCCTATGCCACTCACCATTATCATTACCCCAAAGATGTATGGCTGAATATAAATTTTGTTATGGCAAGGGATATTGGCGGCTTTTTAATTTTAATTATACTTAGCATGTTTTACCTTTACTTTTCACTCAGACAGGATTTAGGTGGTTTACAGGGCAGGCTGTCCGGGCTCGCCGCTTGGATTGCTTCGGGATGGAAAGGTGAGGAAGACAAAAAGAGATGCTGGAAGAATTTGAGAAAATTTGCACCCATTATTCTTGGTGTATATGCCCTGACCCTGAGCCTCTTTGCATGGGACTTGATGATGTCTCTTGATCCTTATTGGCTTAGTACATTATTTGGTCCATA
>JAZGCJ010000260.1:0-4285 GCA_036476895.1 Thermodesulfobacteriota bacterium
CGTATCAAAATAGTTCGTATTGCAAATCGGATATCCAAGATTAGATAACCCTGATTTCAACACATAAGCCAGGCTTCGAATTCTATTAGCTATTCTCTTTAATCCCTCAGGTCCATGGTACACGACATACATGCCTGCCATTATTGCCAACAGTGATTGTGCGGTACAGATATTTGAAGTTGCCTTTTCTCTTCTTATATGCTGTTCCCTTGTTTGGAGAGCCATTCTGTAAGCCTGTCTTCCCCCTGAATCAACGGATACTCCAATTATTCTTCCCGGAACCTGGCGCTTATACTCCTCCCTGGTGGCAAAATATGCTGCATGAGGACCTCCATAACCCATTGGCACGCCGAGTCTCTGTGTGCTACCAACTACCACATCAACCCCAATTTCACCCGGAGGCTTTAAAATAGCGAGACTTAACAAATCGGCTATTACCGCTACTAAAATATCTTTACTATGTGCCTCATCTATAACGCCTTGATAATCATTCACCTCTCCATTTGAATCGATCTGCTGGAATATTGCACCAAAATAACGATCGTTAAAATCAAAGTTCTTGTCATCATCAATAATCAATTCTATTCCAAGAGGTTTAGCCCTGGTTTTTAAAATCTCTATTGTTTGAGGAAAACAATTTTTAGAAACAAAAAGAGTATTCGAATCCTTCTTATTCCCTACCCTGACCCTATGCAACAGGGTCATTGCTTCTGCTGCTGCAGTTCCCTCATCTAATAGTGAGGCATTCGCTATCTCCATACCGGTAAGATCGGTTATCACAGTTTGAAAATTTATCAATGCTTCCAGTCTGCCCTGAGAAATTTCAGATTGATAAGGAGTGTACTGTGTATACCAGCCGGGATTTTCAAAGATATTTCGCTGAATTACTGGCGGTGTAATACAATCGTAATACCCTAACCCAATATACGATTTGAACACCTTGTTATTAGCTTCCAGCATCCTTAAGTGTTTCAGTAACGAATATTCACTTGAAGGTGTGGGCAACTCCAGGTCCTTTTCCAATGATATACTTTCGGGCAATACCTGATCAATAAATTCCCCGAGATCCGTCGCCCCAACAACATCTAACATCTCGTTTACTTCGTCTTTGTTTGGACCCAAATGTCTATTTAAAAATGAATCTGTATCGAGTGAAAAAGAGTTGTCATTCATGTCTTTAATAAAATTTTGTAAATGATGAATTCGTTTTATCACAGGCTATCTATATCACTCCCGGATAAGTTAGTAATGGTGAATCTGAAAATAAGTGATTATATCGAACTTGGTAAGAATAAGAGTTAATTCAATTTATTCTTCAAACTCGTTTTCAATATATGCCGCATACTCCTCGTAATCCAACAATCCTTCTAGCTTCGGCTCGTCGGATACTCTCACTTTGATCATCCAAGCATCACCATACGGGTCTTCGTTGACAAGTTCCGGAGAGTCTAAAAGGACCTCATTAATTTCTACAACTTCTCCAGTTACAGGCGAATACAGATCAGAAACAGATTTGGTTGACTCAACGGCACCAAATGATTCTCCCTTAACAACTTCATCCCCCTCACCTGGCAACTCAATGTATACGATTTCCCCAAGTGCCTCTTGAGCAAAATCGGTTATTCCAATTATCACCAGATCATTCTCAACATTAATCCACTCATGTTCGCTTGTGTAACTTAGATCTTCGGGAATTTCAACCATTTCCTAAATCTCCTTTTCTATTTAATTCTAATTAGTATAAAAAGGTAAAGAATGTTGTTTAGCCTTCCTTTTGTTTTTTCTAATTTGTATTTCTATCTCATCCTCTAAGCTATGCTGGATATCAACATAACCCATTCCAATAGATTTACCAATACTTGGAGACATAGTCCCGCTTGTTACATTGCCGATCGGCTCTTGACCTTTAATAATTTCGTAACCATGTCTTGGAATTCCAGGGTCAATCATCGAAAAACCGATAAGCTTTTTGCTTACCCCATTGTCAATAAAAGATCTTAAAGCTTCACTACCTATAAAATCCCCTTTTTCTAATTTAACATACCTTAATAATCCGGCTTCAACCGGGTTCGTTTCCTCGTCTATCTCGTGACCATACAGCGAGTAACCCATTTCGATCCTCAAAGTGTCTCTGCAGCCTAATCCACAAGGTTTAATACCATATTTTACCCCTTTATCAATAACAATTTTCCAAAATTTTTCACAGATATCCCATGGCAGGAATATCTCGAAACCATCTTCCCCTGTATACCCAGTTCTAGCAATAATCAATTCAGAATTTTGCCATTTAAAATTTGTAAAACAAAACTTCTTCAGTCCAGTTGCAACCCCGTTCAACACATCTTCCAAAAGCTTTGGTGAATCAGGACCTTGAATAGCAACAAGAGAACATACCAAGCTTCTATCCGTAATGTTCACATCGTAGTCCTTGTTGTACTTGCATAACCAGTGAAATACTTTTTCGCAATTGGAAGCATTGACACAAAATAAAAACCTTTCGTCTGAGAATTTGTACAAAATAACATCATCAATAAAACCCCCGCTCTCATTACACAAAAATGTATATTGTGCTTGGAATTGTTTTAACTTTTTGACATCATTTGTAGTAATAAATTGGCAGAAATTTAACGAATCCTCACCTGTAATCTCAATTTCTCCCATGTGGCTTATATCAAACACACCAACTGAATTCCTAACGGCAAGATGTTCTGCTCTGATGCCTTCATACTGAACCGGCATCAGCCAGCCGGAAAATTCCATCATTTTTGCTCCCATTTCCTTATGTACATGGTATAGTGGTGTTTTCTTCATGCGATTTATGTTTAACAATTCGTTAAAAATTGTCAATAAAATAGATTAATATGAGCCAAATTAATTCGGAAAGATTAACCAATATATACAAATTTTTATATGAAAAATACGGTCCTCAGAAATGGTGGCCTGCGGAAAGCAGGTTGGAGTGTATTCTGGGAGCAATTCTCACACAAAATACAAGTTGGAAAAATGTTGAAAAAGCCTTAAGTAATTTAAACTTCAAAGGCAAAATGTCTATCAGTATTCTCGGGGATATTGAAATAGGGGAACTGGCTCAACTTATAAGACCATCTGGCTATTTCAACCAGAAGGCAAAAAAAATCAAGAATTTTGTGAGATTCATTAATGAAAATTATTCCGGATGTATAGATGAAATGTTTCAAGAAAATACGGAAACACTCAGATCAAAATTACTTGGAATAAATGGAATAGGACCTGAAACCGCAGATAGCATTTTGTTATACGCCGGCCGGAAACCCGTTTTTGTGGTTGATGCATACACATACAGAATTCTGTCAAGGCACCAATTAATACCCGAGGAATCTACCTATCAGGATATTCAGGAATTTCTTATGGATAGGCTCAAGCATGATCACAGACTGTTTAATGAATACCATGCATTACTCGTGAGGGTTGGAAAAGAACATTGTAGAAAAAGAGAACCTGTATGTGACGGCTGCCCGTTGCAAAGTGATCCTCATGTTGTTTGAAAACCATAAATTATTTAATCAAAAGTCTTTTGGTTTATGTATCTCTTAGCAAGTTAATTTTTTACTTCTGAGCATCTCTCTATTTATTCTGAGCCGTTTTATTTGTCATTCTGAGAACTGTTTCGATAACAAATTCGACTAAGAGGAGGATTTGGACAGCCTTTACCATGTATAACCAAGTTTCATTAAAAAATTTCAGACTAAAATAATTATTTATATAAGAGGAACAGGACGCAGCTAATTAAAGAGTTTGATAACTCGTGTCTTGTCTTCGTTGCTGAAAAGTGAAGCGACGAAGAGTCTAATAGACTCTTAGCTTCACTCAGAGTGACAGATATAATTATATAAAAGAGCTTTGTTAGGTTTGTTAATGCTTCTGGGTATGGTACTACAAATTATTATATAGAAGCTAATTGATATTAGACTTAGCTACTTCAACAACTGATTTAAAGCTCTGGGGATCCCTAATTGCCAGCTCAGACAACACCTTTCTATTTATCCCTACTCCGGCTTTGTTCAAACCGCCCATAAACTTGCTGTAAGACAAACCAAATGGCCTGACCGCAGCGTTTATTCTAACAATCCACAATCTTCTAAACTCTCTTTTTCTCAGCCTCCTGTGTCTATACGCAAAAGACAGGGCTCTTATTAATGTTTCCTTGGCACGTCTTAAATTATTTTTCCTTCTTCCCCAATAACCTTTAGCTAGCTTTAGAATTCTCTTTCTTCGTTTTCTCGAAGCAACTCCTCTTTTAACTCTC
>JAZGCJ010000261.1:0-46561 GCA_036476895.1 Thermodesulfobacteriota bacterium
CCGAATCTTCCACATTCAGATAATTTAGATTCACACCGGCTTCAAGATTTTGTAACAACCCATATGTAAAGCGTAAGCCACCACCGTATCTAACGCTGTTATCAGCATCATCCACAACTTCAAGACCAAAAAATGGTTCAATTTCAAATCGATTAACAGGCACAGTGTCAGCACTCGGAACAATAACTTTAGAATTAGAAATCCCTCCCACGGCTAAAACTTCATAAACGATAAGAATATTCGTAATTATCAGTGTAATAAAAAGCAGGAAAATATATCTCATAATTATTAAACTCTCCCGATACAAGATGATTTGATTTAATAAAGTATTAAATTTAGGTAAGACTAAATAATATTTTAATTAAATGTAATTAATATTTTTATTTTTGTCAAAATATAATCAATCCAAAAATATCAGTTAAAATTTATGACAAAATATTTAGATTAAATCATATGCTTACGATATCAGTTTATTACTTATTTAGCTTTCTCCAGCTATTTCAAGCTGTAGACACACTAGACTCATCAAAAATAAATGTATTAAAGAATAAGACATCGACAGTTCTGGAAGAAAGCGGAAATGCTCCGATCTTGGATTATGTACTAATTAAAAGCTTTCCGCATGATACATCTGCATTTACCCAGGGACTTGTTTATCATGAGGGATACTTATATGAAGGTACAGGTCTGCGTGGAAAATCCAGTATAAGAAAAGTTAATTCAAAAACCGGGAATATTGAAAAATCATTCAAACTGCCAAAAAAGTATTTCGGTGAAGGTATAACAATATTAAAAGATAAGATCTATCAGTTAACTTGGAAATCAAACATCGGATTTGTCTATGACTTGAAAAGTTTTGATTTGATAAACAAATTTTACTACCCGTTCGAAGGTTGGGGAATTACAACCGACGGGAAAGAATTAATATTAAGTGATGGCAGTTCAAGCCTGTATTTTATGGATCCCGAGACATTTGGAATAAGGAAGAAACTCCAGGTTTTTGATAGGAAAACACCGATCAAAAGAATAAACGAACTTGAATTTATAGATGGTAATATTTATGCAAATGTCTGGATAACAAACAAGATCGCAGTTATTTCCCCCCAGTCCGGTAAAGTCTTGTACTGGATTGATTTAAGAGGTTTGCTGAAAAAAGAGTCAAATACCCAAAGAGTGGATGTAATGAACGGCATAGCATATGATAATGTTTCAAAGAGAATATTTGTAACTGGCAAGCTGTGGCCTAAAATCTTCGAGATAAAAATAAATTCTGAAGTTAATTAATAACTATCAATTTTATTTCAGCTCAAAACATCTAGTTTCGGCTGCTTATCAATAAGGTTCTTTTCACATCCCCTTGCAAACAGATGTTGAAGTGCTGATAATCCCGTTTTACCCAAATCTCGTGTAATTTCATTTACGTACATTAATACGAATTTTTCCCCAACTTTTTCATCCATACCCCTTCCGTATCTTAGTGCATACTGCAGTGCCTCTGCCTTATTATTAAGTCCATATTCAATACTCTTCTTATGAACCCTGTAAATCTCATTTTGAAGTTCCTCGTCTATATCTCTCCTAACCACATTCAAACCAAGGGGTAGCGGTAGGGATGTTTCTTTGGACCACAGTTCACCTAAATCAAACAAGATTTCAAACCCATATTCCTTATATGTTAACTGTCCTTCATGTATCACTAAACCTGCATCGACCTCTCCAGAACTAACTGCCAACATAATATCATCAAATGGAAATTCTACTGGAATAAAATTATCAGAGTATATAGACAATAATAGGTATGCCGTTGTTAATTTCCCCGGTATAGCAACTTTTTTCCCCGATAGATCATTAATCTTATTTTTGGAAACCACTATGGGCCCGTATCCATATCCCATACTTGCACCGCAACCGAGAATTCTATAGTAATCCTGAACCTGTAAATAACCATTGGCCGAAATTGCAGTTACCTCCAGTTCCTTATTCAACGCCCTCTTGTTTAGTGCCTGTATCTCCTCTATTACATGTACAAAATCGATACTGTCAGAACTGACTTGTCCGCTTGCTATTCCGTAAAACATAAATGCATCGTCTGCATCTGGACTGTGACCCAACTTCATTTCTACTTTGCTCAATTTTAAATCTCCTCAATATAAATTTAGGAATATACTTCTATATGAGATATTGATTTTGAAATATTCAATTTATCCAAAAGCCGGCTATACTCGATTATCCCCTTAAACTCCTCTTCCCCTAAATCGTAACCTATTCTACTCGATATATATTTTAAGCAAACTTCCTTCGGTATATTTATTATCCTTGATTGTTGCTCGGCTATTTGATCCGCCATCCTAATCCCAATTGATTTAGACCGCTTTAATATATCAATACCCTCACCTAAATCAACGCCTCTATTCACTGCAAAAACCGCATACACAAAAGGCAAGCCGGTCTTTTCATTCCAGATTTCCCCTAAGTCAAAAATCTTGTATTCATTTGTATTTCCATATTTATATTTAAGACCTAGATCTCCTATAATCATTCCGGCATCAACGCCATCAAAAAATTCCACGCTCGGCTCCTTTTTGATATAATTTGGGGTTTTACCGTAAAAAATTTCAAATATTATCCTTAGCATGTTTGTTGAGCTTTGTGATCTCATATCCACAGCAACGGTGTTTACACTTGAAATGTCTTTTCTCGATACAAGAACAACACTGTCTACAGTGCCCTTAGATGATATGGAAATATTTGGCACTACTGAGTAGTTTCCAACCTTTAAAAGCTCTGCAACCGGTATAAGACCCAAATCGATTTCCCTATTAAATAGCAATTTTGATAGGCTGGAGGGAGGTGAATAAGTAATATTGAAATTATGATCAATTAAATTTTCTTCCAGCGCATAAACAAGCGGTTTTGAATTTAAAAATGGTACTGTGCCCAGATTAATCAACAACAATCTCCCAAGTCAATATAAATAATTAGTTTGTTTTTAATATAAAGTTTTAGGTTTTGCTAAGCGTTCCTTCCCATCTTTTAGGTAAAAATATATCTTCGTACATTGATATTGCATAAAAATCTGTCATACCCGCTATAAAATCACATACCTGACGCTCAACGGAATCATAATCAATGGCTGTTTTTCCGCAGTATTTTTTAAGTTTCTGCGGATTTTCGCAAAAATAATAATAAATATCACGAATTACCTTCTGAGCCTTTATAAAATTGTTCCTAACTCTTTCATCCATATAAACCGTATCAAATAAATAACGTCTCAATTCCAGCATAGCCTCTTCAATCTCATTGCTGATCACGATCCTATTTGTGTTTAAATTCATAGTTTCAAAAATAATATCACTCACCATCCGATTAATCCGTGCGGACCCAGTTTTCCCCAAGACTCTTATACACTGTTTCGGAACATCATTGATTGATATAATCTTAGATCTTACGGCATCGTCTAAATCGTGGTTTGCATAAGCAACCAAATCGGACACTCTAACAACTTGCCCCTCCATGGTATCGGGTCTGTATTTAGGGTTGTCGATTGACCCCATTCCCTTTGAGTGTTTTGATATTCCATCTCTAACTTCGTAGGTAAGATTCAGACCTTTGCCTTCCTTTGCAAGAACATCAACAACCCTTAAACTGTGTATAACATGCTTAAACCCCCCAGGGAATATCTCGTTTAACACATCTTCACCTGCGTGTCCGAATGGTGTATGGCCAAGATCATGGCCCAGGGCGATAGCCTCTGTTAAATCTTCATTTAATCTGAGAGATTTCGAAATTGTCCTTGCAATTTGAGATACCTCAATCACGTGGGTCAACCTAGTTCTGTAGTGATCATCTGTGGGTGCTAAAAAAACCTGTGTCTTATGCTTCATTCTCCTAAAAGCCTTGGAATGGATTATTCTATCCCTGTCACGCTGGAAAGGAGTTCTAATGTCACACTCCTTCTCAGGTCTCAGTCTCCCCTTTGTTTTAGAACTAAGAGTTGCAAATGGGGAAAGTACCTTCTGTTCGATCTCTTGCAGCTGCTCTCTGATATTCAAACTTTACTCCTATTAAACAACTATATCCTTACATTAATACCCTTTTCTCTAAGATAACTTTTAGCCTCACTTATCGTATATTCTCCATAATGGAAAATTGATGCGGCAAGAACTGCACTTGCCTTTCCCTCATTTAAACCTTCACTTAAATGATGTAGATTGCCTACTCCCCCCGATGCAATTACCGGGATATCCACCGATTCAGAGACTGCTCTGGTTAGTTTAAGATCGTATCCATCTTTGGTTCCGTCTCTATCCATGCTGGTCAGCAAAATTTCACCCGAACCAAAATCTCTCATCTTCTTAGACCATGAAACAGCGTCTATTCCGGTAGGATTTCTTCCCCCGTGTGTATAAACTTCCCACCTGTTTTCAGAAACTGCCTTTGCATCAATGGCAACCACTATACACTGGCTACCAAACCTAGCTGAAGCCTCTTTTACAAAATCTGGATTTTTAACTGCAGCTGTATTAATAGATACTTTGTCGGCACCTGCCAATAATAAATTTCTAACATCTTCCAATGTCCTAACACCGCCTCCAACCGTTAGGGGAACAAAGACCTTGGCAGCTGTTCTTTCCACTACATCAATCATTGTACGTCTTTCCTCATGTGATGCCGTAATATCCAGAAAAGTGATCTCGTCGGCGCCTTCATCGCTATACCTTTCAGCAACTTTTACCGGGTCACCTGCGTCCCTTAAGTTCAGAAAATTAACACCCTTAACCACCCTTCCACTCTTTACATCCAAACAGGGTATTATCCTTTTTGATAACATCAGGAAAACCTCTCTATAGCTTCTTTTAAATCTATTGACCCGGTATAGATTGATCTTCCTAATATAGCACCTTCCAAAACATTGGAATTAAGAGAAGCAAGTTTTTCCAAGTCTTCCATTTTTGCAATCCCCCCCGAGGCAATCACAGGCATGGGAGAAATGGAAAGGAAGCTGTTAATTTCCGCTATGTTTATCCCCTCGAGAGTTCCATCACGGTCAATGTTAGTATTTAATATTTTTGATACACCCTTTGATTGAAATTCTTCCAAAACATGCTGCGTATCGAGATCAACGACATCTCTCCACCCTCTAATCGCTATCTTGCCTTCCTTGATATCTATACCCACTGCAATCCTGCCGGGAAAATCATTGCACAAAATCTCTAATAAACCGGGATCTAAAAATGCC
The DNA here is from genome assembly GCA_036476895.1 of Thermodesulfobacteriota bacterium. GTDB lineage: Bacteria > Desulfobacterota_D > UBA1144 > Nemesobacterales > JAZGCJ01 > JAZGCJ01. The sequence continues at coordinate 5,240 of JAZGCJ010000261.1, forward strand.
GCTGTCCCCAATATTATTATGGATGCTCCCGCATCAAGATATACCTTTGCACTGTTGTGCGTTCTTATACCCCCACCTATCTGAACATCGCAGTTAACAGAGCTTATAATTCTCATTATAATCTCAAAGTTTTTAGGATTCCCTTCAAACGCTCCATCCAAATCAACAACATGAATAAGTGATGCTCCAAGCGATTCCCATTTCTTTGCAACTTCCTGGGGATTTTCCGAGAAAATGGTTTCAGTTCCTACTTTTCCCCTCAATAGCCTTACACACTTGCCATCCTTAATATCAATAGCCGGAACAATATTCATTTGTACTCCATTAAATAATTGTAAAGCCTGTCTGATACTATAAGTGCACCTTCGTTAGCCAATTGATCAACCTTGATCCACTTGCCTTTCCTTTTAAAAAATTTGGAAACTTCGAATAAATTATTAAAAAGGGGCTTTTGTGTTTCCGTATAATAAGTTTCCCAAAGTAAAACACGATTATTAGTATTAATCAGTTCTGAGCTAAATGCTACAGAAGCCGGAGACTCAACACCAAAATCTGAACCCTTTCTCTCTCTATATACCGAGATATTACCAATCAACACTGCATCAACTCCAAGGCGACTACCAAGTTTAAATACCAACTCTCTATACGATAGATCTGGAAAATCTTCAACAATGGAATTAAAATCCTGTAGGGATTCGTTAAAATCATAAAATTCGAAAGAACTGAGTCTATTAAATATCGATTCATAAATCAACTTTGGGATTGCTATCTGCTGAGTAGCGAGTTTGGATTTCTCTTCGGTAGGAAACACAAACGTCTTGTGCTCAAATGGCAAAATAGCTATTTTTTTTAAGTTTTTATCTAAATCACTGCCAAGGGACCCACCATCTGTTGCAGATACAATCAGTATTAAACAAATTATGTATAATATTACAACCTTAATTTTCATCTGAAATAAATATACAGAATTATTAACATTGCAAAAGACATTAATAGCCTTGAAGTTATATAGCTTTCGTTTAATAATAATTCTATGCATTACTGGCTAGTTAAATCCGAACCCTTTAAATACTCTTGGCAAGATTTTTTAAACGACGGCTGGACATACTGGGATGGTGTGAGAAACTATCAGGCAAGAAACAATCTTATAAACATGAAAAAAGGTGATTTAGTCCTTTTTTATCATAGCAATGAAGGGCTGGAAGTAGTGGGAATCTCTAAAGTTATTAGGGAGAACTATCAAGATCCCACAACCAGTGATGAGAGATGGGTAGCAGTTGATATGGAACCTGTAGAAACTTTTAAAAAACCCGTTGCCCTAGCTGAAATCAAGAAAGAAAGTAAACTGAACGATATAGCCCTTATTAAACAAAGCAGATTGTCTGTTATGCTCATTACCAAAAAAGAATTTGATACAATAATAGACAAGTCGGGATAATTCTTTTTTCAGAATAAATAATATATTCGTTTTCAAGTGTTTATAATAAATATAACTTATGCCATTTTCCTATATATCAAATTTTTTAATAAACCTACTGATGGTCAACAAAGATAAATTCGAAGATGATGAAAGTCTGAAAAAAAAAAGAATGGAGATGGTTGAGAATCAGATAATCTCCCGGGGTATTAATAACTCTAAAATAATCACGGCTATGTTAAACGTCCCCAGACATTTATTTGCTCCTGAGGAATATATAAGTGTCTCATATGATGACCATCCAATCCAGATTCAAGAGGGACAAACTATTTCTCAACCCTACATAGTTGCCTTAATGACTGATCTACTAGATATTAAAGGAGGGGGAAAAGTGTTGGAGATTGGTACAGGCTCCGGTTACCAAACCGCAATACTGGTTGATATGGGGTGTGAAGTTTATACAATTGAAATTCTTAAAGACAACTTTACCAGAGTAAAAAAACTCCTAACCGATCTTAATTACAAAAATATTATGTTTAAATGTGGAGATGGATTCTACGGTTGGGAGGAACATTCTCCATTTGATAGGATTATTGTCACTGCATCAGCTAAAAAAATACCCGATCCGCTATTAAACCAGTTAAATGTAGACGGACTAATGGTAATTCCGATAGGAACCGAAGACCAAGTACTTACAGTAATTTATAAAGGCAAAGAAAAAACAAGAAAACAAGTTATCCCTGTAAAATTCGTTCAGATGACTGGTGCCATTCAGTAATACGAATAATAAAGCTTATAAATCCAAACTTACTGGGCTTCCCATTTCAATTTGCCTGGAACTCTCAGTGATAATTCCAGTTGAGGAGTTTTCAGTCACATCTAATACAACCATTTTGCCTATTAATATTCCAGGCAGCTTAACTTCCTTACCAGAATCCGGATCCTTAATCCTTCTACCATGAGTATAAATAGAAAATGTGTTACCTGCTACCACTGAGTGTTCGCTTCCGCGATCTATATAAACTATACTGCCTTGGGAACCGAATTGTACCGGATTTTTCGTATCAATAACGTAACCGTAAGTCTCTCGCTGACCCTTCTTTATAGAAACCTCTTTAACAAAAGGTCTATGGGGTCTGATTTTTGCACCGCGCGTTATTTCTCTAAAAGATTGAGTTACAATTGCCGATGATTTTCTCTTACCCAGGATATGACGGATTTCTAACTCACCCAATATTGCTACTTTATAGCCAACCCTGGTACCCCTTATCGGATGGAGCACCTGTTTTGATGTACGAAAAACAGTGAATTTATCCCCAGGTTTTACACCATGATGTGTACCCAGGTTAGTGAATACCTTGTCGCCATCATAAAGAATGATCTTTGGTGTTTCAGAAGTCAGAATTACCCCCATATGTTCCCATTCATCGGGTGAAATAAACCCTTCACTTCCGCCAGGCGAATAGTAATATATTGGTCTGGGTGGCATAACATCTACAATCTCCTGAACCTTCGTTTCCGGATTGATTTTTACAACAGGCAGATCCGGTTGGCTGGGCATTAATGCTATTACGTTACCGGGATAGATTCTGTTTGGATTGTCTATATACGGATTTAACTCCCATAACCTTGGCCAAAGAAGCGGATTTCCAAAGAATCTATTTGATATGCTCGATAAAGTGTCTCCGCTTTTAACAACATATATAGATTCTCCACCCTTTGGTGAACTACCCCCCTGAGCAAATGCAAACGTAGTTACTAGGAAAAAAATTATTAATAATCTAAAGTGCATCCTACCATCCTCCTCGTAAATTCTCGTTAAATTTAAGCAGGTTATAATATAATATCAAGTTATTAATCAAATTCTACACCTTTTTATAAAAAAAAAAAGTGTTTTTTTAATCCTAATAACCTTTTATATGAATAAGTTATAGACTATACTTAATAAATATTCTAAGGTTCTTCTATTACAAGTTTTGTCGAGTTCATGGAAAATCAGGTACTAATCAACACAACGTTTAATGAAACCAGGGTAGCAGTACTAGAAAATGAATCCCTTGCCGAATTGTATATTGAAAAAAAATCTCAACCGCTAATAGTAGGCAATATCTATAAAGGTAAAGTTGGTAAAGTCCTCCCGGGTATGCAAGCGGCCTTTGTAGATATAGGACTTAATAAATCAGGGTTCATTTCAGCAGAAGACGTCCAAGAAGAATCATATTTCGAATACTTTTTGAACGAAGACGAAGAAGAGTTTAAATCAAGCAAAATTGATAAAAACCTCATTCAGGATGTATTAAGAAACGGACAGGAATTATTGGTACAAGTACTAAAAGAACCCTCCGGGGGTAAGGGTCCCAAACTCTCTTCTTACATAGCAATTCCAGGTAAATATCTCGTTCTCCTCGGCAATGTAGATACGGTAGGAATTTCTAAGAGGATTGAGAATGAGGAAGATAGAAAAATACTAAGTGAATTTATCAAGGATATAAAACCAAAAGGATTGGGATTCATTGTTAGAACAGCGGCTTTAGAAGTTGAGCACAATGAGATAGCCAAGGATTTAGAATATTTGATCAGTTTATGGAATGAAATAAAGCAAAGGGCAGAGGATGATAAATCACCACTGCTCCTCTATGAGGAACCAAAGCTATTTATTAGGATTATCAGGGATCTGCTGTCAAAGGATTTAAAAAAAATAATAGTTGACTCAAACGAAACTAAAGAAGAGATGCACAAATACTATAAGAGCCAACTTCCAAACCTGATTATAAATATTGAATCTTACAATGATAACAAGCCCCTGTTTTCTAAATTTAGAATTGAAGAAGAAATAAAAAAAATCTTCGAGAAAAAATTGTGGCTAAAGTCTGGGGGCCATTTGATAATAGAAGAAGCCGAAGGTCTAACCGTGATCGATGTTAATACCGGCAAGTACCTTAGTGAAACAGATCATGAAGAAACTATATATAATATAAATAAAGAGGCAGCTTTCGAAATTGTTAGACAGATAAGACTACGGAATCTGGTAGGAATCATAGTAATTGATTTCATTGATCTAAAAAATATAGAAAAAAGGGAAGAGATTTATAATGTCTTTACAGGAGAGTTAAAAAAGGATAAAGCTCGTTCTGTCGTTCTTGAAATATCACCATTTGGTGTTGTACAAATGACAAGGCAAAGGTTGAGAGAAAGCATATTAAAAACAATAAGTGAGCCTTGTGAATATTGTCAGGGTATAGGCTATATAAAATCTAAAGACACAATAATATACGAAATACTTAGGAATATTCAACGCGAAATTATAAAACCATTTATCAAAGAGATTCAGATATATGCAAATGAAGAAATTCTCGACCGCTTGAGAGCCCTGGAGAATACTAATCTTGAGAAACTGGTGCAGGATAAGGATATTGACCTTAAATATAAAACTAACGGGAAAAGAATGGATCAATTCGAGATTAAGATAATATAAAATGAATGAGGTGAAAAATGAAACTGTTTGGAGCCTATTTAGTTATTATTGTTTTAGCCATCGTATCATGCAGTAATGATAATGAAAAAAAATATGAAAAAACCGATGTTTCAAACAACCAAGTTTCAAACAACCAATCTGAATCAGAATCGCATGATAACAATATCAACAAAACCAGCACGGACTTACAAGGCTCAGATGAAGTTACGCTAAGCAATTTGCCACGTTTAAAATCCATAGAAATAAAGCAAGTATCTGATAACTTAAAAGATGGTTTTATAGCAAATGTTAGCGCATTTGAAACAGATGATGGATTAACAGATTTTCGCTACAGATGGAAAAAAAATGGTGAGATAATCGATGGAGCAGATGAAGAAATACTTATTTGGCAAGATGACTTTAAACGCGGGGATACTATATCTTTGGGGGTAACACCCTTTAATTCATACAGAGAAGGAGCTTGGGAAAATGAAGTGGATTTCACTATACCAAACAGCTATCCAGAATTTTTATCCTTACCTCCAAACACGATTGAAGATGGGAAGTTTCACTATCGGGTTATTGCTACCGATCCCGACGGAGATGACATTGAAATCACTTTAAACAATGCGCCTGAAGGTATGTCGTTTGATAAGGAAACCGGAATAGTTATTTGGGAATTTGATCAAGACAATATAGGGAACTATAAGTTCTCAATAACTACAACTGACTCTTACGGTGCAACCGCTACTCAAAATCTTGATTTGAATATTGAATAAAGAAACTATCAGACGATGAGCTCTCCAATCCTTAACTTTCTGCTAAAATAAATATTCATTAATATTTTTAATATACTCTCTTATAAACTCTATTATTAATGAAAAACTCCGTTCGATTACAAAACGTATCGAAACATTATAAGGAAAGCGAGAAAACTATAACTATATTGGACAGAAGTAACTGGGAGATAAACGGCAGTAATCTAATTGCAATTATCGGTAAAAGTGGTTCCGGGAAATCCACATTGATTAACTTAATAAGCGGTATAGACACTCCTAATAATGGCTCAATTTATATTGGAGATACATGCATAAGTGAACTGTCTGATGAAGAAAGAGCCATATTTAGAAGGAGAAACGTTGGCATTGTATTTCAATTCTTTAACTTAATTCCAACATTAAACGTGCTCGACAATGCTGTACTCCCACTTAGACTGGATGGCCTGAGCAACTCAAGATGTTACGACTTAGGAAAGAACCTTCTAAATAGAGTTGGGTTGGAGGACAAGATGTTTGCAATGCCTGAAAAATTATCTGGCGGTGAACAACAGAGGGTTGCTATAGCTAGATCATTATCAAACAATCCTGAAATAATCCTAGCAGACGAACCCACGGGAAGTTTAGACATTGAAACTTCAAAAGAAATATTAAATCTGTTTCTTGAAACTGTTAAAAGCGAAAAAAAAACAGCCATTATCGTAACTCATAGCGATGAAATAATTAATGACGCTGATGAGGTTCACATTTTAGAAAATTCTAAAATAACGAGAATTAAATGAATATAGGTATTTTAAAGATTGGACTAAATTATCTTAAAAGAAGTCTGTTCCAAAGTTTCCTTCTGTTATTAGGTGTAGCCGTTGGTGTTTCAACAATTGTAGCAGTAGATATTGCAAATATAAGTTCCATCAGATCACTCGAAAGTTCAATTAGGAGTATAAATACTAATATTAGCCACAGTATAGTCGGAAATTCATCCGGTTTCGATGAAAAGATATATACGGAACTACGTTCAAATATCCGGACAACAAACTTAATTCCTGTAGTAGAAGGATATCTGGAAATTGTTGAATTCCATACAAATCCAGTACGAATAATCGGTTTAGATCCTATACCACAACTAAGTTATCTAGATGATTCTGCATATTCCGGCAATTTAATTAATGATCCAGCCATAGACAAACTAATATCAATCCCGAACACAGTTTTTGTATCTCAGCAAACGGCTGAAGAAAATCAATTAACTATAGGAAATAACATAACTTCAAATAACAACGGAGTAATACACAAATTACGGATTGTCGGGATAATTTAATCTATTAGCGGAAAGTCTGAAAGCTTAAAAAACATTTTAATAACAGACATTTCCACGGCACAAGAATTATTAAACAAACTCGGAAAGATCGACAAAATTGATATTTTTGATATAGCTAAAAATGATTCATATCTACAGGCAATTGAACTAGCCATTCCGGAGAATCTCAGGATTACGGAACTAAGCTCTGCGATCGCAAATTCGAAAAATATAATAAAACCGTTCGAGCTTAACCTCCTTGCCCTAAGCATGTTGGCAATACTTGTTGCTATGTTTCTTATATTTAACTCATTTTACTTGTCAATCAATCAAAGAAAAACTACCCTTGGCACCTTAAGAGCCATTGGAGCCACTAAGAAACAAATTTTTTTGTCTATTTTGTTTGAAGCGATCGTTGTAGGATCAATAGCAACGTTTTTTGGTATTGTTATCGGGATTGTTCTTGGGAAATCACTACTGATTTTAGTAACAAGAACGATAAACGATATATATTTTAATATAACCGCTAATACAATTCATATTTCAAGTTTTACAATCATTAAAGGTATTTTTGTTGGTTTATTTGCCTCTGTTATTTCAACAATTATACCGGCCTGGATTGCAATGAATGTATCTCCCATAAGAAATATGAGGCAGTCAGATATTGACGAAAGAGCTAATCATAAATTGTGGGTATTTACGGCTCTAGGATTATTTTTTTCTCTTATTGCTCTAATATCAATCTTCACTTCGAAAAGAAATATAGAAATTGGTATAATAGGTATTTTTTTATTGATAATCGGCATCTCTTTTTTTATACCGGCACTAATAAAAGTGACTCTATCAATAATTGAAATTACAATGAGCAGATTCCTAGAAATACCAGAGAAATTAGCAATAGGGAACATAAAGCAATCTCTAAGCACAGCTAGTGTAATTATCATAGGGCTGATGATTGCCGTATCGGTCTACGTTAGTGTCGAGTTGATGATAGGTAGTTTTCGAAATACCGTAAGCAGCTGGTTAGATACAACCCTATCGGCCGATGTTTTCATAACAACTAATAACATAAGAAACGACAAAACATTACCCCCTGGAAAACTAATATTAAAAGAGCTTCAAAATCTTCCAAACATTTCAGGTATAGATACTTCGAGACATGTAAAAGTCCTGAGTGATAAATACGGTCCTATAAATCTCATAGCATTAACAAATGATATCTCTATAAGGAACAGAAAATTTATATGGAAAAAAGCAAAAACCGAAAAGCTTGAGGAACTTTTCAAGAGCGGTGAATTAATTATTTCAGAAAATTTCGCTTATAAAAAAAACATAAACAATCCCGGCCAAACCAAGATAGAGCTATTAACCGACGTAGGGTTAAAAGACTTTAAAATTGCAGGGATCTACAAGGACTATGCATCACAATCCGGGTCAATACTAATAGATGATTCCATTTATCGTGCAAACTGGGATGACAAAAATATAACTTCTATAGCAATATTCATAAAAAATAAAGAGGATATCCAAGACTTTATATCAAGGTTAAAACAAACAATAGGAAGTCAATTCAACTTAAAGATCCAATCCGACTACGAGTTGAAAAAATCGGCTTTAACTACCTTTGATAGAACATTCAAAGTTACCTCTGCGCTCAGAATTCTAATAATTATTGTAGCATTTATTGGAATACTGTCCTCCCTGATCTCACTGGAGCTTAAGAGAAAGAGAGAAATTGGTATTTTAAAAGCTTCTGGAATGGTACGTAATCAGATTAGAAGAATGGTTCTATTTGAAACGGGTACAATGGGACTGCTGGCAGGTGCATTTTCCATACCATTAGGTATTTTGATGTCGATTATCTTAATTTTCGTAATAAATGTAAGATCATTTGGATGGACCATAGACTTTTCCCTGGACTTATCTCCTCTGTTTATCGCACTGTTAATTTCACTTATATCATCCTTATTAGCTGGAATATATCCTTCATACAGATTTGAAAAATTGAAAACTGTGGATTGCATAAGGGACGAATAAGTAAAATATCATAAATATATATCATATGTACAATAAAATTCTTATAGTATTTATAGGAATAGTGATTTTACTCTTGGGTATATTTTTATTTCAGTACAAAGACGAGATAGGGTCAGAAGAAACTAAAATAAAGAATTCACCTTCTATCTTCTTATCTCAATCCAAAACATCGGGGTATAGTCGTGCATATAAAGAACACAACTTTATATTCCCAGAGGACTTTGGTCCACACACCGACTTTCAAACAGAATGGTGGTACTATACCGGCAACCTAGAAAATAAAGAGGGCAGACATTTCGGTTTTCAGCTTACCATCTTCAGAAGGAGCTTAAGTCCGAACAGGGTTATCAGAGAGTCTGCGTGGGCTGCAAACGAAATTTATTTTGCCCATTTTGCAATCAGTGATATAAGAGAAAAACAACATCTTTCGAGTGAAAAATGGAATAGAGAGGCATTAGGTCTTGCAGGCGCTCTATCGGATCCGTTTAAGGTGTGGATAGATAATTGGCAAATTAAATCAGTTGATAATTACGTAAAACTAACCGCAGCTTCGGATAATTTCAGCATCGATCTAACGTTGGAACAACTAAAGTCAATTGTGCTTCACGGAGAAAAGGGATTAAGCAGAAAAAGCAGCGAACCCGGAAACGCTTCTTATTACTACTCCCAAACCAGGCTCAGAACCGAAGGCACAATTGAAATAAACGGTAAGAAGTTTAAAGTTTCCGGATTCAGCTGGTTTGACCACGAGTGGAGTACAAGTGCTCTAAGTAAGAACCAAGTGGGTTGGGATTGGTTTTCATTCCAGCTTGATAATGGAACAGAATTAATGCTTTATCAACTTCGCTTAAAAGATGGTGAAACAGATAAATCCTCAAACGGAACTTTCGTAAAAGAAAACGGGGATACCGTTCACCTTACTTCATCTGACTTTTCAATCGAAGTTTTAAAAAACTGGAAAAGCATTCGAACTAATGTTGTTTATCCCTCAAAATGGAGAGTGAAGATTTCCAAACTCGGTTTGGAATTTACATTTGAGCCGCACCTGTCGGATCAAGAAATCGATCACTCCTTTACTTACTGGGAAGGCGCTGTGAAAGTAAAGACAAACGGTAAAGATATAGGTAACGGTTTTGCTGAGCTGGTTGGTTATGAATAAAGTGATTATTAACTAATTTTAGTTTTGAGTAGATTTCAAGTAATTCGAGGACAGGTTAAATCATCCATCAAGCTCATGTCATTATGATTATCAATGTGATAATAATCCGATATTAAGGTATTATTTTCACCACTTAAATTATTAAAACTTATTTATTTTAAAATAATGTCGAAAATTATCAGTATTGCTAATCAAAAAGGCGGTGTTGGTAAAACTACTACCGTAGTAAATCTTTCTGCATCATTAGCGGCTGCTCAAAAAAAGACCCTTTTTGTAGACCTCGATCCACAGGGTAACGCTACCAGCGGTGTCGGCATCGATAAAGAATCATTACAAAAGAGTATTTATCACACACTCATTGGACAAATTCCAATTAGAGAAATCATTATAGATATTGAACCTGATAACCTTAAACACAACTTAAACGCCATACCTTCAAACAGTCAACTTGCAGGTGCTGAAATTGAATTAATCCAGATAGAAAACAGAGAATGGAAACTGAAAGAGTCATTGGATCTCATAAAAGACAGCTACGATTTTATATTAATTGATTGCCCTCCTTCACTAAATTTACTTACCGTTAATGCATTAGCTGCTTCTGACTCCGTATTAATACCAGTCCAATGCGAGTATTATGCAATGGAAGGATTGAGTGACCTTAAACGCACAATTTCGCTAATAAAGCAAAGGCTTAATCCTGATCTGAAAATCGAAGGATATCTTTTAACCATGTTTGACACAAGAAACAATTTATGCCATTCGGTGGCGAACGAAATTAAAAACTATTTCAACAAAGAGGTTTTTCAAACCATTATTATGAGGAACGTAAAACTTGCCGAATCTCCAAGTTATGGTAAACCAATAATTCTTTACGACATTGGCTCTATTGGGGCAAATTGTTATATTTCTCTCGCAAAAGAGATGATAATTAATAACGGAGGAAATAGTTTTGAGAAAGACTTCATTGGGTAAAGGTTTAGATGCCCTTATTCCAAAAGACAATTTTATCGAAGGGTATATATTTGTCTCTGTCAATGAACTCAGACCTAATCCAAATCAACCCAGGAAAAAATTCGACGAAGAATCCATATCACTTTTAGCCTCCTCCATTAAGGAGAAAGGGGTAATACAACCACTTATAGTCAGAAAACTGAATGGTACATATCAAATAGTCGCGGGCGAAAGAAGATGGAGAGCGGCACAAAAAGTTGGTACATCCAAGATCCCAATAATTGTTATGGATCTGTCTGATAGTGAATCTCTGGAATTAGCTTTAATAGAAAACTTGCAAAGAAAGGATCTCAATCCGATTGAGGAGGCTGAGGGCTACAAACAACTGATTGAAGAATTTGAGCTAACTCACGATCAGATATCTAAGCTAACCGGAAAAGACAGATCAACTATAACAAATCTCCTTCGTCTGCTGAAGCTTCCGGAGATAGCAAAAAATGAATTAATTTCCGAAGCGATAACTAGTGGACATGCCAGAGCACTCCTGAAAATAGAAGAAGACCAATTGATTATTGAAGCAATCACCCAGATAAAAAAACAAAATCTATCTGTAAGACAAACCGAGAGACTTGTTGAAAAAAAGCCAGAATTAAATCCAGGACCACAAATTAACAAAGATCGGTTAAATCCGTATTTAAAGGAGATAAGGGATGGCTTAGTCAGAGTATTGGGTACAAACGTGAACATAATTGATAAAAATGGCACAGGCAGAATAGAAATAGAATACTATTCACAAGAGGAGCTGGAAAGACTGATTGCTCTTCTTAAGGATTCCGCTGACTAGCGATATAATACAATGAAAGAATTTAACATAAAAATTGAAATAAAATTGAAACCGGTGGTTCTTGATCCCCAAGGTAAATCGGTACTTTCAGCCTTACACAAACTGGGCTTTAAAGACGTTACAAATACAAGGATCGGGAAAATAATTGAGCTATCGGTAAACGGCGATGATAAAGATAAAGTCCTTGAAAAAGTTGACTCTATGTGCAAAATACTTTTAGCAAACCCCGTTATTGAAAACTACGAATTTCAAATCGTTAACTAAAATGATAAATTTCGGTGTAATCGTTTTTCCGGGATCAAACTGTGATCATGATTGCTACTATTCTATAAAAAAGGTGTTTGGTCAAAACTGTGATTTTGTATGGCACGAGGAAACAAATCTTGATGGTTTGGACTGCTTAATTATACCAGGTGGTTTTTCTTACGGTGATTATCTTAGATCAGGAGCAATTGCATGTTTATCACCGGTTATGGAATCGGTAAAGGATTTTGCCAGTCTCGGAAAGCCAGTTCTTGGCATATGTAACGGATTCCAGATATTAATCGAATCGGGGATGCTTCCAGGCTCGCTTATTAAAAACTCTTCATTGAAATTCGTTTGCAAGTGGGTAAATCTGATAGTTGAAAATTCCAATACGCCATTCACCTATCTTTGTAAAAAAGGTGATATTCTGAGAATTCCAATCGCCCATGGTGAAGGAAACTATTACACCGACCATAAAACATTGGAAAATCTCTATAATAATTCAAACCTTGTTTTTAGATACACGGATAAAATCGGTGATTGTAATTCAAAGGCTAATCCAAATGGCTCAATCGACAATATTGCGGGTATTTGTAATAACACAGAAAATGTCTTGGGCATGATGCCTCATCCAGAAAGATGCACTGAAGATATCATGGGGGGATTCGAAGGAAAGATTATATTCCAATCTGTAATCGAGTGGATTCATCAACAGAAAATATTAATTAATAGTGCTTAAGATTGTGCGTAAGCACCTTCTGTGGTAATATTTTTAATAAAATTCTTTTCTTTTCCGGAGCATTCTCAATGAATTTAAGAAAGACGGATGAAAAAATCGATATAACAAATGAGATATGCCCCATGACATTCGTAAAGACCAAGCTTAAATTAGAAAAAATGCCACCTGGCCAGCTTCTGGAAGTTACATTGAGAGAAGGAGAACCTCTCGCCAACGTTCCAAAGTGTATTAAAGAGGAAGGACACAACGTAGTTGACATTATAAAAGACGGCGATTTTTATAAAATTATAATTGAGCGTTGTTAATGGAACTCCCGCTGATCAAGCAAGCCAAAACCCACCAGAGAAAAAAAACCGTTAGATCAATCATAGATTTAATTGGGAACACCCCCTTAATCAGACTAAAGAAAATATCTGAACCATATAACCCAAAGGTAGAAATCTTTGCTAAAGCAGAGTGGTTCAATCCAGGAGGATCGGTTAAGGACAGACCCGCTCTTAATATGATTATGGATGGTATCAATACGGGCAATCTAACCAAGGAAAAAATCATAATGGATTCATCCTCAGGAAACACAGCCATTGCATACGCAATGATTGGAGCTGCACTAGGGTATAAAGTTGAACTGGTAACACCTCTAAATATAAATATCGAAAGAAAAAAGACATTGGAAGCTTACGGTGCAAAAATTATCTTTTCAGACCCCTTGGAAGGATCTGATGGTGCAATATTATTTGCAAAAAAGTTATATGAAGAAAACACTGATAAATACTTTATGCCCGACCAATACAATAATCCCGCAAACCCGGAATCTCATTATAAATTCACTGCAAACGAAATATGGGAACAAACAAATGGCAGCATCACGCACTTCATTGCAGCCCTGGGAACAAGCGGAACCTTAATGGGCGCTGGAAAAAGATTAAAGGAGTTAAACCCGGACATAAGGATAATTGCCATACAACCGGCCGAATCACTTCACGGGCTTGAAGGTATGAAGCATATGTACACATCGTTAGTACCGGGCATATATGATTCCACTTTTCCCGACGAGATTATAGATGTTTCAACCGAGGACGCCTATAACATGATGCAGGATATCCTGTTAAAAGAAGGTATATTTTTGGGACATTCAGGAGGAGCTGTTGCGTATGCAACACTTAATTATTCAAAAAAAATAGATGAAGGGGTGCTTGTAACAATTTTCCCTGATAGTGGCTACAGGTATCTAAGTGAAGGAATATGGTGGTAAACATCAAATTATCATCTTTTAATGAGATCATAAAACATGCCGAAGATGGCTATCCGCACGAGGTATGCGGTGTGTTAATAGGAACAGAAAACAACATATCTGAATACAAAAAATGCAGAAACCTTAATAGTGAGAGGGCTCATGACAGATATGAATTAGACCCGCTATCATTTAAAGAAGCAGACGATTATGCAAGATCAAAAGGGTTGGAGATCATTGGTATATACCACTCTCATCCTGATCATCCTTCTAGACCGTCAGAATTTGATAGGGAAAGAGCATGGCACAACTGGCATTATATTATTGTATCAATTAACCGGGGAAAGCATAATGATTCGAGAAGCTGGCTGTTGAATGGCAATGGTTCGCAATTTAATGAAGAAATAATAGAAATAACTGATAAGTAATTAATATTGATTTTTTAACTATTTGCATTCTTGACATCCATATATAGCTCAAACATACTACACTACCTAAAATTCCTCTGCATATCCCTCCTAATGGAACAGGTTAAACTATGGAACTTCCTGATATAGTTGCAAGTACATATGCAATTGCACCGGAAATAACCCTTATAATTACCGGCTTGTTACTGATTGTAATAGACCCTGTCACTAAGAAAAGGAATGATCTTTACTGGTTAGCACTTTTAGGAATTCTCATATCGTTCGCTTTAAATTTGTCCAGGTTCTCTGAAAGCTCAACTGCATTTTCAGGAGCGCTGTCATTAGATGCATTCTCAGCATATTTTAACGTTATTTTTTTATTAGGATGCTTCCTTTCGATCTTGTTATCCAGCGACTTTTTAAGAAACTTCGATTTGGATAAAAATGAATTTTATTCATTATTAATTTTTTGCACCTCTGGAATGATGATCCTGACTTCGGCTATAGAGCTAATGTCGGTCTTTCTTGGATTCGAAATAATGTCTATATCAGTCTATGTACTGTCGGGAATAAACAAAAAGTCATCAATGTCTTCCGAAGCTGGGATAAAATATCTTGTCCTGGGAGGACTTACTTCCGCAATTTTTCTCTATGGCATAGCATTGATATACGGCGCTACAGGAACAATCTATCTAAACCAAATTGTCAATGATGTTAATATCGGAAATCCGTTATTCCTTGCTGGTTCCGCAATGATCCTTGTGGGATTTATATTCAAAATCGGGGCGTTTCCCCTACATCAATGGGTCCCTGACGTTTATGAAGGTGCGCCAATGACCGCTACAGCATTTATGTCCGTTGGAGTAAAGGCTGCAGCTTTTGCGATTTTACTCAGGATCATTTTTGAAGGATTTTCTCAGATACTGGCAAGCATAATTCCCATCATCTGGGTTGTTTCCTTATTTACTATGACGGTGGGGAACATTGCCGCCATATCACAAAATAGTATTAAAAGGATGCTTGCTTACTCCAGTATAGCTCACGCCGGATATGCCCTTATAGGAATTGTTGCTGCATTTCAGATACCGGAGCTTGGTGTTGGCAGCGTTATATATTATTTATTTGCATACACATTCATGAACATGGGAGCATTTGGTGTTCTTGCTTATTTATCAAAAAATGGGAAGGAATGTGAAACATTTGATGAAATTTCCGGGCTGTGGAAAAGAAAACCCCTCGTGGCTTTAGCTCTGGGTATTTTTATGTTCTCATTAGCTGGAATTCCTCCGACTATAGGGTTTTTTGCTAAATACAGGGTATTCCTGTCAGCAGTTAATGCCGATCTTTACTGGTTGGCTATTTTTGGAATAATAAACAGTGTCATTTCTGCCTATTATTATCTTAGGGTTCTTGTGTATGCATTCATGAAAGAAGAGATTTTCGGCTTTCCTCACAAAAAAATAACCTCATCAATAGCTTTAATAATACTATCTATCGCTACCCTGATAATGGGCATTTTCCCATTCAATTCATGGGACCAGGCATTAAAAGCTGCCGATAGTCTGCTTATCACCATGAACTTCAATTAAATTCAAAAATCAGCATACATTTGGTTGAATTCTCTAATAGTTTAGGCAAGTTACAATATAATTATAATAGTATTTTTTAATATTACAATTAGTCCATATCACTTCTACAATCAAACTTCTTTAATTTAAACTAATAATTTTGCATACTTAGATAATGTATTGTATAATTGGCTTTAACTATTATGGGCAGAAGAAAATCTATAGCAAAAGATAATCTTCATGAAGATTATCTTCTCAGAGAGCTTTTTGCAGCTTTACTCTTTACAATAGGTCTATTTTCAACCCTTAGCCTTGTTTTCTATAGTTCAAAAACAGGTTTTGATATACATGGAACTATGGGGGATATAGGTGTATTTATTTCTGAATTTTTGGCGAAGTCATTCGGCATTGGATCATTTATAGTACCATTTGTCGCATTCTATACAGCAGTAATAATCTTTTCCAATAAATGGGGAAGTAATCTAATCAGGAAAGCACTCTCGGCTTTTATTTTCCTATTGTCTACAATAATACTTCTTGGACTAATTTTTAATAATAAGGAATTTTTAGGATACGCTAACCCTGGTGGATGGATTGGAAATTCTATTTCAAACCTTCTCAGAGAGCATTTTGCAGGAAGTCTGGGTTCTTATATTATTGTAACTATTTTATTAATACTCAGTTTAACAATTGCAAGCAATAAAAGTCTAACAGAGTTAGTGAATAGCATTAGATATTCATTTAATTTGATATATAGCTTATTAGCCAGGGTTTTGATAATCGTGAAATTATCACTAAATAATACATATACGACATTAAATAATCGACTTTTTAAAAGAGATCAATTGCAAACCACAGATTCGTATATTTACAAAGAAAAATTGTCGGAACTATTTGAAGAAACTAAGGAGAATATTAATGGTAAGTCAGAACCGGATTGGTCAACAAACGAATATTCTCAAAATCCGGAAGATGATAATCTGCCGGATATTGTTTTTGAACAATACGAAGACAAGATAAACCTGACTACAAGTAAAAAGATTAAAAGCTATTTCCATGATTTTGAATTCCCTCCCTTAGATTTGCTTGATCACAAAAATGAACCGGAGATAATTGTCGAGAAAGATGTTGTTTATAGAAAGGCTAATTTAATAGAACAAAAATTAAATGACCTCGGTGTATCGGGGAAAGTCACTCAAATAAAGCCCGGCCCTGTGATAACTATGTTTGAATACAAACCTGCACCGGGGATAAAGATTAATAAAATATCTTCGCTGGAAAATGATCTGGCCATGGGCCTCAGTGCTTTAAGCATCAGGATTATCGCTCCGATACCTGGGAGGGATGTTATAGGAATTGAGGTCCCCAATTCCACGCGTGATTCAGTATCGCTTAGAGAACTACTTGAAGAAAATGAATTTTCTGCAAGCAATTCATTCCTGTCTATCGCTCTTGGTAAAGACATCTCTGGAATGCCGTTTTACATGGATCTTAGAAAGGCACCCCATTTAATGATAGCCGGAACCACAGGCTCGGGAAAAAGTGTTTTGCTTAATACCGTCATAATAAGCATGCTTTATAAGGCAACTCCCAATGAATTGAAATTTATTATGATTGATCCAAAGATGCTCGAACTCTCTGTTTATGAGGATATTCCTCATTTACTACACCCCGTTGTTACAGAACCAAAAAAGGCTGCAGCCGCTTTAAAATGGGCAGTCGAGGAAATGGGCAACAGATATCGAACCCTTTCTGAAAAGGGAGTAAGAGATATAGAAAGCTATAACAACTCTTTAAAAAATTTAAGCCCCGAGATTATGAAAGAAAATTGGCTTCCCTATATAGTAATAGTACTGGATGAACTTGCGGACTTAATGATGATAGCACCAAGTGAAATAAAAGAAGCGATCACTAGACTTTCTCAAAAAGCACGCGCAGCCGGAATCCACCTTATCGTGGCCACTCAAAGACCTTCTGCCGATGTTGTTGCAGGATTAATAAAAGCCAACTTTCCAGCAAGAATTTCGTTTCTGGTTTCTTCTAAAATCGATTCAAGGATAATACTCGACACCAGTGGAGCAGAATGCCTTTTGGGCAAAGGCGATATGTTGTTTCTAGAACCCGGCACTTCCAAGTTAATCCGTATTCAGGGTGCATTCATCTCAGACATTGAGAGAGAAAAAATAACTTCCTACTTAAAATCCCAGGGGAAACCAGATTATAACGAAGAGATAACTAATGATGAAGATTCGCAATTAAATATGGATTTTGAAGATGATAAAGATGAACTTTACTACCAAGCACTAAGAACAATAGCTGAAACCCAACAGGCTTCAATTTCTTTGCTTCAGAGAAGATTGAAGATAGGGTATAATAGAGCAGCAAGAATTGTTGAGATAATGGAAAAAGAAGGTCTGGTAGGACCACCGGAAGTGGCGGGGAAATCCAGAGAAGTATTTATAGATTTAAACCAGATAAAGGAGATATAAAAATTGAAATATACCATTGCTATCTTGCTATTGATAATAATTTCCAGCATCTCGAATGCACTAGAAAATAACGACATTACTATAATTGTTGATAAAATTCAGCAAAAATATGAAAAGATAGATGACTTTCATGCAAAATTTATACAAGAGGCCACAGTTAAAGTACTTAATAAAGTTGAGAAAGCGGAAGGAGAAGTCTGGTTCAAAAAACCAGGAAAAATGAGATGGAATTATTACAAACCTACCATGGATCAGTTTGTATCTGACGGATCTAAAATTTGGTTTTACGACCAGGAAGAGAACCAGGTGATAGAATCAAATATCAGTTCCGTCGCAGATCCTTCATCATCCACAACCTTACTTTCCGGATTGGGTAAAATTAAAGAGCTATTCGATACCACATTCTCAACCAATGGAAAATTGTACGAGAAAGATAATTTTATACTAGATCTCAAGCCAAAAAACGACGGGGGAGAGTTTAATAAAGTTACTATTGCCGTTGATAAAGAGAGCCTGCTTGTAAAAACAATCCTTCTTTATGATCCTTATGGAAATCTTACCAAGGTATCACTTGAAGACATTAAGATTAATAAAGGGATAAATAACGATATCTTCAATTTTGTAAAGCCTGAAGGGGTAGAAGTTATAATTCCACCTTCTTGATAGTATAATTAATCCAGGAGGTTATACATGCGACATATTTCTATATTATTAATCGTATTATTAATATTACCTGCTCTTTCATACGCACAAATGGAGAGCGAAGGCTATACAGTAACTGAGAATCAAATGAATTTTGCGTCTTCACTAACACAGCTGGCAAATGTAAATATTGCAAAGTGGAAATCCCCAGTTGATCTTTGGGTGGAAGGTATTTTTGAAAACAAACCAAAAGAAGCCCAAAAACAGCAGGCTGGCGAGATTGCCGATAGGGTGCTTCTTATGGCTCAAAACGAAGGACTCGACCAAAGTTTTTGTGTTAATGTACACAACGGCAATTATATTCCACTGGCAACAAAATGCTGGGAAGCCCCTTAGAACTCACCTGTCAATCTCCCCTAACACAATATCCAGGCTGCCGATGGCAGCAATAACATCTGCTAGAAGGCTTCCCTCGGCCATACTCGGCAGTGCTTGTAAGTTTACAAAGGAAGGCCCCCTTACCCTCATTCTATATGGTTTTCCAGTTCCATCACTTACAAGATAGTAAGACAACTCACCCTTTGGATTCTCAACTGCATGCTGAATTTCGCCCACGGGAGTTTTAAAACCCTCATAAACAATAACAAAATGCCTGATTAAGGATTCCATCTTTGTATAAGTTAGCTCTTTCTCCGGTAATACTATTTCTGGAAGATCGGCTATATATGGCCCATCGGGCATATTATCAATGGCTTGTTCTATAATTTTTAAACTTTGATGCATTTCTTCCAATCTGCAAAGGTATCTGGCATAAGCATCACCGTCAGTTGAAATCGGAACTTCAAAATCATAATTCTCATATCCCAGATACGGCATCGCTTTTCTTACGTCATATGGAACCCCGCTACCCCTTAATGCAGGGCCGGTTAAACCCAGATCAACCGCATCATCCGCACTAATCCTTGCTACCCCTTTTGTTCTATCCACCCAGATTCGGTTTCTGGTTAGCAACTTATCTACTTCAACCAATGTCTTAGGAAATATCTTCAGAAAATTCCTAACGGCATCTTCAAAGTTATCGGGCAGATCCAACGGCAAACCACCTACCCTGGGATACGATGTTGTTAATCTTGCTCCGCAGATCATCTCCAGGATATCATATATCCTCTCCCTTTCCTTGAAACAATATAGGAATGCACTCATAGCCCCTAAATCCATGGCATTGGTGCCAATACCCACCAAATGAGATTCGATCCTTCCGAGCTCAAACAAAATGACTTCTGTCACTTTTGCACGTTCTGGTATTTCATCTTGTATTCCGAGAAGTTTTTCAACGGATAATATGAATCCGATGTTACTGCAAATTGATGCCATGTAATCCATCCTGTCCGTGTAGGGAAGACACTGTTGATAAGTAATATTTTCACAGAGTTTTTCAATTCCCCGATGCAAATATCCAATATAAGGTATAGCCTTTACTACAACCTCTCCATCCAAATGCAACACAACTCTCAGAACCCCGTGGGTAGAGGGGTGTTGAGGTCCCATGTTTAACATCATGGTCTTTGTTTTTAACTCTTTATCAGTTAAATTCTCAAGTGGGCCGATATCTTCACTAATAAACTCTACTCTTTCCATTATTCAGAACCTTCCTCCAAGGCTTTTTCAAAACACTCCTTAGATGCTTTACGGTCTCTCACATCAAAGTCCTTTCTAAGCGGAAACGGACCGTAGTCCTCAGGCATGAGAATTCTTCTCAAATCGGGATGGCCTAGGAATTTTATTCCAAACATATCATACACTTCTCTCTCCAGCCAATCTGCCCCTCTCCAGATTCCTGCAACTGATCCAATTTCCAGGTTATCTGCATCAAGGTCAGTTTTTATTCTCAAGCGATCGTTCTCCTCATAATTCTCACCGAACCTATGCAGGTGATAAACAAGTTCAAACCTTGGAGCTTTAACCTCAAGGTAGTCAACAGCGGTAATATCGGCTAAGAACGTAAAATCGAAATCGCTCTTTAGATAGGAAAAAATCTCGATAAATCGATCTTTTTTAATACGAAAGGTAGTCTCATCTCTAAAGGAAATTATTTCGGTAATCGAATCAGGAAATTTTAAATTAATAGTTTGCGCCAGGTTATCAAAATCAAGGCTCATACTATGGGTGCCTCTTCCATATCAATCTTTTTCTGTATCTTCATTACAGCATCGATGAGCGCCTCGGGTCTTGGCGGACAACCTCCAACGTATACATCAACAGGGAGAAATTCGTCTATACCCTGAACAACTGCATAGCTGTCAAAAGGTCCTCCTCCGCAAGTACAAGAACCCATTGCGATCACCCACTTAGGTTCCGGCATTTGCTCGTAGATCCTTCTACACACAGATGCCATCTTGTATGTAATTGTTCCGGAAACGATCATTAAGTCTGCCTGCCTGGGAGAAAACCTTACCACCTCTGCCCCGAATCTCGATAAATCGAATCTGGATGCAAAAGCACCCATCATCTCAATAGCGCAACATGCTGTGCCAAAGGGCATTGGCCACAGACTGTTCTTTCTAGCCCATTTTGCAAATGAACCAATCTTGGTTGTTACAAACCCATCCCCACCCAGGATTGAGTTACTGTTCACTCCCATTCTAAAGCTCCCTTCTTAACCACATAGAAATACCCGGCAAGTATAACAATAAAAAAGACAATTATCTCAATAAATGCAAGCAATCCCAAATCTCTATATACAACTGCCCATGCAAATAAAAAAACTGTCTCCACATCGAACAGTATAAACAATGCCCCGATAACGTAATATTTAATCGAAAACCTCTCCCTGGCATCCCCAACCGGTGGCACCCCGGATTCATACGGGAGCAGCTTAAGTTTGGACTCTCTCTTGGGTCCCAAAAAGTGAGATATTGTTAGCAGTGCTGATGCTAAGATTATAGAGATTACGATCATCAATAATATTGGCAAATAACTCGCAAGCACAGCATAAGATTATGTGGATAGGTTGAATTGTCAAGATAATTGTAAGGGGTGGATAAATTGTTAATTTACTCAGCCTTTTTAAACAGGAGATCGAATTTTATAGCCATTGTCCCTAAGAATAAATGCTCCAGATACATCAGCCTCCTCACCAGCTCATAGTGCCACACAATCATTAAACGAAAATACAGAAATAATGCATAACCCCAAAATAATACTTATCATTAAAACGGTATATGTAACTATTAGAAATACCGCTACTAAAACTCTGGTTTAAAATTACATGCAAATTTTAAGAGGCCTTCATCCACACTATTTGGTCTTACCTTTTCTTCTGCAAACTCCATCGACTTTACCTCTTTAGATCCATCTTGCAATTCAATTGTGTGTTCGTTACCGTAGAGTATTGTTCTTTCCTTGCAGTTTACTGACAACTCCCAATAGACTTTTTCCACCGGTTTGCCGTCTACACTCTTGCCACCTTTAAATTCATGGAAGATTTGAAAAGTCCTCTTGTCACCATCTATTGTGATAGCATCAACATCAACAAATGATTTTTCCTTACCCTCAGAAGCTGTTACTGCATGCACCCATGTCTCGGCATTAGAACTATTTATATAAGCAAAACACAAAATTGCTAAAACTACGATAAAAGCAAATGACCTCATTAACACTTTGTCCCTCCTAAAACTTTAATTATATTTTGATCTATTACTCATGTGCAATTGGATCACGAACAACATATCCATGATCTCTCAATTCATACCCGCCGATTACACCCGCAGTTGCACCAACCGCTGTACCGACCGCAAATGCACAGCCCGAAGCCAAACCGATTAATAACAACAAAACCAAAGCCATTAACGCTTTATTCTTCTTCATTTCAGTTGTTACCCCTTTAAAAATTTTTTTATAGTAACACAATATAAATAAATTTTAAACATGATGTAGATCTTATTCCCTTGAAGGAGAACTGTATATTAACCATGGCCTGGTAACAGGTGTTCGGAGACAAAAGAAGAAACCTAGCAGTAAGCTGATGGTTATCTTTTAAGCAATCTCATAAAAGTTATTTCAATATTTATAAAACCCTAGATAAATATTTACCTGTATAAGATTCCTTAACTTTCACAATCTCCTCCGGCTTTCCCTCAGCAACGATATAACCACCCTTTTCCCCTCCCTCAGGTCCAAGATCTATTATATAATCCGCCGACTTTATTATATCGAGGTTATGTTCCACTATAATTGCAGTGTTTCCGGACTCAACCAGCTTATTCACTACATCCAGCAATTTTTTCACATCATCTGCATGTAACCCGACTGACGGTTCATCCAGTATATACAGTATATTTCTGCCATCTTTCCTGCTAAGCTCCCTGGCAATCTTAATCCTCTGGGCTTCCCCGCCTGAAAGGGTTGTAGACTGTTGACCGAGTCTTAAGTATCCGAGACCAACATCACACAAGACTTTGAGCTTCCTCGAAATTTTAGGTGATGCTGAAAAGAAGCTCAGCCCCTGAGTTACAGTCATACTCAAAATCTGATCAATGTTTTTGCCCTTATACTCAACCTTTAATATCTCACTCTTGAATCTTCTGCCCTTGCATTCATCACAAGTTACAAACACATCTGCCAGGAAGTGCATGTCGACTTTTTGGGTTCCTTCACCCTGGCATTTCTCACACCTTCCACCGGAAACATTAAACGAATAATGAGACGGCTTGAAACCGTTTGCCTTAGAAATCCATGTGCCGGCCATAACATTTCTTATCTCATCGTATACCTTAATATATGTGACCGGGTTTGACCTTGAACTCCTTCCTATTGGGCTCTGATCTAGCAAGATAATATCCGATATATTCTCAAAACCCTTGATCTCTTTATACTTGCCCACCCTCTCAATATCACTCCTAAATTTCCTGGCAAGAGCAGAATATAGAATATCATTGACCAAAGAGCTCTTTCCCGACCCCGACACCCCGGTAACACATATCAAGGTATTGAGCGGGAACTTAACGTCTATTTTCTTTAGGTTGTTTTCTTCCGCACATTTTACAGTGATTCTCTTACCATTGCCATTTCTTCTTATACTCGGTAACGGTATCTTTTCCTTTTCTTTTATATAACTCTTGGTGATCGACTCTATACCGTTTCGCAAGAACGTCTTTGTAGTACCCTGGTAAACAACCTCTCCTCCACTTTCCCCTGCCCCGGGTCCTAATTCAATAATGTGGTCAGACGCCTTTATCATGCTGAAGTCGTGTTCCACAACTAAAACGGTATTGTCACGATCCCTCAGTTCTTTCAGAAGTGAAATTAACCGGTCAATATCTCTGGGATGCAGTCCGACCGATGGTTCATCTAAAACATACAGGGTTTCCGTTAGCCTTGAACCCAGTTGACATGCCAAGTTCACTCTCTGTGCCTCTCCCCCAGATAGTGTCCTGGTTAGACGGGACAAACTAACATAGTCCAGGCCCACCTGTAATAAGAATTCGATTCTTGAATTGATTTGTTTCAATATTTCTTCGGAGATTTCTTTTTCATATCGAGTGAGCTTAATTTTCTCAAAAAACCTCTTTAGTTCAGCAATAGAGATATCGGTCAGTTGAGAGATATTCTTATCATTTATTCTTATCCATAGTGCTTCTTTTCTTAACCTGCTACCCTTACATTCGCTGCAAGTGAAGGCCGACCTGTACTTGCTTAAAAAAACTCTCACGTGCATCTTGTAGCTCTTTTCTTCCAAGTACTTGAAAAAACCTTTGATACCCCGGAAATTCCCCCCTCCATTGTAAATAAGAGAGAGCTCATCACTGGTAAGGGATTTATAAGGTTTGGTTATATCGATTCCCTGCTCCTCTGCAAATTTCAAAAGCTTGTACATAAATCTCATATTGGATGGTTTTGTCAGAGGTTCGATTGCACCTTTTGACAGGCTCTTGTCCTTGTCTGGCACAATAAGACCCGGATCAACTTCCAGTATGTTCCCAAAGCCCTTGCAGCTCTGACATGCTCCATGGGGGTTATTAAATGAAAATAAGATCGGCGTCGGTTCATCAAACTTCAATCCACAGGAATTACACTCCAGGTTGCAAGAAAATCTAACCGTGTCTCCCTCCAATATATGAACCAAAATATAATCACTTTCTGAAAATCCAACCTCCAATGAATCTATCAATCTCGACCTTGATTCCCTGTCCAATACAATTCTATCCAGAACAATCTCAGGCTCATCACTTAAATCTTCTATTTCTTCCAGATCAAGAATCTCACCACATTCGTAGACACGAGTGAAGCCCTTTGAAAGGAGAATTTCAGAGCTCACGTCATGGCTATGCAGCAAACAGGTAATTATTGCCCTAGCTCCACAGTAATTTCCCAGCACACTATCGGCTATGGCCTGGGGAGAATGTTTAATAACAGCCTCATTACAATTTGGACAAACTATCTTCCCCACTTTAGAAAACAATAATCTAAGATAGTCGTAAATCTCTGTAGAAGTGCCTACAGTTGACCTTGAGTTTCTGACAGTATTTACACTTTCAATAGCAATTGCAGGAGGCAGTCCGGATATGTCATCAAATTCGGGTTTCTCCACCCGTTCAAGAAACTGCCTTGCATAGGTAGAAAGACTCTCAACATATCTTCTTAATCCCTCCGCATAAATGGTATCGAGCGCGAGTGATGATTTTCCAGAGCCGCTCAAGCCCGTAATAACCGTATACTTATGCCAAGGTATTGATATGTCAATACTCTTCAGGTTGTTTTCCCTGGCACCTTTTAGGAGAATTTCACCTTTCATTTTTTAAATTAAAGAATCACCCCAAAAACTGTTTCATATAAAAGAACGTATGCTCTCTAAATCCCGTACTTCCAGGTAGTTGCCCTCTTCAAAACCATCCAGATTACGATGGTTAAGCCATATAACATCAATACCGGCATTCAATCCTCCCATGACATCGGAACCAAAAAGATCCCCTATGTGAATCACATCCTCCTTAGAGAGCATTAACTTCTCCAGTGCATAATTAAAAATCTTGATATCCGGTTTAATAAGACCTAAATTTGTAGAATCACCTATAAAGTCAAAATAATCCTTAATTCCGACCTCTTCACACTTTTCTTCGGTCGTGCCATCGTTATTTGATATTACCCCTAGTGTATAATTTTTGTCTTTTAAATAATCAAGTAACTGCTTTGCCCCGGGTAGTAACTTGCGACCGTATCCTATTTCTCGCATTTCAATTCGTGTTTTTTGCCTTACTTTCTGTATATCCTCATCAAATGAGAGATAATCCAGCACAAGCGGGATAAACCAGTTTCTATGATCTTGAGGACTAATACCTCCAACCCTTTTATGCTTTTTATACAGTTCATAGTCTGCTTTTGTATAAGCCTTTTCAAAATCCCTGTCTGAAATGTTATAACCGGCTTTTCTAAGCGCCATTGCCAACCTGTTTATATACGGTGGGTCGGTTGAGGCCAGTGTGTCGCCAAAATCAAAGAGTATCGCTTTCTTACTGTTATATTTCATGATAAAATCATTTAACCGCTTGATACCAATTACCGTTCACATTAATATAGTATAATTGGGTCCAGCTAACTTAATTATAACTATAATATTTTAATCTAAAACGGATACTCGAAAAGATTGCCAAGAAATTTTATCTTAGATACATTTCCTAAATTTCTGGAGGGACAGAAAATGCTAAAACTCAAAGATACAGACCCCGAGATATTTACTCAAATTAATAACGAAATCGAAAGACAGGAATATATATTAGAGTTGATAGCATCCGAAAATTATGTGAGCGATGCGGTGCTGGAAGCTACGGGTTCAGTACTCACGAATAAGTATGCAGAGGGACTACCCGGAAAAAGATACTACGGCGGATGCGAGTTCGTGGATATAGCAGAAGATCTGGCAAGGGAAAGAGCCAAGAAGCTTTTCGGTGCAGATGCTGTAAACGTTCAGCCTCATTCAGGAGCTCAGGCCAACATGTCGGTTTATTTTGCCGCATTAGATCCAGGGGATACAATTTTGGGTATGAGCCTTGCTCACGGTGGTCATTTAACCCATGGAAGCCCAGTAAATTTTTCCGGAAGACTTTACAATGTTGTAGCGTATGGAGTAAGGGAAGACAACAATTTAATCGATTATGACGAAGTAAGGGATCTAGCAAAAGAACATAATCCTAAATTGATAGTAGTTGGATGGAGTGCGTATCCGAGGGACATAGACTTTGAAATATTCCATGAGATAGCAGATGAATGTGGCTCCCTTTTAATGGCTGACATAGCCCACCCGGCAGGGCTGGTTGTTGCAGGCCTGTACTCAGACCCAATTCCACATTGTGACTATGTTACAACAACAACTCATAAAACCCTTCGAGGCCCGAGGGGGGGAATAGTAATGATGAAGGAAGAGCATGCAAAAAAAGTAAATAGCAGGGTATTCCCCGGTACACAGGGCGGCCCACTAATGCATATTATTGCTGCAAAGGCCGTTGCCTTTAAGGAAGCTATGGAACCGGAATTTATTGAATATCAAAAACAAATCGTCAAAAACGCAAGGGTTTTGGGTGAATGTATGGTAGAATCAGGTTTCAGATTAGTATCAGGCGGAACAGATACCCACCTGGTACTGGTAGACCTGAGGGACACAGATCTAACCGGTCAAATAGCAGAAGATATATTGGAAAAGGCCGGAATCACTGTAAACAAGAATGCTATACCGTTTGATCCAAGACCCCCAGCTATAGCAAGTGGGATTAGAATCGGTACTCCCGCAATAACAACAAGGGGCATGAAGGAAGAGGAGATAAGAATAATTTCAGATATGATTAAAAGAGCATTGAGCAATCCTCAAGATGAACAGCTTCTTTCCAGGATTAAGGACGGGGTTAAGGAACTATGCAGCAATTTCCCAATATACAGACATAGGCTTAATTAAATGAAATGCCCGTATTGTTCAAGTCAAACTAATAAAGTAATCGACTCACGTCTGTCCAAGGATGCTGTATCGATAAGAAGACGACGAGAATGCCTGGACTGTAAGAGAAGATTCACAACTTATGAAAGAGTTGAACAGGCAGGCCTCTTAGTCGTTAAAAAAGATGGCAGGAGGGAAGAATTCGACAGAAACAAGATCCTATCGGGCATGATCAAAGCATGTGAAAAAAGACCGATCAGCATCAACACGATTGAGAAATTCATAACAGATTTTGAAAAGGAACTATACGATAGGGGAGAAAGAGAGGTTGAAAGCCGGGAGATCGGGGAAATATTAATCAAAAAACTCTATGAAATTGACGAAGTAGCTTACGTAAGATTTGCTTCAGTCTATAGATCTTTTAAAGATGTTAATCAGTTCATGGATGAATTGGAAGAATTACTTAAAGAAAAAAGTGCTGAGAAGAGAAAATCACAAAACAAAAAAGAGCAATATAAATCTTCATTGCCGTTAGACATCAGTGATAGTGATAGTGATAACGAATGATAATTGACAGCCACGCCCATCTTGAATCACTTGAAGATTTAGAAGAAAAAATCACAAGAGCCAAAGATCAAAAAATTACGAATATTGTCTCGATTTCTTCAAGCGTAAATTCATCAAAAAATACTATCGGAATTGCGGAAAACTACGATATGGTTTATTCCTCCGTAGGAATTCATCCGCACAACGCAGATCAATTTAATGATCAATCAATCAATGAGTTAGAAAAACTAAGTAAGAATTCCAAAGTTGTTGCAATTGGAGAAACAGGTTTGGACTATCATTATCTAAATTCCACAAAGGATATCCAGATCAGGTGTTTCAAATCGCATCTGAACCTATCAAAAAAGTTGGACCTTCCAGTAATTATACATGTAAGAGAATCAGATACAGACCTGATTAATTCAATAAAAGAAGAGTGTTTCCCCGGTGATTTAGGCATAATTCACTGTTTTTCTGGAAATTACGAAACAGCTAAAATCTATCTGGAACTCGGCTTTTATATCTCTTTTTCAGGCATTGTCACATTCAAGAAGGCTGAGGAATTGAGGGAAACCGCTTCAAAATTGCCAATAGATCGAATTTTAGTTGAAACTGATTCACCGTATTTGGCCCCTGTTCCATACAGAGGCAAACCAAATGAACCTTGCAATGTTCGTTATGTTGTAGAAAAAATTGCAGAGATAAGAAACATAAGTTTTGAGAAAGCCGCACAGCAAACTGCAGAAAATGCCATAAGGCTTTTTAAGATTCCTAATCATTAAAGAATAAATATATTTTTCAATGAAGCCTTTAATGATATTCTAGTAATAAGCTTTAAATTTCTTTTAAAATGCGATGAATAAAAAGTTGCCAAAAATCGGTATTACCATGGGAGATCCGAATGGAATAGGTCCCGAAGTAATTGTGAAGTCTTTAGCATGCTCGGAACTGACGAGTTTGTGCGAACCTGTTATATTCGGAAGTAAAGAAATAATAGACCACGCAATGGACTTGACAGGTTTGTTGGTTGAAACCAAAATCCAAGATATCCGAGAATTTAAATTAGAGGATATTAAACCGGGTGAGGTCGATAAAAAATCCGGAAAAGCTTCTCTTGAATATATCAAAAACGCCGTTGAATTTGCTTTAGAAAGCAGGATTGATGCAATTGTTACCGCACCTATAAACAAAGAGTCTACACACTTGGCCGGTTCTGATTACCCAGGGCATACAGAAATGCTAAGCGCACTCACCAATACTAAAAACTTTGCAATGATGTTCGATTGTGGAAAGCTTAGAGTAACACTTGTTACTATTCATATTCCCCTATCAGATGTGCCCGGAACCATAGACAAGGATAAGATATTAAATTCTATACATCTTACCAACGAGTACATAGTCAAATTTCATAAAATTACCGTCCCAAAAATAGTTGTTTGTGGATTAAATCCACATGCAAGCGAATCCGGAGCATTTGGAAATGAAGAGAGAGAAACCATTATACCGGCTATAGAGAATGCTAAAGACGAAGGAATAGATGTAGAAGGACCCTCGCCTGCAGACACCTTATTCTATTATGCCCAGCAAGGTAGGTGGGATGGAATAATTGCAATGTATCACGACCAGGGTCTAATACCTTTCAAAATGTTATCTTTTGAAGAAGGTGTTAACGTAACTCTTGGCCTTCCAATAATACGAACCTCACCCGATCATGGGACGGCCTTTGATATCGCATGGAAGGGAATTGCCAATCCAAGCAGTTTATTATCGGCAATTAAGCATGCGGTGTTTATGGCTAATAACAGGATCTAGACGACAAACAACCCAATCAACTTAAAACCTCTGGACTGCCACATAGTAAAGGCAGTACCTCTCCAGATTTTTTTCTAATCCTAATATCATAGAGGTGAGAACTCGGTGTATCCTCCAAGTTTATTTCTACAACCTTTTTCCCAGCCTCTTTAGCAATAATACCCATCGATGCAGCTGGCTCGACAATGCCGGATGTACCGACAATCAATAACACATCACATTCCTCAATTACGTTAAGGGATTTATCTATTACATCCATTGGGATCATCTCACCAAACCAGACCACATTTGGCCTGCCCATATCCCCACATTTGCTGCAAGTGGGTGGAATTTCTTTCAGAGGCACATCGAAATTAGTCTCAATCTCACCACACTTCGTACATCTAATCTTCCAGATATTTCCATGGATCTCTATAACGTTTTTACTTCCCGCTATTTGGTGAAGCCCATCAACATTTTGCGTGATAAGATTAAAATTTGACTTTTGGTCCTCCAGTTCAACAAGAGCATAGTGACCGGGGTTGGGTTTAGCTTCTCCTATTGTTTTTCTTCTCCAGTCGTACCATTCCCATACCAATTTCGGATCCTTCCAAAAAGCCTGAGGTGTTGCAAGTTCCTCAGGTTTAAAATTATTCCATAATCCCTGCTGACCCCTAAAAGTCTGTATTCCACTCTCAGCAGAAATACCGGCACCGGTCATCACAGCAACTTTGCCTGATTCGTCAATTAAATCTTTTGTTTCTAATATATATTTATCCATTAAACGAGACAGAACTTAAACAAAGATTAATCTTACACGCTTTCAAATAAAAATATAATTAGCAGATAATGCTGCCTAGCTCGTACTATTCTTCAATAATGAAAGAGTATCAACCATCTGGGAATGTAAAATAGAATTAGATGCAAGAATCTCCTTTTCATTAATATCGAACAGATCACCATTAAAATTCGTAACCTTTCCACCAGCCTCAACTACAATTAGATACCCAGCGGATGTATCCCAAGGGTTCAACCCAATTTCCCAGAAACCATCAAACCTTCCGCATGCCACATAGCAAAGATCAAGTGCAGCGGACCCATCCCTTCTCACAGCTCTTGTTCTTTTAATAAAATTGCTGAAATGTATTAAATTTTCATCAATCATCCATTCTTCATCATGCAAAAATCCTGTAGACACATTGCTTTCATTTAGAGAACGAGCTTTCGAAACAGATATTTCATTATCGTTTAAAAACGCACCCCTTCCCCTCTCGGCTTTAAACATTTCATCCTTTACAGGATCATAAACAACACCAACTACTAATTCTGAGTTGATACTAAATGCAATTGATATACAGAAAAAGGGATATGAATGAGCATAGTTTGTTGTCCCATCCAATGGATCAATTATCCATTGAAAGTCTGATTCATGTTCGTCCTTTCCCGATTCTTCAGCAAAGATAGAATGTTTAGGATAATATCGCTTGATAATGTCTATTATAGATTTTTCAGACTGATTATCTATTTCTGTAACAAGATTGTGCTTAGACTTGTGTTCTATTTTTTTAACTTTACCCAGATTACTTAATAAAATATTGCCAGAAACCCTTGCTGCAATCTCGGCCAGTTCGGAATATCGCATTAAGTAATAATTATGCAGTTTCTGCTAGCTTCAGGTCAAATAAATTATTGATTATTATACTAGTTTTCTTAAAGTCAGTATCATCAAAGTCAGGGAAATAGGCATTATCTCTGGTTTCTCTCCTTAGGAGAAGAATTGCAGATATAGTATGTTCATTTAGTTGAAATGGATAAGCCATCATCTTCTTTATATTACTTTTTCCCATGCTTAGCAGGCAATCGATCGACGCTAATCCTTTTTCGCTTAAATAATTGTTAGTATAGAAAGGCTTTTTCTCGTTCATACATTTAATGATTGGATTTTTTATATCCAAAGGTATGAGATTTCCCTTAACTAGATTTGGATAAACAAACTCGACCAATTCATTATTAGGATTATAAGAAATAAGATAGAAAGAGTTGGGCTGAAGGTCAAACTCAAACGATACCAAGTTTTCCAAGCTCTTAAATTGATTAAAACTCAAGGGATTCGTGCCTCCGATTTAAGAAAATTTTGAGACTTTTTCCCATCCTGCAATAATTTTCATGTGTTATACCAATAACTTCAATTGGACTTTAGTACTGTATAGTAGTTAATACAAAAGTAGTAATAAACTCACCTATGGAAACAGGATTAATAATATCAAATAATCAGATGTTTGAAAATTATTCACTGTTATCTATATTTTCAACAACATCATTACCTTTCACCGGAATTATTAACCATGCTACAATATACGCAACTATAGCAGGAACAAGACCTGTAAGTACTGTAATAAAAACAAAAATTAGCCTTATGATGGTTGAATCATAAGACAGCAATTCGTCCAGTCCCTAGCATATCCCGGCTATCTTTTTATCGGTATCAGACCTGTAAATTTTTCTCATAATTTCACTCCTGATCCATATATTAAATTGTTTAGACCATCTTTAACACTAGTCATAAGTATTATGCTTAAGCAATTTTGAATAGTATTGATCCGAAAGAAAATCTTTCGCCTGCAGAAGGTTACTTAAATAAGATTTTGAAGGGAGCAACCCATCCTTTACCATTATTGAATTAGCAATATAAGTAACTGAAATTACTCCATTTCCACCGTTAAAAACCGGTTTAACATATATTCTGATGTATTGATTGGGAAAACCCTCGAATCTATCCAAACTAATTATGTCAGACATCTTCATCTCATATAATACTCCCTCAACAATTCCATTTGGATCTACCACCAAATTAGCAAAACCTTCTGAGGGATTGGATGAACATAACTTGTTGAATTTCAACCTGTATCCGTATAGTCTAGCCCGCCTCATATTTTTATAGTTGGCATTCCTAAACCTCATCCTCCTAAAGTTCATATTTGATCCGTAAGCAAAATATTTCATCATTTATAGTTTAAAAAATTCGTAAGTATAAATAAAATTGCACATAATATATTTAACAATTTATTAAATTAAGTCCTCTCTGCCAAATCTTTTTATATGTTTAACTTAAGGATTTATTAAATTGGATCAATTAAGAGAGTATGCAAAAGAGATTTTTTATCATGGCCTGAAGCAGGTCGATCCAGTAGTGGCTATAAAAAAATATGTTAGAAGAAATGGGCATAAACTTATAGTTAATGGGAATGATTTTGACCTAGTCAATTATAACAATATTTATGTAATCGGAATGGGGAAGGCATCTGCTGCCATGGCAAAAGGGTTAGAAGAAGTATTAGGCACCATGATCACAGGTGGTATCATAAATGTTAAATACGGCCACTCGCTGCCATTAGAGAATATAAAAGTAATCGAGGCTTCCCATCCAGTTCCAGACAAATCTGGGGTTAAAGGAACATATGAAATTGTAGATCTGCTGAAACAAACAAACGAAAAAGACCTTATTTTTTGTCTAATATCGGGCGGTGGTTCAGCTCTTTTGCCCGCCCCCCCCGAACCTATAACGTTGGAAGATAAACAAAAGCTTACAGATGAATTATTAAAATGTGGAGCTAAAATACACGAAATCAATATAATTAGAAAACAGCTATCAAATACAAAAGGTGGGAAATTAGCCCATTTAGCATATCCATCAACATTAATATCTTTAATCTTATCAGACGTAATCGGGGATGATCTAGATATAATAGCTTCTGGTCCAACTGCACCAGATACATCCTGCACAGAAGATTGTTATAAAATAATAGATAAATATAGACTTAACGAATGTATTCCCAACTCGATTAAGAGCTATTTTGAACAGAAAAATAATGAACAAATACCTCACCCTCAGCATCCTTGCTTTGAAAATACCCACAATATAATCATAGGATCAAATATACAAGCTTTGTTGGGAGCAAAAGAGAAAGCCGTAGAACTCGGATTTGAAACAGTACTATTATCAAGTTTCATAGAAGGTGAAACAGAAGATGTTGCGAAAGTTCATACTGCTATAGTAAAAGAAATTATTAGTACCGGTAATCCTATCAATATACCGGCGTGTATACTTTCGGGTGGAGAAACAACCGTCTCCATTGAACACGATGGTTTAGGAGGAAGAAATCAAGAGTTTGCATTGGCAGCGGCAATTGAAATTGAAAATATAGGAAACGTATTGGTATTAAGTGCAGGAACTGATGGAACTGACGGACCAACCGATGCCGCCGGCGCATTTGCCGATGGGACTACAGTTAAGAGAGCAAGCGAAGCCGGCATGGATGCATGTTATTTCCTTGCAAGAAACGACTCGTATAATTTTTTCAAGACTCTAAGTGACCTGTTTAAAACTGGTCCGACATATACAAATGTTATGGACATAAGAGTAATCTTAATTAATTAAAAATCTTAAATGTTTGCACTTTTGTCATATCCAGTTCCCCTACACAAAGTACTTTTAAATCCTGATTTTGTTATAATTAAACCTAAAATGTAAAATTTTATCGTTATGGGTATATCCGATTTAATTGACATAGGGATCATATCCCTTCTTATATATCTGATTCTAATATGGTTCAAAGCCAGAAAAGCAAATTATATAATATTTGGAATCTTAGTTATTGGAGCTGTTTATTTATTAGCAAGACAATTTAACCTGGTTTTAACAACATCTCTTCTTCACGGCTTTTTTGCTGTGTTTGTAATAGCGTTAATAGTTATTTTCCAAGAAGAGCTTAGGTACTTCTTTGAACAAATACCAGAAAAGCTAAAAAATTCTTTTGAAACAACTTCTACAAAGTTCTCGTCATTATTTTCGAAGAGGAATGATCGTATTAAAGACGATGAACAATATTCATACATAGAGGATATAGATATTATCTCGTCTACTTTAAATGATTTCTCCCTAAATAAAATCGGGGCAATAATTGTGTTGCCAGGTATAAATACCATCAACAGATACCTAAATGGTGGATTTGAACTAAATGGGAAATTAAGCTTACCCTTACTAAAGAGTATCTTCGATCCAAACTCCCCAGGACATGATGGAGCGGCAGTAATTAAATCAGGTCGTGTAACAAAATTTGCCTGCCATCTGCCATTATCAAAAAATTTCCTGAAAATTCAGACTCAGGGCACTCGACATGCAGCGGCGCTTGGGTTGTCAGAGCTCACCGACGCTCTTTGTTTAGTTGCTTCTGAAGAGCAGGGAACCATATCTTATTCCAGATATGGAGACATTAAGAAAATCGACAAATACAAATTAAAAACAGTTCTTCGTAATTACTTTGAAGAAATAAATCCGTCTGAAAAAGAAAGAAAATGGTACAGGCTTGTAACTAGAAACATAAAAGAAAAAGCTATAGCCGTTCTATTAGCCATTATACTTTGGTTTGTGTTTGTACAAGAATCCATGCTGGTTTATAGAAGTTTTACTATTCCCATAAAACACACAAACTTGCCTGAGGAGCTGGAGATTACTGAAATAAATCCGAAAGGGATTTCAGTAACTTTCATAGCACCCAGAAGAGATTTCTTCTTCCTAAATGAAAATGAGATCAAGGCAATTCTTAAGATTCCTAAACCCGAAACAGGTAAACACAAAATATATATATCGGATTCTGATATATCTTTCCCTCAAGACTTAATACTAGAGGATATTGAACCAAGACAGATATTTATAACTATCAAAAAAGATGAATAATTTCAAATTATTTTATATATTAAATGCTTAATTAAAATCTGTGTCGACACATTAATCTTTTAACTCCTTGACAATAACATCTATTTTATTAAAAAGAAGTTCAATCTCCTCTTCCGTGTTGTAGAAATGTGGGGCAACCCTTAGAGCTCCATCTCTATAATTAATAAGCACATTGTCCTTAAATAATTTCTCCCTAATCTCAGACGGATCAAATTCTGATCCGAAGGAAATAATCCCAGCCCTTTCCTCAATATTTTCAGGTGTTCTTACTATAAAACCGGCTTTCTCTGCCTTTTCAATAACAAGTGAACCCAAACTTAAAACCCTCTTATTAATATTTTCTATCCCGACCTCAAGAAGAAACTTTAATGATTGACCAAGTGCCAAGATCCCTATTATATTTAGAGAGCCTTCTTCGAATCTCCTTGCATCATCCTTAAGCGTAAAATTAATCTTATCGTATTCCCGTTCATTAACAACACTATTCCAACCTATCAATACGGGGTTAATCTCACCTAACAACTCTTCTTTGCAATAGAAAATCCCGGTCCCTTCAGGGGCTAATAACCACTTATGACCGTCAGCAGCTAAAAAATCGATATTGAACTCTCGCACATCCATTGGTTCTACACCAAGACTTTGAATTGCATCTACAAAGAAATATATATTTTTGGATTTGCAGAATTCTCCTAATTTTCTCAAATCGGCTTTAAAACCATTGGAGTGTTGAACAGAACTAATGCTAATCATTTTGGTTTTACTATCGATTCCATTCTTGATATCCTCCAATTCCACTTTCCCATTTCTAAAAGACAAAGTTCTTATCTCTACCCCTTTCTTCTCCAGGTTTAACCATGGATAAACATTAGATGGAAACTCCTTTTCATAAATCAGGATATTGTCTCCTTCATTAAATTGAAGACCGTTGGCTATTAGCGAAATTCCGTGTGATGTACTCTTTACAAATGCTATCTCCTCGCTCCTGCATCCAAGAAAAAAACTAAAATCACTTCTTACATCCTCAACCCGATCCATCCATTTTTCGTAAGCAAAAACTCCTTGCTCCGAGTATTCAGTTAACAGGCTTTGAACAGTATCTTTTACTCTCAGAGGTATTGGTGAAACACCGGCATGATCGAGATAAATATAAGATTCTGTAACCGGAAACTCTTTTCTGTACTTTTTAACATTTAGCATTATAGTAATATACTTGATCCCGAATATCACAACACAATGAAGTTATTGAATCAATTTAAATATAAATTGTTTAAGTCTATAGTTGAACTTTAATATAAACTTATTAATTTATAACTTAAGGTTGATAACAAATCTGTTTTGTTTTAGTTTATAATCCTTAATTTTTGAAGGGAAGGTTAATTTTATGGCGCTATCAAAACAAGAACTAAGTCGATACAGTCGACACTTAATCATGCCGGAAGTGGGTATTGATGGACAAGAGAAACTAAAGGCTTCAAAGGTTTTGTGTATTGGCGCAGGCGGGCTTGGTTCCCCTTTGGCATTATACCTGGCTGCTGCTGGTGTCGGACACTTGGGAATTCTTGATTTTGACGTGGTAGATTTTAGCAACTTGCAGAGGCAGATAATCCACAGTGAAGATAACCTGGGAAAGCTCAAAGTGGAATCGGCTAAAGAACGGTTACAACAACTAAATTCAGATATAAATGTAACCACTTACAACACTAGACTAACTTCTGACAATGCAATGGATATCATCAAGGATTACGATATTGTTGTCGACGGTACCGATAATTTTGCGACACGATATTTGGTCAATGATGCCTGTGTTCTCTTAGGAAAACCCAATGTATATGGAAGTATATTTCGCTTTGAGGGTCAGGTTAGTGTATTCGATGCAAAAAAAGGTCCTTGCTACAGATGTCTTTATCCGGAACCCCCACCACTCGGATTAGTTCCGAGCTGTGCCGAAGGTGGGGTATTGGGAATTTTGCCAGGTGTGGTTGGGACAATACAGGCATCAGAGACAATAAAGCTAATTATCGGCCAAGGAACACCACTAGTTGGAAAACTTCTTTTTATCGAAGTATTAGATATGGAGATTAGAAAATTAAAACTCAACAAGGATCCCAATTGCCCTATATGCAGTGAAAATGCTACCATCAATAAACTAATCGATTATGAAGAATTTTGCGGTATTGGAAGAGGTGAATTGGAAGAAGAAGTCATCGGCGACAGGGAATCCATAGTAGTAAAAGAAATGACCGTAGAAGAATTTAATGAGTTAAGAAACAAAAACGGAAATGTTGTGCTTGTAGATGTAAGAGAGCCTCATGAATATCAAATATGCAATATAGAAGGTTCAACACTTATTCCACTGGGTGAACTTGATAGTAGAACTGATGAACTAAATCCAGAAGATGATATTGTTGTACACTGCCATCATGGTGGCAGAAGTATGAAAGCCGCCACCCTTCTCAAGGAAAAGGGTTTTAAAAATGTATTAAACCTTAAAGGCGGTATCGACGAATGGGCTGAGAAGTTCGATCCTGAAATGTCGAGATATTGAGTACATATAACAATTCATATAAAAAGGGAAGAACGGCTGATTCTTCCCTTTTTTTGTCTTGTGTATATGGGCGGAGGGGGACTCGAACCCCCACGAGCGCAAGCCCAACGGCTTTTGAGGCCGTCGCGTATACCAATTTCGCCATCCGCCCCGTGTTAAAGTTTTATATTATCCCGAAGTTGACAACCATAATCAATAGTTCGATAACTTTAGATATCAAATCCGGAAAAATTAATAAATTACGTCAACACTATCCAGTATACAGATCAAAAATAAACCTATCTATTATTACTTATTGACAACAAATAGCATTCATGTATTCTTGCGTTCTTTATCAATTTATTGTTTCATTGGGGGAAGTTAACCATGATTGTGGTAATGAAAAGTGGTGCTACAAAAGAAGATATTGAAAAGGTAAAATCAACAATTGAAGAACTCGGATACAAATCACATCCGATAGAAGGGGTTCTTCGAACCGTAATTGGTGTTGTTGGTGACGATAGAGGAAAACCACATCATGCTGAAAATTTAAAACAGCTGCAAGGTGTTGAAAGAGTAGTTCCTATTGTTCAGCCCTATAAGCTTGCCAGTCGCGAGGTAAAGGAAGAATCTTCTTGTTTTAATATAGCTGGAGTTGAAGTTGGTAACAGAAAAATCCCCATAATTGCAGGCCCCTGTTCGGTTGAAAGTGAAGATCAACTAATGGAAATAGCTTTTGCAGTTAAGGATGCGGGTGCTTCAATGCTAAGAGGTGGTGCATTCAAACCCAGAACTTCTCCATACAGCTTCCAAGGTTTGGGAGAAGAGGGTTTAAAAATTCTTGCAAAAGCAAGAGAAGCAACCGGGTTGCCGATTGTAACTGAAGTTATGGACCCGGAAGATCTTGAGCTTATAGAACAGTATGCAGACGTTTTACAGATTGGTGCAAGGAACTCACAAAACTATGCACTTCTTAGACGTGTTGGAAAATCTAGCAAACCCGTTTTGCTGAAGAGGGGAATGTCCACAACAATAAATGAATTTTTAATGTGTGCAGAATACATAATCTCTGAAGGCAACGATCAAGTAATGCTGTGTGAGAGAGGAATCCGAACCTTCGAAACTGCCACAAGGAACACATTTGATTTAAACGCTGTTCCAGTTTTAAAGGAAAAGACACACCTTCCCGTATTTACCGACCCTAGCCACGGCACCGGATACTGGCAATATGTAACCCCTATGACACTTGCTTCAATTGCCGCAGGAGCTGATGGAATAATACTTGAGGTCCACAACAGGCCTGAAGATGCTGTTAGTGATGGCGGCCAATCATTAAAACCCAGAAAGTTTGAAGATTTAATGAAAAAGGCCGGCCCGGTCGCCGAAGCGATCGGAAGAAGTATATAATTAAGCACTTTTCAGCTAATTAATATATTCCCCCCGACATTCTCATCTAGAGCAATAAAAAAATGGACTTCCTATTATTAAAGCTCATCTATTTTTTATTAAGATTTGAATTAATCGTAAATATAAAATGAATAAAAACTGAGAATTTTGTATAATGATTATTGCAAATTACAAAATTCTGCTTATAAAACCTTCTTAGCTATGACAGTGGCATTGGTTGAAAAACAATAATAAATTAAAAAAATAATATTTGATCTTACATCTAATGTCTGAATACAAAAAAACCAGAGGACTATATGTTCCCGATTCCGATAACCCGTTTAAAATTAGCAGATCTAAGCTTGAACTCTTTGTTGAATGTCCGAGATGTTTTTATTTAGATAGGAGACTGGGGATTTCTAGGCCACCGGGGTTTCCATTTCCTTTAAACAGTGCAGTTGATCATTTATTAAAGAACGAATTCGATTCTTACAGGAATGAAGGGAAACAGCACCCGATTCAGGTTGAATATGGAGTTGATGCAAAACTCGCTAAGCACTGTGATCTTGAAAATTGGCGTAATAACTTCACTGGTATTAAATATCTGCACGTACCCACAAATTTATTAGTTTTTGGTGCAATAGACGATCTTTGGATAAATAATAGAGGGGAATACATTGTAGTCGATTACAAGTCTACAAGTATACATGAAAAGATAGTTGCATTAGATAAACCACACCATGCTACTTATAAACGACAGATAGAAATTTATCAGTGGCTATTAAAAAACAATAACTACAAAGTCTCAGATACATCATACTTTGTATATGCAAACGCATTCAAAGATAGAGATAGGTTTGATAAAAAACTGGATTTCGATTTAACTTTAATTTCTTATATCGGAAATTCGGATTGGGTTGAAGGTATTGTATTTAATTCCTATGAATGTCTGAATTCCGAATCAATTCCTGAACTAAACAAACATTGTGATTATTGCAGTTATTTAAAAAATAGTTTATTAGATTGACCAAAATTGTGTAACACAAGTGCCCTGTGTAATCTGTTACCTATCTGCCAAGATTCTACCCAAATAAAACCTTTTCCAGAAGGAAAGGGTTTAAACGGGCATTCAAAAAATTACGAAAATCAATTCTGAAA
>JAZGCJ010000262.1:0-16965 GCA_036476895.1 Thermodesulfobacteriota bacterium
CAATAAAGAGGGGAGCGACTGTAAGGTGAGTCGATTCACCCATAGACATTGGGCATCCGGTGTTATAGCCGGTCTCACCAATATAGGTGTTGTCGGCTCCGCAGAACATCTGCGCATTATCCTCAAATAAACTCTTTACCTGCGACCAGCACATTGAGGCTGCCATGCTAGCCGTATTACCCGCTTCGTCAGGCCACATGGGAGGGACGCTTGCTACGAAGTCGCAGTACGGGTGGGCCGCAATATAGTCTACGCCCTTAGGGGGTGCGCCGCTATCACAAAAGTTCTGTTCGTTTCCGACGACAAGAGAAACTACAATCGGTATATTGGGCAAACTATCCGTTGAGTTATTTATTGCGTTCCTAAGTACCTGAGCGGCATTTACGACCTGCTGCTTTGTCAAACTCGGGTCCGAGGAGCTTAATACCTCATTACCTAACTGTATTCCTATCACAGTTCCGTCTGAAATAAAATCTGCATTTGGAGTTATATAGGCTCCAGCTGCCTCACAGAACATTGAGGCAGGCCAAGGGGTCGTGGTGAAGCAAGCTCCGTTAAGCATGCTGTTAGCGTGTCCGGTGCCGCATAGAGCAGGAGATCCTCCGAATGTACATCCCCGGACGAGTTGTCCATGCATGTGTTGCCGGTACCGCAGTCTGAGTCAGTTACGCACATGGTGCCCGGAGCATTTGAGCAGTGCCTTGCCGCGAGTGCAGCCACAGAGTCGTTAAACAGTCCCAGAATGGCCTTAACTCCCTCTTTCTTTGCCGCTGTGAGTATGTAGTAATTAGGCTGATAGATCGTAATGGTGTCGACGCTTAGCGTATTCTTTATTGTATCCAGATCACTGTCATAACAGCTCTGGCACATAGTGGGGCAATTATCCAATGTTTTGCCCGTGGGAGGGCAGGTAAAAGCGACCTGCGGGCTGCATGCAACAGGAAAATCGGTTGTCCAGTTGTTGGTGCTGCAGCGGGCCTCAGGGTCGTAGTCAATACCCATCCCGGTAAAGTTGAGGACAGGTTTCATAGTCAGAGTCGGGGTCGGGTTAGGACCCCCGTCATCACCGTCCGGCATTTCATCGCCGTTATCTGCACCGCCTCCGTCAAATATATTGTTATTCTCATCGCAGGACACTACTGTTAGTAGTATCAGAAGATTTATTGACAGGATGATGTATAAAAATTTAAGTATCGTATGCTGTCTCATTTTAAGCTCTATACCCTTCAAGATTTAATTTTTGCTCTAAATACCTAAGCAAGTTTCATAATATTATAGCCCCATTTTGTGGCAATCGGCTCCTGAAAAAAATAGGATCAGGTTTACACTTTATACAGTTTTTAATTAATTCGTTTTATAATAATTCTAAAATTGATAATTCAAAGAAAATTTCTGTCCAATGTCCTGTACTGAATAGCCTCTGATATGTGAATTGCGTTTACGTTCTCCAACCCCTCCAGATCCGCAATTGTGCGGGAAACCTTCAAAATCCTGTCATACGCCCTTGCACTCAGCCCAAGCTTATTTATTGCAGTCTCAAGCAGCTTAAATCCCTCGCTATCAGGCTTAGAGTGCCTTCTGACCATCCGTGGTGTCATCTGGGAATTTGAATGAATTTCCATGTTAGAAAATCTCTTTAACTGTATCTTCCTTGCCATGTTTACCCTTCTTCTTATAGGCTGGGAACTCTCACCCATACTCTCACCCGTTAGTTCCTTATACTTAACGGGAGGTACATCCACATGTATATCAATCCTGTCCAGTAGGGGGCCCGACACCTTTGAGCGGTATTTTTCAACCTTAAGTGGTGTACACGTACATTCCCTATTTTTATCACCCAAAAAACCGCATGGACAGGGATTCATCGCTGCCACCAACATAAAGCTTGAAGGGTATGTTATAGAAATTAATGCCCTTGAAATAGTTACCATTCCGTCCTCAAGGGGCTGTCTCATAACCTCAAGCACATTTTTCCTGAACTCCGGGAGCTCATCAAGGAACAAAACACCGTTATTGGCCAGGCTTACCTCTCCAGGTTTTGGTATTGCCCCCCCACCTATGAGACCCGCATCACTGATTGTATGGTGTGGGCTCCTGAACGGTCTTGTTGCAATAATCGATGACCCGTTTAAGACAAGCCCTGAAACGGAGTATATCTTTGTTGTCTCCAATGCCTCTTCAAAGCTCATATCCGGCAAGATCGTCGGGAGCCTCCTTGCAAGCATTGTCTTACCTGTACCGGGAGGACCGATCATCATTACGTTATGAGCCCCGCTCGCAGCCACTTCCAAAGCCCTTTTAACATGCTCCTGACCCATAACCTCCTTGAAATCAATTTTATACTCCCTAGCCTCAGAAAAAATCTGGTTCAGATCAACCATGGTTGGCTCAACACTCCTCACACCAGAAAAAATCTCAACCAGCTCTCCAAGACTTTGAATGCCCAATACCTCTATACCATTTACCACCGCAGCTTCCTTGGCGTTATCCCTAGGTAGGATTATCCCGCTTAAACCCATATCTCTTGCCAGGATTGCACAAGGAAGTGCTCCTTTAATCTTATTTACTCTGCCATCCAGAGAAAGCTCCCCAAGTATTAGGTAATTTCCGATACCATCATTTTTAATCAACTCCGTTGCAACCAAGATTCCCACAGTGATAGGAAGATCAAACGCAGAACCCTCTTTCCTTATATCGGCAGGGGCCAGGTTTACAGTAATTTTTCTGTTTGGAAAATTGTAACCGCAATTCTTTATTGCCGATTTCACCCTCTCCTTGCTTTCCCTTACTGCCCCCTCCGGCAGGCCAACTGTAGAGAACTGAGGTAATCCCAGAGATATATCGACCT
The DNA here is from genome assembly GCA_036476895.1 of Thermodesulfobacteriota bacterium. Lineage (GTDB taxonomy): Bacteria > Desulfobacterota_D > UBA1144 > Nemesobacterales > JAZGCJ01 > JAZGCJ01. The sequence goes on from JAZGCJ010000262.1 coordinate 2,849, forward strand.
CAACCTCCACCAGATATGCGTCAACTCCCAATATAGCGGAGCTATAGATCCTTGAAATTGATAACATGAGTAGAAGTAAATACGTATTAAGAAAAAATAGGGATGAAACAGATAAAAAATAAGACCTGGATATATGTATTTAAATGTTCAACTTAAATTTAAGAAATCACTACTCAACTTTTTTATACCTACCTTTCATTAGAACTGCTGTGTTACCGTAAATGCCCATTCCACTTATTGTATAGAAAGTCTCCTCACCACTTTTCTCAACACCTTCAACAAACATCTCTTGTTTGTTGTCATCCATTGAATACCAGATTAACTTTTTTTCACCACCCGGTCCTTCCGTTAACCTTCCAATAAGGTCAACTCTATCACCGTTTGACTTTTCGACTATACATTTTAGTTCCAAAGAACCGTCTGATTTAATATCGGCAATGTTCCTCCCTTTCCCCCTAATAACTTCACCATTTGAAAGTGTATCTTCTATTTCAACTGATTGAGTTGTCCTGTTAACGGTCTTATAAATTTGACGGACCTTGATTTTATAAAGAATATTCCCCTTTAAATCGTATCCTATGAAGTTGCCTTCCCATGTTCCATCAAGATCGGAAAAAACCGAAACGGGCGGAATAGAAACCTCACTTGAATAAGATCTGCTATTCGAATCAGCTACAGATGAAAATACCACCAAAATCAGTAAAAACTGTAATATTCTTTTCACATTAAGTTTCATTAAGCTATAACCCTGTCTATCGACTTATTTGATTAAAAGAATTAATTTAATATGAATAATTATAACTATGTTTGATACGAAAATAATTAACTGGGGAAACAGCCCAAAAGGTGTTGAGCTAAAAAATAACGAAATACATTTCTGGATAGCTTCTTTGGAGGAAAATAAAAAGCGAATTAATTACCTAAAAAAAATATTATCAACGGATGAAATAAAAAAAATAGATAGGATTAACATAAAAGACGTAAACCACAGACATATAGCTTCAAGAGCTTTACTTAGATTACTTTTAGGTAATTATTATATAAAAGATAAAAAGCCGAATGATATTACCTTTAATTATAATCGTTTTGGTAAGCCCTCCCTTGAAAATGGAAAGCACAAATTAAATTTTAATCTTTCACACTCCGGTGACTTCATTATTTACGCTTTTATTCAAGGTTATAATATTGGCATTGATATAGAAAGAATTAGATATATAAAAAAAGCAAGTGAAATTGTTGCCAGATCATCGACCCAAGAGGTCGTAAGGCGGTTTATATCCTTAGATGGAAATAGCAAAAAAACTTTTTTCACAAAATGGTGGACACTTCTCGAGGCATACTACAAATTCAAGGGAGAGAGTATTTCCCTGAGGAAAAGCCCTTTTAAGCCTATGCTATCAGATAAAAACGAGCTCGAAATAAAATACCTTCCAGGGAAACCATATACATTTGACTCCTTTACCCCTAAACAGGGCTACCTTTGCTCATTTTACACAGAGGGAAGAAGGCTTGAGTATAGATTCTGGGAAATACCAGAGAATTAATACTTAACCGTATCTACTCAACTGCCCGCTCCGAAAGCTGATGATCTAATATAAGTAATGCAGAGGGGTCGTCTCCAGCCAATTTCAGTTTTTCCAGTATATCCTTAGCGCTCTTCTCTTCTTCGACCTGTTCGGAGATAAACCACTGAAGCTCCACAGAAGTAGCATGATCATTATCATTTATTGCAAGCTCATATAGTTTATTTATCATACTGGTTACTTCCCTTTCATGATCAAGAACTTGCTGAAAAATTTTGGCAAGTGACTCAAAGTCTAGTGGAGGTTTGGGAATTGACTGTAAAACCACACGACCATCACGATCAATTACATAATCAAAAAGTCTCATCGCGTGCTTCATCTCTTCATTACTCTGCGTTCTCATCCATTTTGCAAAACCCTGCATATTTATCGATTCACAATAAGCTGCCATTGAAAGATATATATATGAAGAGTAGTACTCGTTCTTTATCTGATTGTTTATAGCTTTTTCAACTTCTTTACTTAGCATTTCTTAGCCTCCACTTTTAAGATCTAAGGAATTAATTATCTCACAAACTGATCTTAATTTCAAGTGATTACTAGGTGGTAATAATTACCATTAAGCTCTATATTTTAATATTTCTCATTTCCGTATGCTTGACATAATAAATAATTGAATATATTATAAGTGAATATTCACTCATTAATTATAAGAAACTAATGTCAAAACCAATTACGAAACTGGAATCCATAGAGAAAACGGCCATCCAGCTATTTGCTTCATACGGAATTAAACAGGTTACAATAAAAGAGATCGCATCCAAATCAAAATGCTCCGAGGGAGCCCTGTACCGACATTATAAAAGCAAAGAAGAAATGGCCTGGGAACTCTATAAAAGAGAGGTTGAAATCTTTGGTAAAAAGCTCAGAAACATATTAAATTGTGGGCTTGCCTTTCCAGACAAGCTCGGCTCCGCGGTAGAATTATTCTATAAACTATTCGATGAAGACCAAACTAAATTTTCATTCATTTTGCTTTCCAAATACAATTTTTCTAAAAGTAGAAAAATCGACCCGGGTCTAAACCCCTTTGACCTGGTTACCGATTTAATAAAAATAGCAGTGAAAAGAAATGAAATTAACATTGATAATCCCGAGCTATACTCAGCAATGATCCTAGGCCTGGTACTGCAGCCTCCTACCTTTGTTGTATCAAAAAGGATCAAGGGCAAGATTGGCAATACCGCGGATGCGGTCACTCGCTCATGCCTCAAGGTATTAAATTATAAAAGGTGAATGTAAATGCTAATTAACGAAATTAAAAAAAACTCTGAAAGATACAAAAACCACATCGCCCTTCAAATAAAAACTGAGAGCGGTTATGAGAATCTCACATATAACGAACTCTGGAATAAAAGCTTAAATACAGCCATTAAACTTAGCAAACTAGGATTGAAAAAGGGCGATCACATTGCTCTTTACGCGGATAATAACCCGAACTGGGTAATATCTTATCTTGCCATACACTTTTTGGGCGGAGTTATAATTCCGTTCGACATACAGCTTTTACCTGAAAATATCCTAGACCTGCTAAAATTCTCAGACTCAAAATCGATTCTCGTAGATAACGAACACATGCTCAGCCTAAAATCCACAATTGAAAACAATGGCCTTAATATAGAACTTGTCCCGATCGAAGACAACATAGGGAACTCCGCTCCGGTCGATAATTTCGAGGCCAACACCCCTGATCGAGACGACCTGATGACCATAATATTCACGTCCGGTACAACCGGAAACCCAAAAGGTGTTCAGCTAACCCATGGCAATATATCTGAAAACATAAAGGTAATCTTAAAAACAGTTAAGGTCGTACCGGATGATAACATATTAAACATCCTGCCTCTTCACCACGGATACCCCTGCATTGTGGGTTTATTAACTCCACTGTATGCAGGAGCTAAAGTGACATTTTCACATTCTCTAAAAAGCAGTGACCTCGTTCAAATAATGAGAGAAACGGGCGTCACAATCCTCCCGGGAGTACCTCGTCTCTACACACTGCTTGATCAGGAAATCTTCAACAGAGTCCGGTCCATGGGAATAATTCCAAGAATGATTTTCTCGGCTTTGTTCAGAATCAACAACTTTATAATAAAAGCTCTTAGAATTAACGCTGGGAGATATCTCTTTAGAAGTATTCACAAAACATTCGGCAGCAAACTCAGATTCTTTTCAAGCGGGGGGGCCAAACTAGAGCCCTCGGTGTTTGAAAATTTCAAGGTGCTTGGATTTAAGATCATAGAGGGTTATGGATTAACCGAAACATCTGCGGTAGCAACTCTGAACGACATTGAAAACCCCATAAAAGGTACGGCCGGAAAACCAATCCCCGGGACTGAAATTAAAATTCATACCCCGGATTCTGAAGGAAATGGCGAGATATGCTTAAGAGGACCCAACATAACAAAGGGATACTACAAAAACGATAAGGAAACAAAAGAGATTTTAAAAAACGGATGGCTACACACCGGCGACCTGGGAAGATTGGACGGAGACGGTAATGTTATCATCACCGGACGATCAAAAGAAGTAATAGTGCTGGCATCGGGAAAGAATATTTATCCGGAAGACGTTGAAAAACTTTACAACAAATCACCTTTCATAAAAGAACTCTGCATACTCCCGCTACCAAGCAAAACAGGTTTAACCGAAGGACTAAGACTGGTTATAGTCCCTAACAAGGCCGAGTTGATATCCAAAGGTGTGTATGACATTAGAGAAAGGCTAAAAATGACGTTAGCTAAAACTCGTATGAATCTCCCGTCTTATATGCATGTTAATGAATTAATTATTTACAACGAAGAACTGCCAAAAACCAGACTTGGAAAATTAAAAAGAACCGAGATTGAAAATATTATAAACAGATTTACCGAGGATAGGGAAAAGGATATCAAGGCTCTCTCAAATGAAGAGAGATCATTACTTGAAAATCCTGTATCAAAAAGATTCATAAACAGGTTTAAACAAATCACAAATCTCAAAGGCCCTTTTCACCCGTCGCAGGAACTATCAATTGACCTGGGACTGGACTCACTTATGCTGGTTCAAATAACCATGGTACTCGAAACCGAATTCGGTCTAAAGATTGACGAAGAAGAATTATCTTCAATAAGAACTATCGGCGACATTTTATTGAGGCTAGAAAGTAAAGGCCCTGTAGATTTAGATAAAATACCTGAAAATGATATCTCGATAAGCTCAGTGATCGAGATAAGTCCCTCTTCAAATATTGATGATATTTTCAATCTCAACAGAGGGTTTTTAAAAAGGTTAGCAATCTCGACAATTCAGCTTTTATTCTTTGCTGTTGCAAAAATTCTATTTAAAATTGAGGTTAGGGATATTAACAAACTGCCAAAGAAAGGCCCGTTTATAATATGTCCCACTCACCAAAGCATGATTGATCCCTTTATTATGTATTCAATTGTCCCCGGATACATTCTAAACAAACTACTGTTCACAGCTTTTGTTGAATACTTTGACAAACCACCCCTTTCTTGGACCGTTAAATTGCTCAGAATTATACCTACTGGAAGCACGGCAACCTATAGTGAATCGCTAAGGCTTTGCTATAGAGGGCTAAAAAAGGGAATGATATTGGGCTTGTTTCCCGAAGGTGCCAGAACATTAACGGGTGATATAATGAACCCCAAGATAGGCGCCGGTATTCTGAGTGTCGAAGCCGGTGCTCCAATGATCCCAATCTTAATTGACGGGGCTATAAACACCCTGTCCACACTACACCCGGAATTCAAAAGAACAAAGGTAACTTTATATATCGGTGACCCAATTGAACCACTGAAAAAGAGCGAGCAAAATAATGGAACCGAAATCTACCAGAAACAGGTTGATATGTGGAAAACAAAGGTGCTTGAAATGCAAGATACATTAACCAGTCAGAATAATGACTGACAGTAACAAGCTAGTTAAGTGGTATCTGTATGATTGGGCCTACTCAGCATTCGCAACCACTGTAATTGCGGCAATACTGCCTGTTTACTACAGTAAGGTTGCTGCGGGGAATCTATCTGGAAACGAAGCAACTATATACTGGGGATATACCACGGCAATTGCCCTTCTCATAGTTTCTCTGATCGCCCCAATAATGGGAACAATTGCAGATTTTATTGGCCAAAAGAAGAGACTTCTCGGAATATTCACTTACATTGGTGTTATCGCCACTTCGTTACTGTACTTCATATCCGACGGTGACTGGGTTTTCGCCTCCATATTGTTTGTGATAGGCAATATCGGTTTCTCAATCTCAGAGGTGTTCTACAATTCCCTGCTACCGCACATAGCTCCAAAGGACAAGGTTGATCAGATCTCTGTAAGAGGTTATGCATACGGCTACATGGGAGGCGGTATCCTACTCTTATTAAACGTAATCCTGATAAATTCACTTTCTGACCAGAAATTTGGAATAAGGCTATCATTCATAATGGCAGCTCTATGGTGGGCTGTTTTTTCATTTCCACTAATCTCATCCAAAAGCAATAACGGCCCAATAATAAATCAACAACCAAATTCAAACCTTATCTTTATTAGTTTCAGAAGAATAAAAAGAACTTTTCTCGAAATAAAAAAGTACAGGGAACTAAGCATCTTTTTAATTGCTTTTTGGATATACAATGATGGAATCGGAACCATTATAAAGATGGCCACCATATATGGCGCAGAGATTGGTATAAGTACCACACATTTAATCGGCGCATTAATAATGACTCAGTTTGTGGGTATTCCCTTCGCTCTTATATTTGGAAGGCTTGCTAATTTATATGGAACTAAGAATTTAATTTATTTTGGTCTGGCAGTCTATACACTAATTTCAATCAGTGCATTTTTTATGAAGACAAACCTGCACTTTTGGATCTTGGCATTCATGGTAGCAACAGTTCAAGGTGGCACACAAGCTCTCAGCAGATCGCTTTTTAGTTCTATGGTGCCAAGAAATAAATCAGGTGAGTTCTTCGGGTTTTACAGTATGAGCTCACGATTTGCGGGCATAGCAGGGCCACTCATATTTTCTATAGTAGGTCAATTAACCGGCTCCAGTAGGCTAAGTATTCTATTTCTTGTATTCTTCTTTCTTGTGGGTGGTTTTTTGCTATCAACAGTTGATGAAAAGGAAGGAATAAAGGTCGCTTCAGTTTCATAAATTAATCGGCGTCTAAAATTTAATTAAGCCAGATTTTGTAAGCTATTTACATTATTAAAAAATTTTGTTTCCTAGCCAATCAGGTGTACTTGTATTAAATTTTTTTTTCGCTTTAACCTACAAACTTGATAACAAAATCCACATTATAACTATCCGTTACTAAACGACTTTTTTTATTTACTTGACAACAGATTTGGCTTTCTGTTACGATAAAAATCTGCCTACAGGGGATGGGTAAAAAACAACAGGAAAAACATAAAATTCTATCCACAGCTGTTGAAAAACTGTGGATAGAATTTGCTTACAGGAGCAAAAAATAACAGATGACTCGCAAACCAATTACTAGAAGTCGTCAATCGAGTTTTATAGAAAGAGAAGAAAATTTTAAAACAGAGCCAAAAGAAAAAAGGACAGAAAACTTAAACAATAAGGAAATAGTCTGGGATCAAGTGCTGGAGAGAATTAAAAAGAAAACCAGTCCACAGGTTTTTTTCTGGTTCACGCCGTTAAAATTCTTATCTCAATCAGAAGACAAGATCAGTTTATGTGCAAATGACCAATTCGAAAGAAACTGGATCATAGATCATTACTCGGATTTTATCAAGGAAACAATCAATGAACTATATTCAAAACAAATCGACGTAGAGATTGTGTGTGAAGAAGAGGAACAGCAGGAAAATCCGGAAAGTAAACAAAATAAAGGTAAACAAAAAAAGAAAAAAAGGTCCGTTATAAATTCTGCATTCAGCGGTTTTGTAAATCCGAACTACACTTTCGATAATTTCATTGTTGGCCCAAGCAACCAGTTCGCTCATGCAGCATCAACGGCTGTTGCCAAAAAACCCGGTGAGTCATACAACCCCCTTTTCATATACGGAGGTGTTGGGTTAGGTAAAACGCACCTAATAAATGCAATAGGAAATTATATACTCAAGAACTCGTCTTACATGGCAAGGTTGTGTTGCGTTTCTGCAGAACACTTTACTAACCAGGTTATAAACAGTATTAAGGCAAACAGGATGGAAGAGTTTAGAAACAGGTACAGGTTTGGTTGTGATGTTCTCCTGATCGATGATATACAGTTCCTTATAGGTAAAGAAAGCACGCAAGAGGAGTTTTTTCACACCTTCAATACATTGTACGAATCAAAAAAACAAATTGTTCTCACAAGCGATAAATCTCCCAAAGAAATGTCTTACCTGGAGGAAAGGTTAAGATCGAGATTTGAATGGGGCCTGTTAACCGATATACAACCACCGGAAACAGAAACCAAAATTGCTATTGTAAAGAAGAAAGCCGAATCAGAAGGATTAGTTATTCCAGACGACGTGGCAACTCTTATAGCACAGTACTCAACCACCAACATAAGAGAACTGGAAGGAGCCCTGACAAATATAATTGCCTATGCAGAACTGTTGAATTCCAAAATATCAATCGACCTCGCCCAAGAAGTACTAAAAAATATATCCAAGGAAAACAGCACAATCTCCCTATCTATCGAGGATATACAAAAAGTAGTTGCAACCTTCTTCAAACTTACGGTACAAGATCTCAAATCTGGTAAAAAACAAAGAAGAATTGTACTGCCCAGGCAGATTTCAATGTACTTATCCAGAAAATACACCGGTTCTTCTTTTCCGGAAATCGGTGATCAATTCGGTGGAAAAGATCACTCCACAGTGATTCACGCGGTCAGAAAGATCGATAAACTACTGGACAAAGACAGCGAAGTTAGAATGTCTATCAGTACAATCGCAAGAAAGATTGAAAATTTACGTGGTGGATAAACTATTAAAAGACTGTTAATAAATTGTTTAAGAAACTAAAAGATGGAAAATCAGTTTAAAATCTTGTGGATTAATTGTTTAGAAAAAAACACGTTTCAACAATTTCATCAACCTATAAATTTCTATGATTAGAAACAATTAGATAATTTATCCACAGTTTTTTATACTACTACTATTACTACTATTTAAATATTATTAAATTCTTAAGTTAGGAGATATATTATGGAGTTTATTGCCAGTGTTGAAGAACTGACCAAAAATCTGGGCTTGCTGCAGGGAATATCTGAAAGAAGGGCGACGATGCCGATACTTTCGCATGTTTTGATTTTAGCTTCTGACAATAAAATTAATATTACATCTACGGATCTTGAAACTACTATGAGCATATGGGTTGAGTGTGAAGTAAAAAAGCAGGGTAGCATCTCTCTACCTGCAAGAAAGATGTTTGAGATTTTAAGGGAGATTGAAGACGATAAAGTGAAGATAGGGGATATTGGTAATAACTGGGTTGAAATTTCTACAAGAAATTCCACTTTTAAGATAGCAGGGCTTTCCTCTGAAGAATTTCCACAAAGGCCTGAAATGGCTTCTGATTCATTATCAATAATTAATAGTACAGTATTTGATGATATGATAAACAAAACGATATTTGCTGTTTCTCAGGATGAATTGAGACGAAACCTTGCAGGTATTTACTTTGAAAAGGTTGGTGAGAGTAGGATCAGGCTGGTGGCAACAGATGGTCATCGTTTGTCTATGGTAGAGAGCGAAGTTGATAATGAGATTGTGGTTGAAAAAGGTGTTGTTATTCCAAGGAAAGGGGTTAGTGAACTCAGAAAAATAATAAAACTCTCAGAAGAAGTTGCTATGGGGTTTGGAAAGAATGCTTTTTATGCCAAGAGCGGGAACGTAGTGCTGGTATCAAGGTTAATAGATGCTGATTTTCCTGACTATAAACAAGTTACTCCGGAAAGTTCCTCTTTTAATATATCAATAGGAAGAAGGGGGTTATTAAATGCTCTGAGAAGGGTTTCTTTGTTTTCTTCAGAAAAGACAAGGAGTATAAAGCTGAAAATTGATTCGGGGGTTATGGTTTTATCATCCATATCTCCAGAAGTTGGGGAAGCCGAAGAGAGTTTAGAAATAGATTTTGAGGGAGGCCCATTGGAGTTAGGTTTTAATTCCACATATTTTATTGAGGCAATAGAGGTTATAGAGGAAGATAACATAAGGCTGGGTTTAACCGACGAATTAAGCCCTGCTACAATTAGTGCTGTTGGTAACGACAACTATATATCTGTAATAATGCCTATGAGAATTTAAATCATTTGTAGTTTTGGGGTTCCTTCAAGCTTAATTTGATTTTATGGAAAGTTTGTTAAATAAAATTTTTCCATGCACATGTGGCTTATGCGGCAATTTGATCGACAGGGGAAACTTATGTCCCATATGTTATTCGGAGATTAAATTCATAGATGAAAGTGTGGTTTGCAAGAAGTGCGGCATTCCGTTAAAAAGCAGATCAGTGGATAGAAGTGAGTTTAAACCCCAAGACCTGTGTGGGGAGTGTGTTTTGAACCAGGCGCAGTATAAATGTGCAAGGTCTCTTGCATCTTATGATGGAGCTTTGAGGCATGCACTGCATAGGTATAAGTATCAAGGGGAGCTAAGGATAGGGCCGTTGTTTTCCGATCTATTGTTCGAACATTTTCCAAAGGTCTTCGATGAATTTGATATAGTTATACCAGTACCAATGCACCTGAAGAGGTTAAGAGAAAGGGAGTTTAATCATATGGTTATTATCGGAGAATCTTTAACGAAAAAAATAGGAGCTGTATTTGACCCTTATTCATTGAGAAAAATTAAGGAAACGAAACCTCAGATTGAGTTTAAAGACAGGACGGGCAGGAGAAGGAATGTGAAGGGGGCTTTTGGGGTACCGGATAACGTGAAGATAGTTGGAAAGTTGGTTTTATTGTTGGATGATGTATTTACTACCGGTGCTACAAGCGATGAATGTGTTAAAACCTTGCTCTCTAGTGGCGTGGAAAGTGTGCAGGTGTTGACATTAATGAGAACAGTTTCCTTGTAATTATAGTTGTTGACATTAAATTTTGTTTACTTTAGAGTTATTTTGATGTTATTTTAAGTAAGTTACTTAAAAAATGTACGGAAAATTTTTAGGAATAGATTTTAAAGAAGATACCGCCTACTTGACACTTATTAAGAGGGGTCTAAGACAGACTTCGCTTTTGAGAACGCTCGAATTCAAACCGACGGTTAGTAAGGAAGTAAGTAGTGACGAAATAAAAGATTTTTTCCTGCAAGAGGACTTGCCGGTAAACAACATATGCGTGTCCGTACCAAAACCACCTGTAACGATAAGGGTCCTTCAATTCCCGTTCAGTGATATTAAGAAAATTGAACAGGTTTACAAATTCGAACTGGATAATTTATCAACTTTTAATCCGGACGACAAAATTCATTCCTATCACTTAGCTAAATTAACAAAGAAAAGTGAAGTAATAATTTGTATGTACGAAAAGAATGCAGTATCAGGATATTTGGAGGAGTTGAATTCTACTGACATAGATCCAAAGGTCTTGACATACGGACCGTTGGCCTATGCTTCCATCAACGACCAGATACCGGACAAAAGGCCTGCACTCTTAATCGATATTGAGCCAGGGGAGATTTCCTTTTCTGTTTTTGATGAAAATGGCTTAAGGAGGGTAAGGTCATCTTCGATTGATAATACCAATTTGCTCTCCAGCAAATTGGAGAATGCGGGAGAAGATACTAATACGGTTGGAAGTGATTTTCTTATCTCAGAAATTAAGAAGACCGCTAAATTTTTTGAGGTCGAGCTGAAAACAGAGATAAAGAGCATGTTGATTACAGGTTCCTTATCTGCTAATCAAAAACTGGTTGACCTTGTAAAACAGGAATTAAATAGAGACGTTAGCAGGCTTGTGATTCCAGAACTGGGAATTGAGCGAACACCTTATTTTTCCAAATCTTATGTCCTAGCACTTTATGGATCGGAGATATCAAGAGGAATGTTTAACCTGAGAAAGGACCAGTTTAAATATGTATCTAAAGATACAGAATTAAGAAAGGCATTCTACGTTCCAGCCGCATTGTTCGGCTTATTATTATTATTATTATTCTATCAAACCGGTTCCAGATACTTTGAGCTTAAAGACCAGTCGAACAGAATTCAGTCTGAAATTAAGAAGGTGGTAAATGAAACGTTCCCCGATGTTAAGGTGATTCCAAGACCAGTTGAGTTCATGAATTCTGAGGTTAATAAATTAAGAAAGGATCTGGAGATATTGGAAGTTATAGGTCGGGGACAAACTCCACTGGATATTTTGCGTGATATCTCGCTAAGTATCCCCGAAAGTTTAAGGCTAACAATAGATGAAGTCAGGTTTGATAGTAATAAAACTGTTAAACTTCTGGGACGATGCGAATCTTATCAGGAGGTTGCAGAGATCGAGAAGGCGCTTGATGGGTCGGGAATGTTTGAAAAAGTTGTCAGAAATTCAACTGGTAATGCGGTTAATGGTGGTACTAAGTTTGAAATATCAATACTTTTAAAGACAAGCGGTTAGATGGTTGAAATAAAATCTCGAATAATGGAATTAAGGGGGAAAGTCTCCGATCTAAGGGTCAAGCTGATTGGTATGGCTTCTTCCGAGAGAGATCAAAAAGCTATAATTCTTGGCATTGCCATATTTTCAGTTTTAGTCTTATATCTTATATTTCATTCCATAAACTCGGGAACATCAAATTTGAGCAAAGAGGTAGAACAGCTTCAGATGCAATTGGTTGACGTGAATGATCTTAGGTCTGAGTATTTGGATTCGAAGAAGAAGATTAGTATTATAGCTAGCAGAATAAAGAAAGAGGACGAGGCCTTGATATCGGTTGTAGAGAGGATTTTGGTGGCACGAAATATTGAAAGAAAAAACTTTTCTATAAGGGATACAAATTCTAGAACACCGGGTTCAGAGGACCTTTTTGATGAAAATAGTATTAATGTTGATGTTAAGAGAGTATCGTTGAAGAATTTCGTTGATGTATTGTATGATATACAAGCCAAGTCGAGCTTTCTTAAGGTTTCTGACCTGAGAATTAGAACAAAATTTGATAATCCCGATCTCATGGATGTTACTATGAGAATTTCTACTTTTGACTTTAAAAAGGTGATTTGATGAAAAATAAAATTATAAAGTTTAAATATTCAAAACCGATAGGTTATCTTGCCTTCTTTTTAATATTCTTTTTGATATTTCTATATTCGACATTTCCATCAGAGTATCTCGGTAATTTGATTATAAGGTCGATCAATAAGCAAACCCCATACGATATTTCTGCAGAGAAAGTTAACGTTTCTCCATTCCTGAATTTTTCCTTTAAAAATATAAGTGTTATGGTTGATGGAAGGGAAGTGTTATTCATTGATGATCTGGATATAAAGCCTTCTCTGCGAACCATTTTTTCAGACAGACTGGATTTGTCTTTCTCGGCAACGGCTTTAAGTGGTGGTTTGGATGGAGTAATTAGGTTGGATCCAAACTCAAAAAAGGTTTATGAATTCAACGCAAGAGTAAACGGATTAAACATCCAAAAAATTATCAGTAGCACTGCAAAGCGAGGAGAAGCGAGATCATTTCCCTCATTTGCCGGGTTTTTGTATGGAGAAATTGATATCAGTTTAGAGGACCAACCTTCCGGTACATTCAAATTTGAAATTCCGAATCTTGACATATCAAATATATCCGTGGAAGGGTTTTCACTTCCTGATTTTAATGATTTCAAAACAATAATTTCAGGAAAGATTTTAAATACATATATGCTTTTTGATGAATTCAGTTTCAATGGAGCCCACACCCAGCTTTTTCTCAAGGGTAAAATTCCGGTTCCCTGGCTGATAAACAAGGAAAGTATAATAGACCTACCATTTAAATTTCAGACAACTGACCCCAAACTCAAGGTTGTAAAAAACTTGCTTGATAAGAAAAAGATCCTTGCTATGCTTGGCGACGGGAGTCTGGGAGGAAAGATAGTAGGAACATTGGGTAACCCTAGAATAGGTAAGCATAACACAGGTATGTTTTAATTTTTAACTCTCTCAGTTACATTGTTACGTTGTTGAAATCACGTTAGTAATTTCCAGCTATTCTACCCATTCTCTATAATTGTCCATGTTTGATTGCTTGCGGGATTTGTTTTCATTGGCATTCCAAGAATATTTATAAAATTGGCCTTTCCATCATTCTCATTTAGTTCTACACTGAGACCAGAACTTAAACCTTTCATTTTTGAAAAGGGTACTTCAAAACTTGAAATAGTTCCTGTGGAGTATTCCTTTATGCTGATTCCGTTTTCGCCGGTGCTTGTAATTTCTCCCATAATGTACTTGCCGTGGCTAACTCTGGGGTAGAAAGTAACGAGCATGAAAAAGCATAATGACAGGTATAAAATCATAAGACTTGCCATTGCCATTTACCCCCTATAGTTTATTTCGATTATAGTATATTGTAGATAATATGTTAATTGTATTTTTATTTTATCCAG
>JAZGCJ010000263.1:0-6361 GCA_036476895.1 Thermodesulfobacteriota bacterium
TAAATTCTCCTGAATTTTTATTTACTCTGTTTGCGACATGGAAACTTGGGGGGTATGCGGTGTTAATGAATACTGCCTTAAAGGGAGTAACATTACAATATATTTTTGATCATAGTGATTCAGAAATACTAGTTATACATTGGAGCATAATTGATGCATATTTAGACATTAAAGATGAATTACCTAAAGTTAAGCATGTTATAGTAGATATTAATGAAGCACCAATAGATTTTAAGCTTCCAGATGGAATAATATCACTTCAAGAAGTGATGGAATCACCTGATGATGATATTGAAGCTGAAATTGATTTTGAAGAAAAAAGTTACCTTATGTATACTTCAGGTACAACAGGACCACCAAAGGCTACTACTTTTTTTTATAAAAAAACTATTGCAGGTAACGCTTTACAAACAGCTTCTGGCTTAATAAGATTATTCTTGGGTGGGGAGGATGACGTTATGTTCACATGTTTACCTTTATTTCACGGTAACGCTCTGCAAATAACAACACTTCCAGGATATTTAACAGAAACTCCTGTGGTTATTTCTAAGAGATTTAGTGCGAGCCGAATTTGGGATATATGCAGAAAATATAAGGTTACATCCTTTAATTTATTAGGAGCCATGCCACAATTTATACTAAAACAACTTAAACGCTCCAATGATAATAAAAATAATGTTAGATTGATTATTTCTGCTGCATGCCCCAAGGAATTAGTAATACCATTTGAGAAACGTTTTAATGTAGAGATTAAAGAATTTTATGGAGCAGTTGATGGCGGTGGTTATATTCTTGGACCTTTTTTCCAAAATAATGTTCCAGTAGGCTCAATGGGTAAACCTTTAGGAAGTACTAAAGCAGATATCATGGATGAGGAAGGAAATTTATTAGGACCCGATATCGCAGGAGAGTTAGTTTTTTTAGTCAAGAAAGGGGAGCTAGAAATGAGGAAGGTTACCTACTATAAGGATGAAAGTTCCACTAAAGATAAAATTCGAGAAGCGAAAGATGGAAATTTATGGCTTCATACAGGAGATCTAGCCACAAAGGATCCCGAAGGATGGTTTTACTTTGTAGATAGAAAAAAGGATTCTATTAGACGTAGAGGTGAGAATATTTCACCGTGGTCAGTAGAGCGTGTAATAAATCAGAATGATAAAGTGTTAGAATCCGCTGCTTATGCGGTGAAAATTCTTGGAGTTGTAGAAGATGAGGTTATGGTTTCAGTTGTGCTAAAACCTGGTGAATTTATGTCCCCAGAAGAATTACTTGATTACTGTCAGGGCAAAATGGCTTACTTCATGGTACCTAGATTTGTAAATTTCATTGATGCTCTTCCAAAAAGTGAAGTACATAGAACTTTAAAACAAGCCCTTAAAGATCAAGGAGTAACAGAAACAACCTGGGATAGAGAAAAAGTGGGGTACGAAGTCATTCGAGGGTAAACCAAATTTTATTTTATTTCTTTCTTAATTTAGAAAAAGTAGCAAATTGAGAAAGCTATTATTTCTTTTAATTTAATGAGAATTAGGTATAAGAGAATCCTTAATCAAAATAGTTTTATTCTCTTTAGCTTTCTTCTAGACAAAAATATTATTGGTATAAAATTATGGAAACTTATAAATTTATTATTGTTGATCAACCCGAGAAATTTATAAATCGCATTACTCTAAATAGACCAGAAAAAAGGAATGCACTGAACAATGAGTTAAGAGGAGAAATCTTTGATGCTATTGAGAAAGCAGATTTCGATGAAGAAATTCGAGTATCGATAATTAGAGGAGCAGGCACTTGTTTTTCCGCAGGTTATGATCTCGGATCTGATCTTAGAAAAGATCGTCCTTGGTTTACTTCACCTGAACAGGGTGTTAGAACTTTTTCATGGGCTCGCCATGTTACCGAAGGGTGGTTCAAAATGTGGGATATGGCTAAGCCAATTATAGCCCAAGTTCATGGATATTGTTTGGCAGGTGCAAGTGAATTAGCAACAGCTTGTGACTTAGTGTATGTCGCAGATGATGCTCAGATTGGATATCCTGCTGTCAGATCAATATCCCCCCCAGATCTACAATATCCTGTCTGGGTAATGGGTATGAGAGCTGCCATGGAGTTTATGTTGACTGGTTCTTCTCTAAGTGGAAAAGAAGCTGTACGTGTCGGTTATGCAAACAGGTCATTTCCAGTTGAAAAACTAGAAGAAGAAGTACTTAAAATAGCTAGAAGTGTCGCCAATATCCCTCCTGACTTGCAAATACTTAATAAAAGAAGCGTCCATCAAGCTATGGAGATAATGGGTATACGGACTGCTCTTCGTGCCGGACATCCTTTAGTCTCTCTTGGAAATTATTCAAAGACAACTGAAGATTTTGTAAAACAAATGTTGTCCGGTGAGGGTTTGACAAAAGCTTTTTCTGACCGCGATGGTAAATGGGGCGACTACAGAACTAAGAAAAAAGATTAGTTTTTGGGTGCGTACAAAATTATATTGTTTACTCTATAAAATCTTGACTCGGTAATCCCGGTGGATACTTCCCCTGTTCCTGTAATCGACGCATCATTTCGTCACGAGCGAGTATGAGTGGGTAAGAAAGACCTACTCGAGTGAACCCAGGACGGTCATCTTCTAGTAAATTGACATCAAGTGTGTCTGCGTATTGAAAATAGATATCGGTTATTTTCTCGTTGGCTTCCACAAACCAATCTGCGGTTGGTGGACGAAACTTTGCGTAGGGAGAACCTGGAGTCGGTACTAGTACCAGCGGGGCGCTATAGACGCCTTTTGACATCCTTTCTTCCAAACCCTCAACCAACGAGGACATGGGTTCGATTCCCGTCACCATACTTTGGAATGTTCCTCGTCCGCGTCCAAATACCTCTACTGCAACTTCCTGAGCTTCTTTCCAATATTCCTGAGAATGAGCCTTGCTCTTGCCAGGACAAATTGCTTTGAAATAGGCAGGATCCATCACTTCTAAGTCGAACTCAGCTGCATTGATCCCAAGCTCTTTCCACTTGTGCATGTCAGAAAAATCTTCAGGGGGATAAACATTAGCAGCAAGGTGTAGTTGCGAGAGTATTTTTACGTCAAGTAACTCGCTTAACTGGGTTATAACTCTTTCAAGCCCATCAGTCATATTACTTCGTTGGGATGGGGGTAATGCTCCACCTGTGAATACAATTGTACCTCGCCAACCGTTTTGGGCAGCAATCGCGGCAGCTTCCACATGAAGCTTTGTTATTTTATGGGCGATATCAGCTGGTGGAGCTTTGCTTCGGGGATATGCAAATAATCCACAATACTTGCACCCTTGACCCGAATCGTAGTTATAACAGCGGAAGTTCAAAACTACATTGATAATACTAGCTGAACCTGAAAATATGGACTTCACAGGCATCCCATTACTCAGCAGCTCATCACGCCAGGAACGTCTTACTTCCAGCGTTCCCGAGCAAATTACTTTTCCCATATCGGAAATAGTCACATCCTCACCATCAATGACAGCTTCCAAGCGAGAGTATAAATTCGGTAATAGCATAACCACCAGATCACATCCTTTCATAACAAAGGGACGGTATGGAGTCCATCTTTCTTGTTGATTTTTTGTCTTGACATGAACACCTTCGGAAAGTATCCGTGCTTTAAGAAATATGTCGTCCTTAGTAATATTCCTTTTTTCAGTCATAGTCAATTTTGTAAGCACCTAAATTTTTTAATTTTTTTTTTATGATTGATATTCAAATAATTTTGATATTACTTTATTCTTAGTATTTCATGAAAGAATTATGACTCTTTAAATTTTACTTTCAACAGCTTTAGGAAAGCAAACGCGACAATATGGAATAATCCCATTGACATTAGCCCTAACGTGAGGATGACTGGATTTCGAGAGTTATTACCTTGAAATATAAAGCCAAAAATCGTTGACGATATGGCTGCAAGTATACTAACGGATAAAGAAAATAAACCGTAATACGACCCTGAAATTCTCGTTACTGCTTGGTTCTTATCCGTGAATTCATTTTCGTCATTCATTACATGATTTTCAGCAGCTCTATCTATCAGCTCGTTCATTAGAGGTGAATGGAATAAATTAGTTGAATACATGCTTCCTAAAACGGTACCAAACGATAATATGAAGAGGATTATTCTTAAAAATAAATTTAATTCAAAGAGGAAAAACAGCTCAAAAAATGCAGCAACAGCTATAATAATAACATTCAGTTTGTAGATCTTGAGAAGATTGCCTTTTCTTTTGATGATAAGTCTCCAGATATATAACCAAACAAATCTTGTTGAAATACTAATAATTATATATAAAATGAACAGAAATTGTTTAGAAGGTAAGTTACGTCCAAGCACAAAACCTATGAATGGAATTATCGTAAAAATAAGAACAAATTGACTTGATTGAGTGTTAACTCCAGCAACCATAAATTTCATATACTCCTTATCCTTGGTGGGTTTGAAAATATTTTTAAATGTTGCTTTTATCGTTCTTTTTTCAAATTTTCTCCCTGTTAAATGGAAACTCTCATCGATAGAAAAGAAGGAAATTAAAATTAAAATCATAGCTATAATCCCGAAAATAATTGAAATAATTGGCATTATCTTCATTATAAACTTTCCATCGTTTGTCCAATATCCAGTATTTGTCGGGTCTTCAAGAAGACTTTGAAGGATGTTTGGAAATGAAATACTGATTATAGAACTTAAAATTCTCAAGTTCGTGGCTACCATTGCTGCTTTTTTCCTATTTGCTAAAGTTTGGGAAATTTCTGGAAGAACAGAACTGAAAACTATCATCAAAAGGCTTCCAAATATTGCTTTTATCATGTTCATAACCCAATACCATATAGCTGTAGGCCAATATAATACTGTATTGTATAGAGGAGGAGTTACAGGTGGGATCCAAGGGGGAAAATAGATTAAAATGGCAGCAATGAGCCATAATGGTAATCCTAAAAGGATATAAGGTCTACGTTTCCCTATTTTATTCGGTTTTGTATTATCCAATATTACTCCAAAAATAATGCTTGAAAATCCCATTGATAGCATATTTATAGTTGAGCCGATTGAGACCAAAATTGAATCCAGTCGAATTGTGTAAACATAAAAATTGTAAGAATATGACTCCGTTAACATTAACATTAACATCAACCCAAAAAAACCCATAGAATATCCTGCTAATCTTGATCCATGAAGCTCCCTCAATGAGGGAAGAGTACTCTTCGAGTTTTCCATCGCGAGTTTCAACTCTAAACTGTAAATTTTTTAAACAAATATTAAGAAAATAATTACTTTGATGAAATTCAATTTTTATATAATTACAAGAGATTGGTTTTAGTATTTAATAATTTTATTAACCTTTCTTAACATTGATTATTTATGACTTTAGCATTAGAGAATATAACAATTTTAGATTTATCACGGATGCTTCCTGGTCCTTACTGTACTATGATCTTATCTGATCTTGGAGCAGACGTTATTCGTGTAGAGAACCCGAACGATCCTATGAGTAATCTGCCCCCTTTTTTTCAGAAGGGTAAATATTACGAAAGTGCTTTTAATGCTGTGCTCATGAGAAATAAGAAATCAATTACGTTAAATTTGAAAACTGATGAGGCTAAGAATATATTCTATGAATTAGTTAAAAAATCAGATGTTGTCATGGATACCTTTCGACCAAAGGTCATGGAAAGGTTAAAAATTGATTATAAAACATTATCAGCAATTAATCCTTCAATAATTTGTTGTTCTATGACGGGTTATGGGCAATATGGACCTTATGAACAAAAAGCGGGTCATGACATAAATTATATAGGGATCAGTGGAATTTTAGATGCTACTCGAGAAAGAGCTGTATTTGGGAAGGAAGACCAAGAGAGACCACCCATAGTTCCGGGGCTTTCCCCTGCAGATATTGGTGGCGCATTAATAGCGGCCATAGGTATACTCGGTGCTCTTTTTGAGAGGGAACAAAACCCTGAAAGAAGAGGTCAATTCGTGGACATATCTATGACAGATTCAACTTTCTTTTTCCAACCTATTGTTGCTGCAAATAAATTTGTGAGAGATTTAAGTGGAAAGAAAGGATGGGGCTCAGGTGGTGGGGGTGGATCTCCATATTATGGTGTTTATAGAACAAAAGATAATAAATATTTAGCAGTTGGAGCGATAGAGATGAAGTTTTGGCATGCTCTCTGTGAAGGATTGGAAAGAAAAGATTTGAAACGAAAGCAATATGTTCAGGGAGAAGAAAAAGAAAAGGTTATCGAAGAAGTAAAAATTGAATTCCTAAAGAAGAGCCAATCAGAGTGGCTTGAAATTTTTGAAAATTACGATACCTGCGTCTCAGCTGTT
>JAZGCJ010000264.1:0-2037 GCA_036476895.1 Thermodesulfobacteriota bacterium
GATGATTGAAGTTATAGAGTTGGATAATTTAGGTGAAGAGTATAAAGAAAAGTTGAGACAAACAGCAGAACACATTAAAAAAGTAACAAAGATCGCCTTGGATGCCTTAGATATATAAATAATAACATTCTTTGAGATAAAAGGACATGGGAAGAAATGGACATAAGCAGGGCACTAGATACTCGATACTAGATGTTCTCTACAGCGAAGTTAAGAAACTCTGTGTCTTGGATTTCATCAGTAAGTATCTGCTTCTCTATTTGACAAGAAGTATCAGCATCTATCTCACCTTTATTAAATCTTCCTATGCAGTCAACTAATTTCTCTAAGCAATTCATTGAGATTTGATGAAAGTACGGTTTTTCTTTAGGCTTGAGCCATTCAGGATTGAGTATCATTTTTCCTCTTGATTTTGATTATTAGCTGACTATTATAAACATCAGAATTTCCGCAATCTACAAAATTCATACCATACAAACATAATCCATCAGATGATGGAGATACTATCATAAGTGGAAACAAAAAGGGTTTTTAACTATTCAGGTGCAATTGTCGCTGGTTTGGTCTTTGGATGGGTACTTGATTATGGAATTATAGTCGTCGTTGCTAGTACTTTCGGCGGATGGTATCTAGGAGGGCTTCTTAATGCCAAAATCAGAAACTGATTTGTGCTTTTAATCGAACCAGTATGGAATTGAAATTATAAACTGCTAGGCTATGTCTATCTTTCAAATGGCAGGATGTTAAATGAGGAGATTGTAAAGGCTGGTTATGCTAATGTCATGACTATTCCACCTAATGTGAAGTATCAGGATAGGTTTTTAAGAGCGTATAAACATGCAAAGGAGAAAGAGAGGGGATTATGGAGGTAAAACATAATTCCAAAATAATGAAGAATACAGGGTTCGATTACTCCCGTCTTGGCTATAAAGAGATGTTTGCCAATTATGGCTTGGTGTCGTTGAAAGCTCAAGCAATAGAAAAATCACTTGCCACATTAATTATTGCTATTAATCATATTGGAAACTATAAAATTAACCCACTTAAATTCCGTGCTATACTAAATCAAGAGGATAAAAGAACAATGGGTAAATTAATTCAAGACTTAAGACAAAAAATGTCCATACCTTCAGATTTGGAGAAAGAGCTTGATGAGGTTTTGGGAAAAAGAAATTATCTCATCCATCATTTTTTTACGAGTAAGGGTTTGGATATTGGGAAAACAAACCAAATTCCATTAATGAATAAGGAGATAATCGAAATTGGCAATCGTTTTCAAGCCACTATTAAGAAACTGGATGAAGTTATGGAACAAGTTCAAAACATTTTAGCTATTCCAATGGAACAAATAGATAAAGAAGCCAAAAACCTTTTTAAGTTGTAGTTTTGTCAGCTTATCTCAAGCATTAGACATACAGAAGATTCTAAGAAGGAAGGGAAGGGGTTGTAGAAATATCAGAGAAGTTTGGTTTTCCTACTCTAAAGCTTTGTCAACAGTTGTATTTATTATTGCTTTTTCATCTTCTTCGTCAGTAATGTTGCCCTGCACATTTTTAATAATATCCTACAGAGATCCTCTTCACTTAGCTGATCGACAATAGGAGTATTGTTAACAAATACTTCGGTCATTACTTCACCATCTGTAGAATTACTTTCTAGCTCAATTGCAATACTTTTCAACCACCTTGCTACCGCTTTCCTCTTTTCTGTAACGCTGTTTATGGGAATTCTCCTGACAAGTATGAATTAATTAATCTATCATCACAATCTTGTAGTTTTTACCCAAAAACTCTAAAGTAAGAAAGTCGCAATGCATATGCCATATGTAGCACTTTAATCATGATTTATATGCCACATTTGGCAGTATTAGTCAAGCAAATAAATAAAAGTTATTAGCTTTTTTTTATGTTCATATCTTCTGCTACTCTTGGTTTATCACTTTTGAATGCTGCAGGTAAACATAAAGTAATAGTTGTTCCTCTTCCTTGTGTACTTGCCACATTTATCTTCCCGCCGTAGTCTTCTATAATCCTTTTG
>JAZGCJ010000265.1:0-2954 GCA_036476895.1 Thermodesulfobacteriota bacterium
CTTAGTGGTTATTGTTCTCCTTTCTTTATGTTGGCAATAGGAGCAGACATCAAATTTAGGGAAAGGGTAGAAAGGCAAGGTGTAATAACTACACCAAGTAGAAAATTTTCAAAAGTTACAGTGCATATAATTCAATATTTAAGAATACAATGCTCCTTTAGTGGGTGGGTTATAAACCGCAAATTGATCTTTTTTTGTCAGCAAATGTAATTCTTTATTTTTACTCATATTAGATGCGACAGAGCCGGTATTTTTTGTAATGAAATGTAAACTTTGAATCTCATCTCACTATTTTCTATCTTTCATTTATTGCAGTTATAAGGATAGAATGTTTTACTGAGTCACTTATTTATTGGGTTATCATAGGTTTATTAAGGAATTTGAATTTTTACATTGTTTGTTTAGTTTTCTTATTCGGGTTGGTTTGGATGCCAGGTGATAGAATAATGGCCCAGGATAAAGACGCTGAACTTAGGTACCATGAAGTAAAGGTTAAAGCGGGACATTTTTTTATTTTGGGAGATAGTTCTTTTTATATTACCCAAGATACTATTATATACCTGCCTGATACTGTCGACTACTTTCAAAGGAAAAAGTCATTAAAGAAACCCCAAAATTTCTATCAGGCGGTAGATAAAAAACTTCATAAAAGCAAATTCTCAAAGCTGCTATACAAACTAATTTTTGAGAGGCCAAAGAATAAAAGAAGAAACGGATCCGGCATTTCACCTCTTTCTGTTGAAAACAGTTAGGAGCCCTACCAAGAGTTCCATGGAAAATTAATCGGTGATATTAAATTTAAGCACCTTGAGATCTTCGGAACCAACGTGAATGATACTTCAAGACATCCGCATGGTTTTATGAAATTTTTAAATAAATTTCATATTCCAACCAGCAATAAAGTAATCCTGAATAATCTTTTAGTTGCACCAGGTGTGCAGTTGGGCCCTGCAGAACTGGCAGATAATGAGCGGCTACTGAGACGGTTGAATTTCATAAAAGACAGCCGCATCCATGTAATCCCTAAAGGTGATGCTCATGATGTAGACCTGCTGGTAATAACCAAAGACGTTTTCCCCTTAAAGTTTGATATCATTCCACGAGGGGTAACTTCTTCTGTAATTGGAATAAGCAATATTAACCTGGTGGGACTGGGCCATCATCTTGATAATATTTTCATCATTGATGACGACGAACCTGGCAACCTCGGTTATGATGTTACTTACAGGATACAGAACATTCGGGGAACATTTATCCAGGGTGAATTAAATTATGCAAACACCTTTAGAAAAGAGGGAGTTGGGATCAGGTTTTTCAGGAATTTTTTAACCCCTGATATTCGGTATGCCGGAGGAGTGGAGGTAAATTATTTTACCAGGAGAATTCCTAAGATATTTGATATAGCAACAGATTCCATAATTTTCGTGACTTCATTATCTAATGTTCAGGATATGTGGGTGGCAAAGGCGGTAAAATCCTATGCCAATCCTCCACTAAATGGAGTAAAGGAAAGGGTCAGAATGACTATTGCCGGTAGAGTTTTTCGTGAGCAGTATACTGATCGTCCTATTATTAAACAGGATTCCAACCAGTTTTATCATAATCGATCATTATACTTGTTCAGCTTTGGTTATTCTACTCGCAAATATTTTAAAGATTTTCTGATCAGAAATTTCGGAAGGACCGAGGATATACCCATTGGTAACTTAGTCCAATTAACTGGCGGATATGAAATGGGAGAGTTCTCCAACCGGTATTATGCAGGAGCCCAAATTGCAAAAGGTAACTTTATCAGGCATTTTGGCTACCTGAGATTTGACACCAGAGTGGGAGGATTTTTCAAAAATAACAAGTTCGAGCAAAGTATCTTTAGGGTTGACGCCTCCTACTTCTCCAGATTATATTCCATTCAGTTCTTTAGGGTGAGGCAATTTGTCAACTTGAATTTTACACAAGGATTTCGTCGTAATATTGATGAACTTATCGATATCAATAATAATAATGGATTGAGAGGTGCAAGCAGCCTGCGTCTAACAGGCACAAAAAGATTAACCTTCAGTGGAGAAACTGTATTATTTACCCCTTTATATTTTGCGGGTTTTCGCCTGGCGCTGTTTGGATATGTTGATATGGGTTTTATTGAATCCGGACCGAGGTCAATTTTAGCTGGTGAGTTATATAAAAGCTATGGTCTGGGATTCAGGCTTAAGAATGACAATCTTGCATTTAGTGTGATTCAAATCAGATTTAGTTTCTTCTCCGATTTACCCATTAATGCCTCAACCCGGAATTTTAGATTTTTCACTAAAACCAATCTCCGACTGGATGACTTTGATATCAAAAAACCTGATGTATTTGACTTTAGATGACTATTCCCGAATTATTTTAAACTCAACCCTTCGGTTCTTTTTTCGTCCATCTTCGGTGTCATTCGATGCTATAGGCCTGCTCTCCCCAAACCATTGTATCACCAAGCGATCGGGAGATATTCCGTGATTGACAAAGTATCTGAAAATTACCTCTGCCCTGGCCTTTGAGAGCTTTTTGTTATTCTCTTCAGAACCAATGTTATCCGTATGACTGGAGATTTCCATGGATATTTCCGGTTGACTTTCTATCAATGCCACAATTTTGTTTAAATCTTCAAATGATTCGTCATGAAGGATAGTGTCGTTGGATATAAATGTGATATTTTCAAATGTGAGGATCTCTTCTTTAATTTTTTCTAGAAAGATATCCCTTACGATCCGTCCTTCAGTTTTAACCGTAGCCAGATTAAGGGTTTCTGTCTGAGAACGATATCCTTTTGCCTCAATGGTAAATTGATATTCATTTCCCGATGGAAGATTGATCAGGAATTCTTTTCCTTCAGCGAAATAAGTTTGGTTTTCTGAAGTTATTTTCGCCACAATAGCTTTTTGCGTTTCCTGATCAAAAAAACTTCCCTTGAAGGT
>JAZGCJ010000266.1:0-2222 GCA_036476895.1 Thermodesulfobacteriota bacterium
AGCTTCTAATTTCATTGTATATCTTTCTAAGATCATGCTATGTGTAATTTCCCATTGGTAAATTGTTGTTAGATGAAGGAGTATTCATAATTTTGTTATTATCTGTTAGATTATGTTCAAAACTCGATGATACTAAAATAAGACATCATATAATCAAGATAAAAGTATTTTTTTGATCCATGGAGAATTAGTGCCTGCCAAACAAAACGTTCAGAAAATCAAATTAGCAATCAAGACAAAGGGGGAATGGAAACCAGCGAAAAAACAAGAAATCAAAAATGTGCTCTTTAAGTTACAGAGATGCGTTAAATGCTTCTGATGTCAGTAAGGTGCTACCGCTTTATACTGAAGATGGGACATTTATGCCATCAGGAGGACCAACTTCAATAGGTACAGAGCAAGTAAAAGGAGCGTATGAGTTTGTGTTCAGTAATACTAAATTGAGCATTGAGTTGTATATCGATGAAATAACTGTGACTGGAGAATATGCTTTTGCCAGAACTACTTCAAAAGGATCAACTTTAGGTCAAGCTACGGGAGAAACTGTACCTGAAGAAGACAGGAAGTTGTTTATTCTTCAAAAAGAAAATAACGAGTGGAAAATAGCTCGATATATGTTTAATAAGACAACCTCTACACACTAACTCAGAAGAAGGAATATATCATGAAAACAACATACACTATACTCATATTACTCGTTTTATTTTGTCCACAAACTTGGGCGCAGGAAAAACAACTCAAAGAATTCGTTCCCGTACTCAAGAATGTTTTAGATGCATCTTTTAAAATTGATCAATCCAAAGGCTATCTTATACAGGAGGTTAAAAAAGATGTGTTTGTGCTAACTGATGGCATTTATCAATCGGCCGTTATTACGAGTGGTAAAGAGGCAATCGTAATTGATGCCCCGCAATCCCTAGGTGCGCATATCAAAAAAGCAGTTGCTGAAATAACGGAGAAACGCATTGGCACATTAATATACACCCATATGCATAAAGACCATATTGGTGGTTCCAAATTTCTTGCAGATATAAAAGGTCTCAAAGTGATTGCCGACAAACACACCACTGAATATTTAAGAGAAATTAAAGATCCTGATCGGTTAATTCCAACACAAGTAATCAAAAACCATTCCTTAACAATTAAAGCTGGAGATTTAAGTATTCAACTCAATGGTAAGAATACATTTCACGCGAGTGAAGGAGATTTATTTGTATACATACCAGAACGCAAATTTTTAATGGTGATTGATGTATTGGCGCCTGGGTATGTCCCCTTTAAAGGCCTTGACCTCACCACAAATGTTCATGGCTATAGAAAGATATTCGATATCATACTTTCGTATGACTTTGATATTTTGGTTACTGGACATTTATCAAAGCTTGGCACTCGTACGGATGTAGAGTTGACGAAGGCATACGTAGAAGATTTGTATCAAACCGTAAATCGCATTCATACAACAACAGATATAGTGCAATCTATGGGAGCAACAGCTCAAGAAATAGGATGGAATAGTAAATATTTATTGTTCAAGGTCTTTTTAGATGAGGTAACAAGAAACGCTACGAAAGAAATTGAAGAAAGGTGGATAACAAAACTCGCAGGGGTTGATGTATGGGCAAAAAGCCATGTAGAAACAATGCTCGTATATGTTCGTTGGGATTGAGGAGTAACCCCCAAAATGTTAATAAAACTAAGTAAAAAACAATCATACTACCCAAAAACTGGAGAAAGAAAGTGAAAAGTACAATACTCTTAATGGCAGCAATTATTTCGATGAGTGCTTGCCAAACAAAACGTTCAGAAAATCAAACTAGCAATCAAGACAAAGGGGAAATGGAAACTAGCGAAAAACAAGAAATCAAAAATTTGCTATTTACCTATAGAGATGGATTAAATGCCTCTGATGTCAGTAAGGTGCTATCGCTTTATACCGAAGATGGGATATTTATGCCATCAGGAGCACCAACTTCAATAGGTACAGAGCAAGTAAAAGGAGCGTATGAGTTTGTGTTCAGTAACATTAGATTGAGCATTGAGTTATATATCGATGAAATAACTGTAACCGGAGAATATGCTTTCGCCAGAACTACTTCAAAAGGATCAACTTTGATTCATGCCACGGGGGAAACTGTCCCTGAAGAAAACAGGGAGTTATTTATTCTTCAAAAAGAAAACGGATCGTGGAAGATTGATAGATACATGTTCAATAAAATGAAATA
>JAZGCJ010000267.1:0-4734 GCA_036476895.1 Thermodesulfobacteriota bacterium
TTTGTATCAAGACAAAGAAAATGAAGATGTATTAATAAATAAAAATGAAGTTTCACTTTTCACTGAAATTCTAAATTAAAAACTCAGCATCAGTAAAAATCTAGATTTATATAATTCTGTCCCTGAATTACCTGACATTTAAAATTATGGGTAAACAAGCATTTTTCAAATTGAGAAGATTATACGGGGAATAACTTTACTACTTTTTTAAAAAAAATCACTTTAATTTGAGCCTTTTACTCGGAAGATCATAATCAATCTCCGGCCCGTTTGGAATAATCCCACTTGGGTTTATAGTTTTATGGCATACGTAGTAGTGGGTTTTAATATGTTCGAGGTTTACCGTTTCCTTTATACCGGGGAAACGATATAGATCTCTTAGGTAATTCCTCAGGTTCTCAAAGTCTTCAATTCGTTTGAGATTACATTTGAAGTGATTGTAGTAAACTATGTCGAACCTGATAAGAGTTGTGAATAATCTCCAGTCGGCCTCGGTAATTATACTGCCTGTTAGATAGCGATTTCCCTCCAAGATATTTTCAAGGTTTTCAAGTGTGTCAAATAATTTGAAAAAGGATTCATCATATGCCTCTTGTGTAGTTGCAAAACCGCATTTGTATACTCCGTTATTCACATTTTCGTAAATTATTGAGTTTAATTGATTAATTTTATCTTGAAGCTCTTTGGGATAATAGTTCATCGAATTTTTGGTTATCTCGTTGAACTCTGAGTTGAACATTCGAATTATTTCCGATGATTCATTGTTTACGATTGTTTCATTCTTCTTGTCCCAGAGCACGGGTGTGGTAACCCTGCCGCTACAGTCAGGTTTTGCTTTCGTATATATCTGGTATAGGAATTTTTTGCCGTATAATGTATCAGGGATAGTGTCTGAACTGTTTGTAAACTCCCATCCGTTATCCCCCATCACGGGATCCACGATTGAAACGGATATTATTTCTTCGAGATCTTTAAGCTTGAGGAATATTGTAGTCCTGTGGGCCCACGGACAGGCAAGAGATATATAGAGGTGATATCTGTGAGGCTCCGCCTTATACCCGGATGAACCATCGGTGGTGACCCAGTTTCTGAACTGGCTTTCTTTTCTTACAAATCTCCCTCCCGTTGATCTGGTATCGTACCATTTGTTTTTCCATTTACCTTTGATCAGCAAACCCATTTGAACTTATTTTCCCATTTTGTGAATCGGAATATTAATTGTGAATTATGATAATACATAATTCTATATTTTTTAACTCAAGGATAATTCTTTATTATATTGAGATGATTGAGAAGAATATTTGTCCATTGTGTAAAAGGCAACTTCCCGGTAGACCAAGTAAGCACCACTTGGTTCCGAGATCACTCGGCGGGAGAGAGAAGGTTCTTTTACATAGAATTTGTCACAGACAGATTCATGCTGTTTTTACGGAACGTGAGCTGATTAACCACTACAATTCTATCGATCGATTACTGGAGAATGAACTGATCAGGAAATTTGTAAAATGGGTAAGAGATAAACCACCTGATCTTCATGTTAAAACCAGGAATAGCAGCGAAAAATCGCGGTAGTTTTATTAAAAATTACCAGTTATTTGTGGATTCGTTTAAATTAAAAAATTGAGACTCTATTTCTTAATTGATATAATCACATAACAATGTCTAACGAAACTCCGATGATGAGGCAATACAAGTCTGCAAAAAAACGGTATCCCGATTCGATATTGTTTTTTCGGCTTGGTGATTTCTATGAAATGTTCTTTGAGGACGCAAAGCTTGCATCTAAGGTTCTTGGAATTGCTTTAACCTCAAGAAATAAATCGGATAAAAATCCAGTCCCTCTTTGCGGGGTTCCGTTTCATAGCGCAGAGCCATATTTGGCAAAACTCCTTGAAAGAGGACATAAGGTTGCAATATGCGAACAGGTGGAAGACCCGAGATATGCCAAGGGTGTTGTTGAAAGGAGGGTGACCAGGGTTTTAACACCGGGGGCGATCCTCGATTCTGAAAATCTTGAGTCGAGATCAAATAATTACATTGCGAGCGTTTACTGCAACTCGGGTTCATATGCATTGGCATATGCAGACATCTCCACAGGGGAATTTAAAACAACCATGCTTTCATCAATCGATGATTTGAAAAGCGAAATTTCAAGCATAGAACCCAAGGAGATCTTATTGCAGGAGGATGCCAATGATAATGTAGCGCTAAAACCCCTTTTTCAAAGTGGCTGGAATCCGTTAATAACCAGCATTGAGAATTGGATGTGGGATCATGGAAGATCAAAGGAAATATTAAAAGATTTTCTTTCTGTACCTTCATTGGATGGTTTCGGGTTAGAAACCAGAAAAGAATCGGTGGTTGCATGTGGTGTTTTATTAAATTATTTAAAAGAGACTCAAATGGATTTTATGCCGCCACTATCTGAACCGGTGTATTTTGAAAATACGGATTATCTGTTAATCGATGAGTCTACAAAAAGAAATCTTGAGATAACAAAGACGATAAGGGGGGATACAGGTTACGGTTCACTAATCTCTGTCTTGGATGAAACACTCACACCCATGGGGGGCAGGCTTCTAAAGCAGTGGCTGAATTATCCGCTTATCAGTTTGGACGAAATTGGTAATAGGCATGATTCAGTTGAAGAACTTATAAAAAACGTCGGGAAGAGAAGAGAGCTGAATTTTCTTCTAAAAGAGATTAGCGATATTGAACGACTTATTGGAAGAATATGCACTACCGCTGCAAAGCCAAGAGATCTTGGCGCACTTCGGGATTCTTCCCCATATATTTCAAAGATAAAGGAATTGATCGGAGGATTTAAATCTCCTCTGTTGAGTGATTTTGCACTGGATATAGATGATTATGCTGATGTGTATGAGTTGTTAGTGAGATCTTTGGTTGATTCACCTCCCGGTACTACAAGGGACGGTGGAATAATCGGGGATGGATACAGTAAGGAATTAGATGAACTTAGGGGGATCAGGAGAGATGGAAAGAGGTGGATTTCAGAGTTGGAGAGAAAAGAGAGGGAATCCACCGGAATAAACTCACTCAAGGTGGGTTTTAACAAGGTCTTTGGTTATTACATAGAGGTAACCAAAACAAATATTGATCAGGTGCCCGAGAGGTATACGCGAAAACAGACTCTGGCAAACGGGGAAAGATATATTACCTCAGAGCTTAAGGAGTATGAAGAGAAGATCCTGACTGCGGAGAGCAGGATATTGGAGATGGAGAGTAAATTATTCGAGGAAATCAGGTGTCTGGTAGCCAATAATTCAGAGCGTATTAGAAAGACATCCCAACTGATAGCAGTTTTGGATGTGCTTAATTCATTAGCCGAGATATCGGACAAGTATGGTTATGTCAGGCCTGAGGTCGACGAGTCATTTGATTTGGAAATTAAAGACGGGCGACATCCGGTTGTTGAACGGATGGATTTAGAGGCCGGTTTTGTTTCGAATAATATTACTATGGACGGCGGGGAGAATAGATTTCTTGTAATTACCGGTCCTAACATGGCTGGAAAATCTACAGTGATCAGGCAGGCTGCTTTAACAGTTTTGATGGCACAGATGGGATGCTTTGTGCCCGCCTCTAAAGCAAAGATAGGCATTGTCGACAGGATTTTTACACGGGTTGGGGCCTCTGATAATCTTTCGATGGGACAATCTACATTCATGGTAGAGATGGTGGAAACGGCTTATATACTCAGATATGCAACCGAAAGGAGTATCGTTATTTTGGATGAAATAGGAAGGGGTACCAGCACGTTCGACGGAATGAGTATAGCATGGGCCGTGGCAGAGTATTTAAATGATGTGGGGTGTAGGACGTTGTTTGCCACACACTATCACGAGTTGTCTCAATTGGCTCTGATGGCGGATGGTATGAAGAATTACAATGTTTTGGTGAAGGAGGAAGGTGACAGCATAGTATTTTTAAGGAAGCTTGTTCCGGGTGCTTCAAGCAATAGTTATGGAATAGAAGTGGCAAAGATAGCCGGAGTGCCTGAAAGAATAATTAAATCAGCGAAGAATATTCTTTATAATCTTGAGAAGAATCAATCTAAAATAGGGGATATTGATCAGGAACAAATACCGTTATTCAGTCAAACGGAGGAAGACAAGAAATCTGATCCGGAGTCTGAAATCTTAGATGAACTAAAGGATATCGATCCCAACTCTTTAACCCCCATAGAGGCATTGAATGTACTTTTTGATTTAAAAAATAAAATGAAGGGATAATAAACTAGAGGATTGGTTAAAGAATTTCTTACCTCGCTCATCAAATCAGCAATTAAAAAAGATGTTAAGACATCAAAGGAAAGCAGTACACAAGGGAAAAGGGGTGAGATAATAGCTTGTAAATCTATAAAGAGAAATGGCTATAAGGTTATTGAAAAAAATTTTAGAACCCGTTTTAGCGAGATAGATATAATTGCTGAGGATAAGGAATGTGTATGTTTTATCGAGGTTAAGTCCAGGACGTCGATCGATTATGGTTATCCGGAGGAATTTGTGACAAAAGACAAGCAAGAAAGGATCAAAAGAGCCGCCCTGATATATGTCGGGAAAAAGAACCTTTGGTCAAAGCAGCTGCGCTTTGACGTGATATCCATCGATCTCGATACCGAAGAATTCAGATTGATAAAAGATGCATTTGAGGTTGGGGATAAGTATCTTTAGCTTATTTTCTAATTCAAATCCAGTTATACATTTAAGAGAA
>JAZGCJ010000268.1:0-3321 GCA_036476895.1 Thermodesulfobacteriota bacterium
CCGTTACTTCAGATTCACATGTTCCCTATCAAATGGATGGTGACTTTGCTGGTTATGTTCCTACAATGTTTGAAATCATACCCAAAGCAGTACCAGTAATTGTACCAAGATCCATTTTAAATTAAACTTTAAAAAGTTACCGAATTATTGAGCTAGTACAGCTGTCCCTATTACTTCGAACGACCAAGCCAAGCGGCGAGTCTACCCGTCCGCTTGGGCGCTTTGTTATGATAACCCTCCTTTATACTTCTCGTATTCTTGGAGGAATAACCGCTCCGATTCGTCCTTAAACTCGTCTCTTCTTTTTTGCAGGTCTAACAACTTTTCGTATATGTTCTTATAGATGATTTGATGTGCTTGGTTCTTGAGCGCTTCTTCGCTGTATTCATCAATCTCCACGTCGCCTTCGAGCGTTAATTCAACCAATTTCAGAAGGTCATCCTTATTGATTTTATCGATAGAATTATAGGCGTCCCCCTTGGTGGTGTAGAACCCCTGATTATCTTCAATCTTTAATACTTTCATATCCCTGCCTTCTTTCATCGTACGTTGCGCTACCTGCCTCCAGTGAATTCATCGTTACATCAAAGTTTCGCTTTCTTCTACCGTCGAGTGAAACCAACTCTTTGTCTGCAGGATAACCGGAATACAATGTGTATTTAGGCACCCCGTCCTCTATTTCTTTGCTAGCGTAAACTACATAGTCTGGCTGTATGGATGCCCCAACCGTGCTGTTATGAGTAACCACCACTACTGGCATTGTTTCCGATATTTCTTTTACTATTTGGTTGACCTGCCCTTTAAGAAAAATGTTGTCGAAAGAAGATTCCGGCTCATCAATTAACAAAATGTCATAGTTTTGTGCATCGTTAATTTCCTGCAGCAACCTAAACTCTGATCGTTCACCTCCAGAAACCTGGACGCCATCTTTGTTTAGAATCTCATAATCAATCTTTACGAAATACTTGTAAAATTCAGACGGGGTTAGTAATTCATGCTTCTTTAGCGCCTGTAGGTACCTATATGGATCGTGATATTCGCTAAATGCCTCACTAAAGGCCACCTTTAGCCCACTAATCGACTTAATCTCACCGGCACCTTCAAATGGCCTTTTTTTGGCCACAACTCTAAAACCTTGCACGCTCTCATCGGAGATTACGGCCTCATTCTGTAGATGTCTGGTGATTTGGACAAATCGGCTAATCGTTCTTGAATCCATTTGAATCCGGAAAAGGTCAACATCTGCAATCTGCGTCGCAGAAGTTCGGAGCTTTAACCTGTCCTTGATATCTTTTACTATATTATTGACAAATCTTTTCTTTTTCTTTTCAAATTCCTTTGCCCAGAGCGCCTCTATTAATTCGCATGCAAGGCCCTTTAGGGACACAATATCCAAATATTTCTCAATAATTGGCCGATATTCGATATTTTCTATCAGCTGCCTAACGGAATTAATCAGGTCGATAAGAACGCGTTCATCACTTGCTTGGAAATAAGTTTCATCAAACAGTGCGGTTTTCGAAAATGCATCTTTTTTCTCTATCTCTTCGGCAGACCGTAACAAGGTATCTACATACCTATTGATAATTTGTTCATTATGATTTAGGTCTATATTTATGGCTTCATTCAATACCTTCTTATACGGTCCCAAATACTCGTCCACAAATATACTGCGCTGTTTTGCGACGTCTTCATTGAACCGTCTTTCATACTCAACCTCGTCTTGCTGTACCAGTGAAAACTGTTCTATATATTTCGCGTTTTGGCTTACTTCACATATTCTGTCTAATGTATAAGTTTTGCCAGTAGATCTTTCTCCAAGAAGAATATTTAAACCAGTCGATAGCTTCTGCCCGTCGTCAAAGATCTGGAATAAACGATTCCCTTTTTTTTCCGATAGTGCTACTTTTCCCTTGTCGCGGAAGCTTGTTTTAAGCGAATTCAGCGTAAGCTCCCCGCAATCCACGTACGTTTGTCTTGTGGGGTAATTTCTCATCTCATCAGAAATTCTTGTGTCACTGAATAAGACTGGAGTGATATTTGACGTATCCTTAATTGTTCTAATAAATTTTTTAGGACTGTCCACCTCTCCGGCCGAGATGTACTTTCTAAGCTCTTCTAACTCTTCCCCCCTTACCGCGGGCTTTTTTTCATAGTGTGAAATCACTAGGTACTTATGTAAATCGCCAAATATGCTTTCTAGCTCATTGACAGTTATAAAATCTCCGACTTTCGTAATTTTATTAGCGATTGATGTGGTTTTAGCACAAAAATCTTCCAGATCTTCTCCGTCCCCTATAACTAATACTTGTCCGGACTTTAAATTTACCTCGATGCCTGGAAAAACATTTATATCCAATGCTGAGACTATTTCCTCAAACTGCTTAGGATCGAAAAAGTCATGATTAGTAATAGCAATCGCGTCTATACTCGCACTTGCGACATAACCCCTTAACTTTTCCAAGCTGAAGTTAAAGTCATTATCACTAAACGTTGGTGCTGTATGGATGTGTAGGTCGATTTTCTTCAAATAAACCTCCATTCACTTTGTAGTTTCCATGTCATCATAACATTTACTTTTATATTTATTCTATATTTATGGGCATATTATCGTAGTGCATGTTAGATGTCAAGCTTCTCAATCTCTTTCAGTAGACCCACGCACACATACGATTCGTCGACATCATATGCATCCTGCATCACTCCAGAAGGCATTTAAGGCTTCTGTTTTAGAGACTGGTATCAAAAAACATGCATCAGTGCATACGTTAAGACATAGTTTTGCCACGCATCTTTTGGAGAATGGATATGACATCAGGACGATTCAGGAGTTACTTGGTCACAGGAATCTTCAAATTATAATGATTTATACCCATGTTGCATCAAAAAACATTCTTGGTGTAAAGAGCCCTCTTGATTTCTAAATCAAACTTTTATAAGCACTCATAAGTTGTTGCGTAATCTTTCCCGGTATGGTTTTTCCTATCTTATTACGTTCAACCTTAGTTATTGGCATTATTTCCATTAAAGAATTAGTAATAAACATCTCGTCTGCTTTTATTAACGTTTCTATCCTGAAATGGTCCTCACTAACCAAAATATTATTGTTCTTACAAATATCAAGTACGATCTTCCGTGTTATCCCTGGCAGGATGTTCGTATCGAGTGAGGGAGTGATAACCTTCCTACTGTCTACAATAAAGATGTTGCTGACTATACACTCAGCTACATACCCATCTGTATTGAGGATAATTGCCTCTTGAGCTGACTTCTCTTTTGCTTCTTCTTTCAGTAAGATACTCGTTAGGAGATTGGTCGTCT
>JAZGCJ010000269.1:0-2390 GCA_036476895.1 Thermodesulfobacteriota bacterium
GAGGCTTTTGATAACAGTTTTTCCCAGTCCCTTAACCTTAAGAGGTGGTTAATTGAATCGTTCATACATATTATTGCATCAAATTTCTGATTTAGGCGAAATGAAAGCATATCCGTCTGAAATAAAGAAATTTCCGGAAGTTTATCACGCGTAATTGATAGCATCACGGATGAATGGTCCAGCCCGGCCACATTATAATGATTTTTTAGATTGAATAAATACGAGCCTGTGCCACATGCAATCTCAAGCAAAGAAACAGCTTTTGGGTGATGCTGCCCGATAAGCCTTCGAATTATCCTCGCAGACTCTTTCTGATCACCCATAATTTCATCATAAAATTGCCCCAGAACATCATAAGAAGCCATCTTGAAAAGATAATATAAAAGATTAGTAGATAAAACAAGAAAAGGAGAAACCCCGGGCATAAATTACCAAGCGGCATTTTTAGTACCGGTATATCGATTCATTTTAAAATTTTTAAAACTTTCAATTCTATTCAAATTTTTATATGATATATTCATGAGCGTAAACAGTAAATTTGTTGTTGCATCAGTCCAGGCAGCCCCGGTTTTTCTTAACAAAGCAAAAACAATCAACAAGGTTTGCAAACTAATTTCAGAAGCGGGTATGAACGGGGCAAAGTTGGTTGTTTTTCCTGAAGCCTTTATTCCAACTTATCCATTTTGGCCAAAAGACCTTGGTTTCGGTCCTGAGAAAAAGGTGGTTATGGATGCGCATATGGAGCTATATAGGAACTCCGTGGATGTTCCCGGCGACGATATAAAAAAAATAGGAAACGCCGCTAAAAAAGCAAAAATTAACGTCGTGTTGGGAGTAAACGAAAGGAAAGGAGGAACACTGTACAACACTATACTATTCTTCTCCAATGATGGATCTCTACTTGGAAAACATAGGAAGTTGATGTCAGTAGACAGCGAAAAATGTATCTGGGGTAATGGATCGGCAGAGGATATTAAAGTGTTTGATACAGATATTGGCAGGGTGGGAGGGTTGTTTTGTTATGAACACCACCTGACACTGGCAAAATATGCAATGTATCAGGAAGGTGAGCAGATACACGCCGGACTTTGGGGCGGGCATGGTTTTGTAAAAAAAACTATGGATTTTTCAAGTAAGCAGTATGCATTTGAGGGACAAACCTTCGTTATAATATCAGCCATTTACATAAATGAGGATATGATCCCGGATTCATTCCCCCTAAAAAAACTTACACTTTGGGATTATCCTGGCGGAAGTGGGGTAATAAACCCCAGGGGTGATTATATAGCAGGACCAATATACGAGAAAGAAGAAATCCTATATGCCGAAGTAGACATGGAACAAATAATAAGAGCCAAATTGGTAATGGACTGTGCAGGCCATTTCTCAAGACCCGACATATTTAACTTCAGTATAAATAAATAGATTCGAAATAAGTAAATTAGGAACTCGAAGTTAATCTAATACCTCAACACTTTTAGCAAGTTCTACATGCTCCCTATCGTCCAGAATGATTTCCAGGGTCTCTCGTTCCGAATCGTTTAGGAAATCTCTTCCATTGAACACATCCATCATTTGATTCCTGCCATCAAAACGCCGTTTGTCGAAAGAGCTTTCTCCACCGAATTTCGATACTGTTGAAAGTCCTCTGTCATTAAACTCCAGGTTTAGTTCTTTGCTTACTAATCGTCTATAGTCCTGGTTGGGGAATCATTGATTATAGTAAATTATTTAATATGGGAATCTATGTAGCAGAATTCTGCGGTGACAGTTCCTGATATAATCTTTTCACGGTAATTGTTAGTGGAACAGCCAGAATAGCACCTATAGGCCCCAGAATGAAATTCCAAAAGACCAATGACAGAAAAATTAGGAATATTGAAATTTCAAGCCCCTTCTGCATTAGTTTTGGCTTTAAAACGTTATCGCTCAAGTTATTAAACACCACGAAACCCACAAGAACTATGATAGCCTTGGTCCAGCCAAAGACAATTAATGTGAATAAGAACGGGAGAATTGTTGATACTATAGCACCTATAACAGGAATAAAACTGAAGAAGAAGTATAGTACTCCCCAGAATATGGCGAAATCTACACCAAGTATTAAAAGCAAAATTATGTTTGCAACAGACGTTAGAAAACCCGTAAAAGCAGTGATAGAAATGTATGTGCGAATATCTTTACGTACCTCATACATCCTTTCATGAAGACTTCCTTTTCTATACTTTCCCTCTTTTAAATGCTGTTCATATCCGGCGAACTGAATAATCATCAGCGCGATGAAGAGAAAAAGATATAGTGAATTACTGAGAGCACCTAGAAGACCTGAAATAACGGGCGATACGAATTCTAAAACTCTTTTTGGATCGAATTGTTCTATATTAAACAGT
>JAZGCJ010000027.1:0-3814 GCA_036476895.1 Thermodesulfobacteriota bacterium
AAGAGAAATCCAACCTTAAAATCCCAGAAACAGTTAGGAGAGGTTGTTGGTGAGGTCAGATTCGCAGTTTCCGATAAGACAGCACCAATACGAGATGGAGAAACGGTGTTGGAAGTTGCTGATGAAATGGGTATTGAGATTGATAACGCATGCAGATCGGGAACATGTGGGAGTTGCAGGGTCCACCTGATGTCGGGGTCGGTGACGATGGATTGTGAAGATGCTTTGGGTGAAGTCGAAAAGGCCGAGGGGATTGTGTTAGCCTGTCAATCTATGACTAAGGGGAATGTGGAAATAGATGCCTGATCGGATTCGTTTTATGCCATATATAAAAGATGCTTAGGGATTAGTGCGATCCTGGGTAGGATGTAGAAATTAGATTTTTGTGGACAAAATCCAAAAAAAATAAAATTCCTAGAAATTTACTTATTTGCCATATCCGGTTCCCCCGATTAAAGAAACGGGGACAAGCATTAAATCGGGTACCCATTATATTAATATTTTCTTTTCTTTGTCTTGATACAAAGAAACAAAAATCAAGGGCTGACAAAAAATTAAGATTTATTAAATCAATTCCTTCAGCTAAAAATATTTAATTCAGCCCCACCCCATAAATCTTTTTTTAACGCTTTCGGAATTGATTTTTGCAATTTTTTGAATGCCCGTTAAAAAACTGCATACCCCGCTTAGCTGAGTATGACAAAAGAGGAGCGGAGTATTTCATAAATTTCTGCTTAATAAGGACTTTTCAAGGTAGTAATTTCAAGATAAATCGAAAATACTCATAAATATCAGATATATTTAGCCTTTATATTAATTTTGATTAAATGTTTCTATACAAGGATAGTCGCAATATTTTTGTGTGTTAAGTCTTAGCAATTAATTGTCATGTTTGACAATCTCTTCAGTATAAAGAAAATTTGATTGGATTAATTGGTTGATTATCATGAAACAGGCAACGAGCGAAAATCTTTTTGGACATATAAGAGAAAGTCAGAGTATATCCATATCTTCCACACGCGGCAAGTGGGTTTTATTAGTAGCGATCCTTGGTTCAAGCATGGCGTTCATAGATAGTACCGCTATGAATATTGTTTTTCCTGTTTTACAGGTTGAACTTGATGCCACTATTCCACAGGTTCAGTGGATAGCAGCGTCTTATGCAATCTTTCTTGCTTCACTTATGATGCTGGGAGGTGCGCTTGGTGATAAATTTGGCAGGAAGAGGATTTTTGCAATGGGTGTCGTAATATTTTCGATCTCTTCGGTTTGGTGCGGTCTTTCCCCAAGTACAAGTCAATTGAGTATTGCGAGGGCTTTTCAGGGCATTGGTGGTGCACTTTTGGTTCCGGGTAGCCTGGCTATTATTAATGTTTTTTTTAAGGATGGTGAGAAGGGCAAAGCAATAGGTATTTGGTCTGCATTTACGGCGGTTACGACCGCTATAGGGCCAATTCTGGGCGGTTGGTTGTCAGAAAATTATTCATGGCGTTTAGTATTTTTTATAAATATCCCGATTGCTATTGTGGTATTAGGGACACTTATCCTAAAAATTCCTGAGAGCAGGGGTGAGCATAGGGACAGAAAACTTGATATTTGGGGTTCATGTCTGATCACAGGTGCCTTGGGCAGTATAGTATTCGGATTAATCGAATCCTCAAATATAGGATATAGCAATCCATATGTAATAAACTCATTCATTCTGGGTTTCATACTGTTGTGTGTTTTTGTCTATGTGGAGTCTAGGGTTGATAATCCGATAATGCCACTCAGTCTGTTTCGTTCAAGAACGTTTGCCGGTGCTAATGTGGCTACATTCCTATTCTGGGGATCATGGGCCGGTGCTATATTCTTTATTCCTTTTAATCTTATCCAAGTTCAAGGCTATACACCTACCGAAGCCGGTCTGGTGTTTTTGCCGGTGGTTGTGCCACTTTTTTTAATATCCAGAAAATCGGGTGCTTTGATTGAGAGATACGGTGCAAAGCTGCTCTTGGTTGTTGGGCAGATTATAGCGGCCCTGGGTTACATTATGTTTGTTCTGCCGGAAATAGGAGGTTCTTACTGGAGAACATTCTTTGCACCGCTAATGATATTGGGTGTGGGGATGGCTATCAGCATTGCTCCGATGACTACAGCCTTAATGAATTCTGTTCCGGAAAGTTATTCTGGTTTGGCTTCCGGTGTAAATAATACATTGGGTCGAATCGGCGGATTAATGGCAATTACCGTTTTCGGGCTTGTTGCTTTAATAACATTTAATATGTACCTGGATTCTAAAATAGAATCTATCAATGTACCTTCAGAAATTAAAGAAATAATTGATGACCAACGAACTAAACTGGCGGCAATTGAGGTTCCTGATAGTATTGATTTTGAGCTTAAAAGAAAGCTTGAGAATGCTATAGATTTTTCCTTTATCGGAAGTTTTCGGATACTAATGATGATCTCGGCCGGAATCCTGGTTTTGAATGCATTCATTGCTCTCTTGACAATTGAAGGTAAAAGAAAAAAGAGTAAAGGAAAAGACTTGTAAAGTATCACAAAAATCATTCCCGGAATATTTATTCAAGTTTCAATTATTTTTTCTCTTCCAAATAATTATTAAAAAATATGTGGAATCTGCGGTGTTATATTTTCAGATCAGGACAAACCGGTAAAGAAGGACCTTCTTGAGCGATTATGGCCGGCATTATGGTTCATAGAGAATTTTATCGTTCGTAAATTATATCTATATGTGAAAAAAGTGGTTGACTCTATTGGATTGGCGAACTATATTAAAACAAACGTTAGTTTAAAACGATTGTTTGAATTAATAGTTATTAAAATTTTATAATGGCATCGGTAAGTACAAAAGACATACTATTGGATACAGCTGAGAAGTTGTTTGCCGAGAAGGGTATTAAAGAAACGTCGCTAAGGGATATTACAGCTTTAGCAAATGTAAATTTGGCATCTGTAAATTATCATTTTGGTAGTAAGGATGGTCTCATAAATGGGGTAATAGTAAGAAGGATAAATCCATTGAATGAGGAAAGATTCAGATTGCTTGAGGAGCTTAATGAAATATATACAGAAAGAGAAGTGCCGGTCGAGAAGATACTATATGCACTGCTGATTCCGGGCATAAGACTTTGTTTTAGCAATCCGCATTTTCTAAGGTTTGCTGGACAAATTGTTAGCGACCCTGATAAGGAAGTTTATCATATTTTTGTATCTCAATTTGAACAGGTATTCAAGAGGTTCAGGGATGCATTCAAATGTTCACTGACTCATTTGCCTGAGCATGAGTTAATGTGGCGTATGCATTTTCTAATTGGGGCAATGATACATACATGGACAAACCATTCAGGATTAAATTGGCTATCAGGAGGTGTTTGTAAGCTAAACAATGAAGAAGAGGTGGCAAACAGATTGATCGGTTTTTGCTCGGCAGGGCTTAAGGCTCCGTTGGTAAAACTGATATAAATATTAAGGGTGTAGGGTGATAATTCCGATTATTAAAAGGAGTTGTCATAATGAGAGAGGAAAAAACTGCTGTAATACAGGAATTTGGAATCGAAAGAGTTGATTCATTGGATGAAACTGGTTCTGAATATTTAGATTCATATGGAGTGGATATATATGATGATCTTGATTCAAAGGTAGAAAATGGAAAACCGAAACAGTCAAAAAAAACTAAAGCTTACGAAGATAACCAGGATCTTCGATTAGTAAACGATTATTTTAAGGAAGTTGGGGGGGAGGATCTACTGCGTGCATCGGAAGAGGTGGAGCTGGCAGCAAAGCTAAGGGTATGTGAGCAGAAGCTAAG
>JAZGCJ010000270.1:0-3030 GCA_036476895.1 Thermodesulfobacteriota bacterium
GAATGATCCATCCGGCTACGATCAGAACTATAAGAATAAGTAAAATCATGATGATGGGATTGTTTTTAATTGAACCTTTCATAATAAACTCCTTCTAACGCAACTAAACGTGACCAGTCCTATTAGGATGTACCACCCACTATATTACGTATTTGAAGTTAAGATTACACTAAGAATTTTTTCTCTATATTCATAAGCGTTGTAGGTTGTCAGAACGTTTCGGATTGACCGCTGCATTATGGTGTGGAAATATGTATTTATAAATATTAACTTTACATATTCGTTTGCAGCTACTAATTATAATTATTTGACCGTCTGTTCGGAACTTTTGAATAGCACAAGTATTTTCAAATGGAATAAAGTTATGAGTTCCCACAGAAATAAGAAGCAAGTTGACCATTACGGAGCCAGCTATGGCCACTTTACGTCGAGTCTTTATGAAGAGATACGTTGTGAGACTTACGGGGAAGACATCGGCCAAACTGGATGGTTAACAGCTGAAGAACAGGATAAGTTCATTTCTTTGTTAGAGATTAAGACTAATTCCAATATTCTTGACGTCGCCTGTGGGTCAGGCGGTCCCTCCTTACGTCTAGCAAAGCTTACTAAGTCCAACGTTCACGGTATAGATGCCCATGAACAGGGAATCGCTAACGCAAAAGAATTAGCACTCAGACATGGCCAAACAGAAAAAACCACGTTTGACGTGATGGATGCGAGCAAACCATTGTCATTACCCGATGCATCCTATGATGCTATTGTCTGCATTGATGCTATAAACCATCTACCTGACCGACCTGGAATTCTTTCTGACTGGGCTCGCTTGATTAAACCTGGAGGTCGAGTTCTGTTTACAGACCCAATTGTTGTAACAGGCCCACTTTCAAACGAGGAAATTGCAATACGAAGTTCAATTGGCTATTTTCTATTTATGCCACCTGGAGAGGATCAGCGCATCATTAAAGAGGTTGGTCTGGAGTTGCTTATATGTGAGGATGTAACCGACAATATGGCGAGAATAGCAAAACGATGGGGAGCTGCTCGAGCCTCTCGGGAAAAAGATTTGCGAAAGATTGAGGGTGATGAGACCTTTGAGGGTCAGCAAGCTTTTTTTCGTGTGGCTGCACTTATTGCTTGTGAACGAAGGCTTTCTAGGTTCATATATGTTGCCATGAAGCCAGAATAAGAGAAATCCTTTGACCTGAACCTGCTCATCGAACAGGTTTCCATAGGT
Organism: Thermodesulfobacteriota bacterium; assembly: GCA_036476895.1. GTDB lineage: Bacteria > Desulfobacterota_D > UBA1144 > Nemesobacterales > JAZGCJ01 > JAZGCJ01. The sequence continues at coordinate 1,235 of JAZGCJ010000270.1, forward strand.
AATGTAGCTGTGGAAAAAGCCGAAACGATAGGGTTGAACGCGATCAAAGAATTTGAATTCATGAAAAAAGGTATAGGAATTGCTACTCTAATAATAACAATATTAGGAATATCTCTTTGCTGAAGATCAAAGAAATGGAAAAGGAGTAAGTTAGCAAACCCGAAGTATCAATATGTCCTTGACAAGGGATATTCGATAGCTTAACATATGATAAGATTTAACCGGTTTTGATAGTAACTGTATATTTTTTCATCAATATTACGAATTAAATTGAAAAACTACATTAAGTAATTAGCTGGAAACCTAACTAATAAATTATACCAACGGAGGTGAACTATGCGTAACGTCCTGATTCCATTAACGATATTACTATTATCAGTATTGCTTGTAGTATCCTGTGGCAAGAAAAGCAAAGATATCGCCGAAATGGCTGTGGAAGAAGCGCCTGTGGCTGATGCTATCTCAGATACCGTTGAGATTACTGAAATGGCGGCAATGCCGGGAGCTGATGCCGGTGAATTATGGAAATTTATCACAGAAACAAGTCCATATGAAGAATGGGCTTATTGGCCGGGTTATGAAGGCTACCAACCCGGTAAATCACCTCATGGAGCGATTCTACAGGTATTCGTAAGCGAACATGGCATTATGAATATAGCCGATGAGAGTAAATCTACGATGGATAACGGTGTGGTAATTGTCAAAGAAAATTACATGCCGGATACAACTTTAGCTGCATTAACAGTTATGCATAAAGTAGAAGGCTTTAACCCTGAAGCCGGGGATTGGTTCTGGGCAAAATATGCTCCCGACGGAACTGTAGCAGCTTCCGGAACACCGGCAGGATGCATTGGTTGTCATGGTGGTGTGGCAAGCAACGATTACCTATTTACAGGTGACCTCGGTCTTCAAGATACGGACACCCAACCTGATGAAGACGAGGATGCGGATGAAGATGAGGTTGAGGATAAGGATGAGGATTAAGATATAAAATCTTGATAGTCTAAAATTCATCATAGTGTAAGACACACTTTGATATTAGCGGGAAGTTTTACATCTTCCCGCTATTTATTTGTAAGCAAACTTGTGAATAAATTTGATAGATAATAATTCAAATGTTACTTAAGGATTTTGTTTGATGAATCCCATCATTAACGCAATATTAGGCATTTCATTTTTGGGACTGGGAATTGCCGGAACCGTTTTAATGTATTGGCTATGGGGCTTTCCATACGATCACGAAAAATTCAAAACCAGCGCGCCGACTCATCTTATCTTTATCCACAGAGCTATAGGTTATCTGTATCTGATTATATATATAGTGCTGATGTGGCAGATGATTCCTCGATTATGGTCCTACCAGATCGAATTTCCGGCAAGAACAGTAATGCATTTGACAGTTGGTATCCTCATCGGGGGTATTCTCTTTTTAAAACTGTTAGTAGTGCGTTACTTCAAGCACTTAGAATCCAGACTTGTTCCGTTGTTTGGTACTCTATTGATGCTTTCAACTCTTCTTCTCGTAGGTTTATCAGTTCCAATGGCATTCAAGGAATATCAACTAAGGAAAAATGTCGCCGGCGGTGAAATATTTAGCGAGGAAAATATCCTTCGGATAAAACGAATTGTTCACGAAGCAGGTTTTGGGAGTGAAGTTCCTTTGGATGAAATAACAAATATAGAATCAATGATTAAGGGCAGAAAAGTACTCTTAGGCAAATGCGTTCAATGCCATGATTTGAGGACTGTCTTGATTAAACCTCGAACTCCCTCAAATTGGGTTAATATTGTAAGAC
>JAZGCJ010000271.1:0-2037 GCA_036476895.1 Thermodesulfobacteriota bacterium
TCTTTACCCATTGCTAATCTTTTTATAATGGAGCCTTCAAGTATTTTTACCAATCTACTTAACCTTATCTTTTCTTCACCAAATTGCTCGGGAATCACACTGATGGTGGCTCCTGCCGCCTTTCCGATACCCAGAGCGAGGTGACCCGTTTTTCTGCCCATCGTTACTACGAAGTACCACCTGCCCGTAGTTTTTGCATCCTCCATTAGATTCTGTACGATTCTGCTACCTATGTGTCTGGCCGTTTCGAAGCCAAATGTTGGTATATAACCGGGGAGCGGTAAGTCATTATCAATTGTTTTGGGAACATGAACTACATTTATTTTACCTTTTGCCCCCGCTTCAACGCGACTGGCGGAATACATTGTGTCGTCTCCGCCAATGGTAAGCAGATATTTAATATTTAAATCGGACAGGGCTTTTATGACATTTCTCATTTTTTTACTGCTGGTATTGGGATTTTCTCTCGAAATTCCTAGTATAGAGCCTCCTGCAAAATGAATTCTGGAAGTGTTATCAATAGTTAAATTTAAAGTGTGGTTCGTGTCTCCTTCGGATAACCATCTGAATCCGTCGGGTATTCCAATAACTTCCATACCCTGGTTAACTGCTTCAATAGTGGCTGCGCTGATAACACCGTTGATACCCGGTGCCGGGCCCCCACCAACCAGAATACCAAGTTTTCCTTTAAACTTTTTGTTAGGCATTTTTAACTTGAAATTTTCTGTAGCTTGTTCTACAGAGTTTCCTCATTCCTGTCGTTGCGTACTCTTTTCCGTCATTGCGAAACGAAGTGACGAAGCAAACTCAAGAGATCGCCACGCTTTTGCTCGCGAAGACGTATTTACAACACATTTCTCATCTTGTTCGAAGCGGTTGCGATAACTGCCATTGCTGATTATGACATTTATATTAATGTAATTCTTTGCTGATTACTTCAAATTTATAGTACTTTTTTTTCTGGAAGTATCTCGCTAAAATTAGCCCGATAACAAAGCCGCCGATGTGAGCCCAGAAAGCAATCCCTCCGGTTTGGCTATCCATTCCGATAGTGCTTACACTGCCGAGGAATTGAATTAAAAACCAAATGAAAATAAAGAGGGCGGCAGGTAAATGGATGAATTTAATATAAATAATGATTGGTACCAGTGTTAAAATTCTGGACCTGGGGAAATACGTGAGATACGCACCTAAAATCCCTGATATAGCTCCACTAGCCCCTATCATCGGAACTATTGAGTGTATGTTTGCAAGAACTTGAAATGCAGCAGCACCAATTCCGCAGATTATATAAAACAAAAAAAACTTAAAATGACCCATCCTGCTTTCAACGTTATTACCAAATATATATAAAAACAGCATATTCCCGGCTATATGCAGAAAGTCACCGTGAATAAACATGGAGGTAAATATGGGAGATGCCCTGTCAACAATACTTATATCAGCGCCTGTAAACAATATAGATGGAATAAGCCCGTTATGTATTATAAAATTATTAAGCTGGTCTCCTAAAGCTATTTCATAAATATAAACTAGGATATTAATTGAAATTATGGTTAAGTTAACGTACGGGAATGTATCGGTTTTCGTTGTATCCCTAAGAGGAATCATATATATACATTATACAAAAAAATGTACTGTTTATATCAAGTTCTATGATAAACTATTATTTAAAAAAGGGTTTTATGTATAGGAGATTGAGGACAGATCTTGTAAAAGGATTGTCCAAAGTAAAGTTGCTTCTAATAAATTCCGATTCATTCGCTGCTGATACCAGTGGTTGTGGAGATTGTAAAGCTGGTATTAACGAGCTAAGAAAAATTGGTGTTCAGACAGTATCATTTTCCATAGAGGGAAATGAGATGGGGGACGGCAACAATAATTTAACAGACGAACATATAAGCAGAGAACAAATCAAGAATAAAGAATTTTTTGATAATTTGCTTGAGCAGCTCAATATTAATCCATCGAATATTGCTCTTTATTGTTATAATAAAAAAGATATTGAAATATTTAGGGAAGTTAAAATGACTTTAA
>JAZGCJ010000272.1:0-2494 GCA_036476895.1 Thermodesulfobacteriota bacterium
ATGTTAAGAAAAGACGAAGATACCTTATCTGTGAACTGGTTGGAATATCTACATTGCCCTAATAGAAACTGTGAAATCGCAGAACTTAGAAAAATTTACTCTGCTAAATTAAATATAGGAACTAAGGCTAAAATAGCTATCTTAAATGTTGGTGAAGTTCGTAATAAAGTCCTCAATGACAGTGAAGATCAACGTAATATCGATGTACTACATGACCCTGAAGAAAATGACCATTCACACAGTGGCATATACAATTTAAAGCAAGACAATGAACTGATTGCCGAGTTGATTCTTGAAGTTAAAATTGAAGAATACTCAGCTCGTTCATAGTTGAAATTTATGAAAACTCGATTATTTATTATAAAATTATCAAGAGTCTAATTCCTTATTTTTTTATGACCAAGTTTTATCCTAACTCTTTTTCAAAACCTTTTTGGGGTGAATTGTTTTCTTACATAAAAAATAGTTTTCTGACATAATTAAGTATTTGCTTATGTGTTTGATACTAACTCAACTTCGCGATTATCCAACCACTTTTCAACCTCTTTTATAGGAACAAATACATGTTTGCCCAATTTCTTAATTAGAAAAATCCTTAATGCTTCTTCACACTAACAAGTTCAAATGATAATTTAATGAATTATTTGTGCGTTGAAGGACTAAATGGCCAGACGTAAGAGACGAAAAACGGACCAGCAGTGTATTTATGATATATCTGTAGATGACTGGTCAGTATGCGTGAGATTTAATGATTATGCCTACATTAATGTTTTTGATAGAGAGGAATTTGAAGAACATATTTGTATGATTTTAGAAGGGTGTATAACATCAACTACGTCAAAAAAATTAAAGAAAATTTTGGCTTCAAGAGTAATCTTACATCCTGGAGATTTTTGGTATGAAAAGGAAAAATTGAGAGACGATCTTCATATCATTGGAAATGCTGCAATCATGAAGGCAAACACATTCGATGATAAGGAAGACACTCTATACTTTTGGGTGAATGTTCCAACGAAAACATACGAGAACATTAAGGATTACTTGATTTATAAGGGCAAAGCCAAGATTTGCCTTGTGGGAACAGAATTATTTCGCAGAAAAGGGGAGATTCGCTACCTGGGCTTTGAAAAATGGCCGTCCTAATTGATATTATCACAACAAATTTGGAACAGTAACATCCTTTCATTTCTGGAAATTAAAAAAAGTTATAAATTAAGTAAGTCAATTGCAGACCACACGCCCATCCGTGCAGATAATAATTGCACAGATACCTATTTAGAATTAACTAGATAAATACGAAAGAAAAGGCGCAACTAACTGATATTATTTAAGAAAAACGGTTAATACTTTAGTATATAAACGATAAGAAAGTTCTACTGAAGAAAATTTGTTATTCTCCCAAAAAAGAAATAAGCTCCATAATTTGCAACAAAAATACAATTTATTGCGGCCAACAAAAGCTTGACAAACCCTTCAAAATTTTACACATTTAGATTATATGCATTCTAATGCATATGTACTTGACTACATATTATTATTAAGGCATAATAAAAAATGGGAAAAAACTTCGATCAAAAAATAAGCGGCCTAAGCAAAAAAAGACAAGATAAAATAAATGCCCGCGCAAAAGAACTTATTGCAGAGGAGATGTCTATGCGCGATCTGCGCAAAGCGCTTAATCTCACACAGAATAAAGTTGCTAAAGTCCTCGGCATTTCCCAGGACAATGTCTCCCGCCTTGAATGCCGCACAGATGTTTTGCTTTCCACACTACAATCTTTCGTTAAATCTTTAGGCGGGGAATTAAGTTTAATCGCTGAATTTCCGAACAGACCCCCTGTATCACTAAAAGGTTTTTCCGCCATGAAAGATAAAAAGAACGATTCAAAAAATGTAGTACGACGGCAAAGGCGATAAATCTTGTCTAACAATTTATTCCATCCCCATATATGCACAGGGCAGGTGTCAATACATCAACGAGTCAGGACAAAATCTTATGAAGATATGAAGTATTACTTGACTTATAAGGGCAAAGCCAAGATTTGCCTTGTGGGAACAGAATTATTTCGCAGAAATGGGGGAGATTGCCTTCCGGGGTTTTCAAACAAACATGATAATGATTTTTCATAATACAATAAGCATATACTTGCACATGCCAAAGATCATGAATCTTGGATAATGTCTTAAAAAATTCCAGATAGTACCTTTGTCCATTTACTATTTTGTTTCTTAAAAGCCCACGGTTCATAACGTGGTATATTGCATCGGGGTAATTTATCCGAAGCGGGGGTGACATTGAAATGGAATTTAATTTATCGAATATAATATGTCAACAAATGATTTGACCCCCTAAATGTCGGAATAGAGAAAAAGGCCTGATCATCGAAGGCTATTACTTCACATATGGTATGACTTCATTTGAGAATAGCTTCATAGACTCCATTGCATCCCTGTGACTTAAACCGGGGAACTTGAATCTGCAAATAAGAGGGTC
>JAZGCJ010000273.1:0-9603 GCA_036476895.1 Thermodesulfobacteriota bacterium
ATATGGAATAGCGAAGAATATCAATTATTTAGAAAAAGAATGACAAAAAAAAGATTCAATGTACTTGCCAAGGACGGCTTCTACTGTCACAAATGCTCCTGGCTCTGGAGTATGCATTCTCAAAGCCCAAGAAACTTAAACTACGGATATTCAGCCAAACTCAAAGAAAGATATGAAAACGTAAAATTCAGTGATTTACTCAACCTGCCTTTTGACAGGGTATTTAAAATGGGCATCTATTATTATTCAAAGGGAGAGATTCATCTGGCAATCGGTTGTTTTCAACTACTTCTACTTCATAATGTCCGTAATGAATCCTTGATAAACAGAGCAAGTGAAATGATTGAGAAATGCAATAATGTACTGGTAAAGTACAAAGATCTTACACTGTGGCAGGAAACTATGAGAGAGGAAGGCAGAGCCCCTGAAAACAATCTAAATAAATATTGCAATATTGGAGATAATTAGGATGTATTTTCAAAATGTAGATTCCAAGGAATGGTTGACGGATAAAAATCTAACAGACTCTGGAGTATTTGTCCGCCAGCAGTACCAACGTTTTTATGACTATCTTGATTCTCAAAATATGCCCTCCTTCATGACGGCACGGGCAAAATATTTCCTTCAGTGCCATCACTACTGGACATTACCAGACGGGTACGCCCTGCCACCACATACAGTCAATATATGCGTCAACAATACGTGCAATCTTCGCTGTAGATATTGTGATTTCGGACAGCGTCATGACGAAACATTTTATCACCAATACAATGTGGTTGATCGCTCGAAAAATATTGAACTCCCCATTGAGCTTTGTAAATCCATTATTGATCAGGTCAAGTGGTCCCGACCTATTATCCGTGCCTCCTTCAGGGAACCTCTAATGTATAAAGATATTCTACCATTGATCGAATATACCAAAAAAAATGGTCTGCCGTTCTGGCTTTTGACTAATGGACTTAACCTGGCAAAATTAGCAAAAGAACTTGTAGCGCTTGAAGTAGATTCGATCAGAATATCATTAGATGGTCCAGAAAAGGTTCACGATGAGATCAGGGGAGTAAAAAATGGCTACAGACGAATGATGGATGGAGTCAAAAGGCTTATTGAGGAGCGGAAAAAGAAAAGTTGTGACATGCTAATCGGGTTCTATTTCACCCTGAATGATAATAATTATGACGTGATTTTAGAAACCGTCGAGCAATTGGATAAGGAAGGAATTTTAGAGGAAGTTTTTATGAATTTTCAGTGGCTTCTTTATACGACAAAGAAAATGGCCAAAGAACACAATGAAACCCATGCTGAGGCTTGTGGGGGCTATATCCAGGAGTCAACTATCCATGCTGTAGATATTGAAAAAATGAATATAAAAGTCATGAGTGAGCAAGTTAAAGTTATTACAGAAAATTATCCTGCTGAAAAAGGCTATCGTATTCACTTCAGACCGTCATTTGAGTATGAAGATCTGATCAAATACAAAGAAACCGAGGATTTCCCGGTAGAAAACCCGCGATGTAAGGTGTTGTGGTATAACATGAATATCAATCCGGAAGGTGATGTGAAGTCGTTTCATCACTGTCTGCTTCCTGCTGTAGGAAACATAAATGAACAATCTATTATGGATATTTGGAACGGCACTGATTTCAGAAAGCAGCGAATGCTGTTACAAGAACATGGGGCATACCGTGGTTGCTCAAGATGTTGGGGCGTATATAGCCTACTGGAGGATCGCAAGAGAAAAGATTAAGTTAGGTTCTTCAAATATTTTGTTTTTAGTTTTGATGCAGACTACGGCAAAACCTCATACAGGTATAAATGATTAATTATTAAATCACTTAAGTTGCATAATACTTTACAATTTAACGCTATTAGGTAAATGCAATGATAGCAAGAGAATTTCCAGTAAACGATTATAAAAATAAAGACTCCAGATGGAGTCTTTATTACAAAGAATTTTGCATGGAACAGTATTTGAAAACCCTGGAATATGATGACGTTACTTTATTTATTAATAAATTTACAAAATACTTTAAAAAGGACGCGAAGATACTTGATATCGGTTGTGGCTCCGGAAGGCACTCTATCCATTTATTTAACAATGGATTCAAGAATATAAGTGCCATAGACTTAAGCCGGCATGGAATTAATAACCTGAGAAAATATTGTCCTGAGATTAAGACAGGAGTTGCAGACGCGACTGATTTGCCTTTCGGAGATGATTCTTATGATATCGTGGTTATGGTTGGTATTGTTTATGAAATCCCGGAAAGCCGATTACACAACAAATTGTTTTCAGAAATAAAGAGAGTTCTAAAACCTGGTGGAAAACTACTTTTTGTAAACAATTCACCTTACAATTTAGGGGAAAGAATATTTACAATTACTCAGAAAATACAAAATATTTTTGCCAAGAAGCAACTTAGATTCTTCGTCTGGAGATACGACAGAACGGACGTAAGAAGGTTGTTGACTAACAACAACTTAAAATTGATCAAAGAGTTCCCATGCAATCAATACAGGGGAGTGTACAGGTTTTTTTACGGAATTTTCGTTCCAGGATCGGTAAAGAAGAAAAGATCCGAAAGAATGATTAAAACAAACGCAAATCCCTACACTTTACACGAATACTACCTAGTTAATAAACAGCATAGTCTACTGACTCATTTAGGGAGATTCCTGGCGGAATTTTCAAAAAAGCAACACTCGTACTTGTTTGCCAACACAATAGGATATTACTGTGTGAAAGAAGCGTAATTTGCAACCGGATTAATCTATAGAATATAAGAAAGAAATATATGGTGAAAGTAACGAAAGATATTGTATTTGAACTGACCTTGAAATGTAATCTGAACTGCACGATATGTACAAGGAAGTATTTAAAGGATCAATCATCAGATCTTGATTTCTCGATGCTAAAAAATGTGTTAAATGATCTGAAACAAAATTATCACAAACCGATTAACTTCAGTTTCGGTGGTTACGGAGAACCGTTAATTTATAGAAACCTGATTGAAGCTATTGAAGAGGTAAAAAACGTATCTCCAGATATTGTATTAATAACGACAAACGGTCATTTATTAAATGACACAATTAGAGAAAAAATATTGGATTCAAAACTTGATTATATAAGAATAAGTTTAAATGCCACATGTGTCAGTGAATATAAGAAGCTAATGAATAGTGACAAATTTGAATTAGTTGAATCAAATATTAAAAAACTATTTGAATCAAAACGCAAAATAAACAGTAAGCTTAAAGTAGGAATCCAAATTTTAGATACACAAAAAAACAAAGAAAATTTTTCAGAATACAAGAAAAAATGGGAAAATTATTTATCAGGTAACGATTTTATTGCGTACAGGAGAATAGAGAATAAGTCAAGACTGGTTGATTCTAACTTTTTATCTGATGGAAATTCTCCTCGCAATATTGAAAATAGATGGCCATGTTATGCGTTATGGAAATATTTAGCTATTGATACAACCGGTAGTGTATATGCTTGTTGTGAAGCATATACATTCCGAGACAAAAATACTAAGCTATATTTAGGAAATCTCAACGATTCATCCATTACGGAGATAATAAATTCCCCTTCTTTAGAACATATTAGAAACCTACACTTAAATAATGATTATACTTCAATTCCGGAATGCAAAAATTGTACAAAAATAATAAACTATCCAAATCTATGGAGATTGAAGAATGGAGTGTGGGAAGAAAAAAATGAAAATCTTATTAATTGATCCGCAGTCGTCATACAAAGCGCCCAATCTAGGCTTATTATATCTATGCAGTTCCCTGGCAAACAGCAAACATGAACCATATTTGCTGGATTTAAATAATTATCCTTTTGAAAATCCCGTAAAACGGGTAACAGATTTAATAGACAATCTTTCAATAAAAGTTGTTGGGTTATCAATCACTGATGTTAGCTACAAATGGTCAATAGATTTTATTAATAAAATTAAAAAACAGAGAAAGAATATAACTATTATTGCCGGAGGACCTCAGGTAAATATTATAGGCAAGGAAGTTTTCGAAAATAATGAGAATATTGATTATGCACTAAAAGGTGAGGGCGAAAGATCAATAATTGATTTCCTCGATTTTCAGGAAGGAAATCTAAAAGAAGAAGAAGATGTGGCCGGGTTGCTTTACAGAAACAATGGAGCCGTGAGAGAGAACAACAAAGGTGATATTATTGACCTTGATAGTTTATTTTTTCCAGATTATTCTTTTTTGGGAATTGAAGAAATTTCTGGTTATATGGTATTAACTTCAAGAGGCTGCCCATACAGATGTATATTTTGCGCAAGGAATACCGGTAATAGGTGGAGAATAAGATTAGTTGATAATGTTATAGATGAATTAAAATATGCAATAGAAAGCTTAAATATTAAGAGTTTTAGAATTGTTGATGCATCTTTTAATCTAAATGAAGCTAGAGTAATTGAGTTTTGTAATAAATTAATAAACAATAACATAAATATCCCATGGATGGTTAGCGGCATCAGAGCTGATCGTATAACAGATAAATCTATCGAGGCTATGAAAAATGCAGGATGTAAAATGTTAGCGATGGGTATAGAAACAATAGATCCAGGAGTATTCAAAGGAATTAAAAAAGGAGAAAAACTGGAAGATATTTTTAACGCAATAAGGATCTGTAAAAAGTTTAAACTTGAGGTTGGATATTATATGATTCTTGGATTACCTGGGGATAATTATGAAAGATCTATAAAATATGCCAGGAAATTACAAGAACTAAGACCTGATTACGTTATGTATAATCAGGCAGTACCTTTTAGAGGTACAGATTTGTATGATTGGGTAAAGGAAAATGGTCAATTTAATTCTGAATTCACATGGCAACAGACAAGAGATTATGAAAAACCTGCTTACTGGACAGATGAATTTTCTATTAATGAGAGGTTGAAGGCTTTTAGAATAATACAAACGATAGTAAAAGTAATTAATTTTGCAAGTAGGAAACCTGATGACCTAGGTATTTTAATTAAAGAAATAAAACAAAACGATCCTGATTCCTTGGATTATCATTTGTCATACATTGGTAATACTCTGGAGCAAAATGTTGATGAAAAAAATACGATTAAACATATTCACAAAGAAACAGATTTTAAATATTTAGAAGATTACAATGGTTGCTTTGATATCAAAGCCAGAAGAATGATTTAACTTATAAATTTGAAGTTTATGACAAACCCAAGAATGTTTAATTAGGATAGTTAATATTATGTGCGGAATTGCAGGTATCTTTAATTTAAAGGGCGACAATATTCCGGCTCATTGTCTTAAAAGGATGTGCGATGTAATGAGACATCGTGGCCCTGACGATGAGGGATACGTCTTTTTTCAAGCAAGAAATGAGCCTTTTAAAGACGAGGGATTTTGGGTCGAGAAAGGCCCTGATATGCCATCTATTTCGAGTTATGAAGAATGGAAGCAAGTGTTTGGAAGAAACAGCGATTTTAACATTGCCCTCGGACACCGTCGCCTCTCTATTATTGACCTGTCTTCGGCCGGACATCAGCCTATGTCAAATCGAACAAATGGTATATGGGTTACTTATAACGGAGAAATTTATAATTTTAAACAACTTCGCCGTGAACTTGAAGACAAAGGACACAGATTCTTTTCACAATCTGATACTGAGGTAATAATACATCTCTATGAAGAATATGGTGAAGAGGCGGTAAAACTTTTAAATGGTATATTTGCCTTTGCCCTGTGGGATGGAAGAAAAAACAAACTGATCTTAGTACGAGATCGCTATGGCGCTAAACCTCTTTACTATACAATAAAAAATCAAATACTAAGCTTTGCCTCAGAGATTAAGGCATTGCTACAAGTAGAAGGAACGAACGTGGAGTTGAATTATATGGCACTCTGCGACTATTTTACATTTCAAAATACTTATGGTGATATTACGCTATTTGAAGGTATTAAGCTTTTGGAACCCGGGCATTGTTTAGTAATAAATGGTGATCAGATAAAAAAGCATCAATATTGGGATTTTTGCTTTGAGGATGAGAATGGAAAACCAGAATCTTTCTATGTCAATCAGCTAAAAGAACTTTTTGGAAGTGTAATAGAACGACAGTTGGTTGCAGATGTGCCGGTTGGAAGTTATTTAAGCGGAGGCCTTGATTCAGGCAGTATTACTGCTTATGCATCTAAGTTAGTTCCCAGATTAATGACCTTTACCGGAGGTTTCGACGTTGCTACTGCAGTAAGTATTGAAAACTTCTTTGATGAACGGGATAAAGCAGAACTGATGTCGAGAGAGTTTGGGACAGAGCATTATCAAATGGTTATTCATGCTGGCGATCTTGAATGGGCACTCCCACGAGTGATCTGGCATACAGAAGACCTTAGAGTTGGCATGACTTATCCTCACTACTATCTGTCACAACTGGCAAGTAAATTCGTCAAGGTTGTACTTGCAGGACCTGGCGGAGACGAAACATTTGGCGGTTACCCCTGGCGTTATGAATTGGTAAAAAATTGTAAGTCGTTACAAGAATTCGAAATGCTAACATATCAATACTGGTCAAGATTAATAAAAGATCATGACAGAAAATTATTCTTCGACCCTCAAGTACTTGAGAGAATTGGAGATTATTCACCATTAGAATCCTTGAGAAAGGTTTTGAGGAAAGACTTAAATAGTAACTTTATCAAGAAAGCCCTTTATTTTGATGCAAAGACATTTCTGCACGGGATTCTTGTTGTAGAGGATAAATTGAGTATGGCCCATTCACTGGAATCAAGAGTTCCTTTTTTAGATAACGATTTGGTAGACTTCACTTCTAAGATTCCGACAAATTATCTTCTAAACGACTCATGGCAAAATGGCGGCAAGAACGATATTAATCTGTCAGGTAAACATACGCTGCGCCGCGCAATGGAAGGTGTGTTGCCAAAAGAGATTATAGAAAATCGCAAACAAGGGTTCAGTGCTCCGGATCAATCATGGTATATGAAACACCTCGTTCAGTACATAAAGAGCATCATTCTTTCAGATAGAAGTATGGATCGCGGGTATTTTCAGAAACAATATATAGAAAATATTATAAATGAGCATATAAGCGGCAAGGTTAATCATCGTCTTCTTATTTGGTCACTGCTCAGTTTTGAATGGTGGAACAGAATTTTTATTGATGGAGAACGTGTTGAATAGCACAAAAGGTTTAGTCATACCTCCATTTCCCAACCGTGTTACCGTTGAACTGACTAATCACTGTAACTTGAAATGCAGCATGTGTCCACGTGTATATATGAAAAGCTCCACGGGGTATATGTCAATATCACTTTTTAAAAAGATAATTGATGAAATATCAACGTACAATGATATTGCTTTAGTTCCATTTTTTCGTGGTGAATCATTACTGCATCCTGAATTTATTGAGATGATGACGTATGCAAAGCAAAATAGGATATGTCCAATACAATTTACAACAAATGCCTCTGCATTGACCGAAGATATTGCACAAGCCCTTATAGAAATAGAATTAGATTTTATTTCCTTTAGTGTTGATTCCATTGATCATGATACATATGGTAATATAAGAAAAGGTGCTGATCTTCAGGCTGTTCTAAAAAACATTGAAAAATTCAGTGAAATTAAGAGGGAAAGAGGACAGGACAAACCAGAAATTCAGGTTTCTGTGGTAAAAACTGAAAGTACAATTGACAGCATAGATGGATTTGTTGATTTTTGGCAAGATCGAGTTGATCGTGTTAGAGTTTATGAAGAACATTCAAAAGGTGGTAATTTTGGGGCATTACCTGAGAACTGTAAAGTTACCGCTTCAGAAGAACGCCACCCCTGCCTAAAACCTTTCAGTGATTTTATTATTTATTGGGATGGAAGTGTAGCTCTGTGTAACCATGACTGGGATAGAAGGGATGCTATTGGCAATGTTAACCAGAATTCTATCAAAGAAATTTGGCAAAATAGTAAATATAAAAAAATAAGAGATGCGCATATTAAGTATAACAATAATTTAGAGGAATTGTGCAAGAGATGTGATCATTGGAAGTCGTATTATCTCGAACAACACCAAATCGGAGAATTGTATGTCGGTAATTCTAAAACAACAGCAGCAACAACAATTCTTTGACAAGATTCCAATAACCAGACCCTTCTTCAATGATGCAGAAGAAGAAGCGATTCAACAAGTAGTCAGGTCGGGATGGTTGGTTCAGGGGCCCAGGGTTGCTGAGTTTGAAAGCATTTTTAGAGACTTTGTGGGAATTAATCACGCTTTGGCTACTACATCCTGTACTACAGCTTTGCATCTTGCGTTACTTGCTGCAGGAATCAAACCTGGTGACGAGGTTCTAATTCCCTCCTTTACGTTTATTGCGACAGCCAATGCCGTTGAATATACAGGAGCAAAGCCTGTATTTATGGATATAGATATAGATACGTTTACGATTGATCACGAAAAAATCAGGGAATACCTTATTAATCGTGAACAAAGAGTATCAACACAGCTCAAATGTATAATACCGGTTTCCCTATTTGGTCTTTGTGCTGATATGGAGGCCATTAATGAAATTGCTAATGGACATGGACTTATGGTGATTGAAGATGCAGCATGTGGCTTTGGTGCTAAAAGAGAGGGATATTATGCGGGGACAGAGGCTATGGCGGGAGTTTTCAGTTTTCACCCTCGCAAGGCAATTACGACGGGTGAAGGAGGAATGCTTGTTACCAATGATGATAGTTTTGCAGACAAAGTCAAAAAGATGAGGGATCATGGCGCCTCCAAATCAGACTTGGAGAGGCATTTAAAAGAAGGAGGTTCACTGCTTCCAGAATATAAAATGCTCGGTTTTAATTACCGTATGACTGATCTCCAGGGAGCCTTGGGAATAGCTCAAATGGACAAGGCTCAAACTATAATATGCGGACGACAGGAAGCAGCCGCCAGATATGATAAACTCTTACAAGGGATTCCTGAAATAAGAACTCCATTTACACCAAAAGGATATACGCATTCCTACCAATCTTATATATGCATATACAAAGCAAATGATACAGAGTTAAAAAATGAAGGCAGAATTGATTGGGATCAGATTAGTGAATGGAATAAGGAACGCAATCACCTAATGGCTGCATTGGAACACAGTGGTATTTCTGTAAGACAGGGAACACATGCTGTTCATACATTGGGTTACTATAAAAGTAAGTATGGTCTAAAGGATCATGATTACCCAATGTCCTATATTGCAGATCAGTTGTCAATAACCTTACCACTATATTTCGGGATGACCGAACAGGAGCAAATCAGAGTCGTAAACGCACTTCAAATGTATATTCAGCAGTCGTAAAAAAGAGTAAGTTGATAAAAGTGGAACAGTATAATTGCTTCAATAAAGACCAAAATTTCCCA
Source organism: Thermodesulfobacteriota bacterium (assembly GCA_036476895.1). GTDB lineage: Bacteria > Desulfobacterota_D > UBA1144 > Nemesobacterales > JAZGCJ01 > JAZGCJ01. Next base: position 9,423 of record JAZGCJ010000273.1, read on the forward strand.
TACCTACTTTTCAATTATTCAAAAGTATTGATATCGCAAAAAATCTATGATTTTGGAAAAGTTTTCAAATTTTTTATATTTAACAATTAACTGAAAAAGTAGTTCTTCTACATAAAACATACCATAACCCCTTTTATCACAATATCTACGTATTCCAGTGAAATCTTGCTTTTATATATTA
>JAZGCJ010000274.1:0-2725 GCA_036476895.1 Thermodesulfobacteriota bacterium
TCCCATCATATGAACAAGGACCCCGGTATGGAAATGGATCGTAGTGATTCAGACCATAAAACACATGATATGAAAGGCATGACGCACGGGAATATGGGAAACGATTCAATGGAAATGAGTATGTCAGAAACAATGAAAATGGTTGAGAATCCTAGGCCGCTTCCTCCATATAATAAGCTACGTTCTTTAGAATCCACTGAATTGCCTCCTGATAATAAAACAAGAGAAGTTGTGCTAAATCTAACTGGAGATATGGAGCGCTATATATGGACAATAAACGGTAAGACATTAAGTGAAGACGACAAGATATTAATACGTAAGGGGGAAAATGTAAGGTTCGTACTTGTAAACAAGACCATGATGCACCACCCCATGCACCTTCACGGCCACTTTTTCAGGGTACTGAATGACCAGGGTGAATACTCGCCCTTAAAACACACTGTCGATGTCCCGCCGCTTGGCAGTGCAGTAATCGAATTTGAAGCAAATGAGGAGAAAGATTGGTTTTTCCACTGTCATGTTCTCTATCATATGTTAGTCGGGATGTCGCGAATTGTTAGTTATGAAGGATCGGTTATAGACCCTGATATTAAAGAGATAAGACCAAAACTGTACCGAGACCCTCTTTATTACTGGGCTGACGTTACTATTCTAAGCCAGATGACAGACGGAATAGCTGTAATATCTAATACTAGAAACATAATCAGCGCCAGATGGGAAGCTGGTTGGGAGGATGAAGAATACGAGATTGAGCTCACCTATAACAGGTACATAAACCGATTTATTACAGTATTCGGAGGCGCCGATATCACTAACGAAGAACAGAAAACCCGGGGAATTTTTGGGATAAGATATCTTTTGCCACTTCTGATAGACAGCACGGTATGGATAGACACCGACGCGGACTTAAGAATAATTTTAGATAAGGAAATACGGCTGACAAGCAGATTAAGCGCTTTTGGAGAACTTCAGTATGATACGGAGAGCAAATGGGAATGGAAAGCAGGTGGGGCTATCTTGATTAATAAATGGTTATCACTCGTTGGGCAATATTATTCTGAGTTTGGGGGTGGTGGAGGTATACAAATTAGATTATAAAAAACTGCAAAACTCTATTAATTTATGATAGTATAGTTGTTAGATCAAAGTCCAACATATCGATACAATAGTAAAATCAAGTAATGTCTCAATCATATTACACACCTTATGTTCATATATTATTTAAAATAAACGGGGGATCTATACATGGGTTTTATTAAAACTGTTATATTTGTCTTGATACTTTTAATTGCCGGTATGATAGTATTTATTTATTCGGGAACTTATAACATTGCGGCAACAGAGCCTCATTCCCTATTAGTTGAATGGGTATTTAATACTGCTAAGAAATATTCTGTTAAAAAACATTCAGAAAATATAACTAGACCTAAGCTTAGTGATGATTCACTTGTGAAGGCGGGATTTGATCATTATGAAAATATGTGTGCCGGCTGTCACGGGGCGCCTGGAACCGAGCCGGCTGAAGGATTTAACCCAAGCCCTCCAGACCTAGCAGAAAAAGCAGAAGAACTTAGTTCGACCGAACTATTCTGGGTAACCAAAAACGGAATAAAGATGACTGGAATGCCTGCTTTTGGTTTGTCTCATAGCGATCAGGAGATCTGGTCTATAGTGGCTTTCTTAAAACAGCTGCCCGATCTCACTCCTGAAGACTACGATGCGCTTAAGAACAACGGGTCATTTGATTTTGATATCCCACCTGAAGATGAGGAGTTCTACAAACATAAACACTAAGCGAACTCTGCTATAACATTAGCTATACTATACTTTTTAAATATTTAGTAACCCTAATTACGAAATGAAAATTTTAGGCACTTCAGGAAAAGTAATTGTATTAATAATAATATTGGGCCTTATAACCCTTATGGGGTATGCAATTTTTGGAAATCGGGTCAATATTAAAACTTCCCCTTTAGTTGGCAATAAAGCCCCTGAATTCACTTTAAAAACATTTGATGGAAAAGATTTGAAGTTGTCCGATTTAAAAGGAAAGACGGTGCTTCTCAATTTCTGGGCGTCCTGGTGTATGCCATGTAGACAGGAAGCGGGAGCACTTGAGAGGTCATGGCAAAAATATAAGGACAAGGACGTAGTATTTATTGGGGTTAACGTATGGGATGAAAATTCAAATGCCCTTTCATATCTCAAAAAATTCGGCGGCGGTTACCCCCACGCTACGGACCCTGATGAGGAAATCCAGGTTGACTACGGAGTAGGGGGAGTTCCTGAAACATACTTTATCGATCCTTCTGGAAATGTCAGAGACAAATTTACGGGACCATTAACAGAGCAGATTATCGATTATTTCGTCCTTAGAGCTCAGGGACCCAATAATAATGAATCCTAACAAATAAAGAATTGAATATGAACCCAAATAATGCCTATAATAAATTCATTTTGCATACTCTTCTAATCACCTTTTTTATTATAGCTGCTGTACTTGATGCATCAGCGGCTAAAAGTATTGATGATCAGGTTAAAGAAATTTCATATCTTCTCATGTGCCCGGTTTGCCAAGGACAAAGCGTTGGAGAATCTAACTCAAACCTCGCCCATGATATGAGAGATATAATTAGAAAGCAGTTAGATGAGGGAAAATCTAAAGAAGAGATCTTAGCTTACTTCGTAAACAGCTACGGTGAGTCAATACTGGCTTCCCCACCGC
>JAZGCJ010000275.1:0-2847 GCA_036476895.1 Thermodesulfobacteriota bacterium
CATGGGACGATGCTGTTCAAACAGCTCTAAATAGAGCTAATAAGACTATTCGAGGTTTGACTGGAATAGAAGTTACTAAAATGAACGCAGCAATTGAGGACGGTAAGATCAAGGAATACCGCACTCATGTGAGGATTACTTTTATTCTTGAAGATTAGTAATTTATTATTTGATTAAATAGTAATTATATTTTGAAATCTACCTCCTTTTTTTAAATCAAAGCTAAAAGGACTAGAGGATTTCTGTATCCTTTCTAATTCTTACAGTTTATACCACCATTTCATATAGAATACTTTTTGTAATGATCATTCAGGCTGATATTTGCAAGGAGATTATGTTAGCAAACACAGGCTGTATAAACAATTAATAAGTAATGCCAGTAAGATACAGTCAAAATGTTATTCGCATGTGCGAATGTTTGGTATTGACATGATTGGCGAAATAATATAATTTACAACCAAAATACCTAATGAATTTACAGTTATAATGCTTAAATAGAGCGTATAAACCAGTGTGAATAAAGTAAAAACAGGGTGAGTGAGATGACAATTGAAATCGAGAAAATTAACAAAGTCGGGATTGTAGGAGCCGGAACTATGGGGTCGGGAATATCACAGGTGGTGGCAACAAAAGGGTTTGAAGTGGTAATGATGGATGTGTCTGAGTCTGCGCTTGAGAGAGGAATAAATGGGATAGAAAAGAGTTTAGGAAGATTGGTCAAAAAGGAGCTAATTACAGAAGATGAAAGTCATCAGGTAGTATCAAGAATAGTCAAGACAACAGACTTTACAGACCTATCCGATGTGGATTTAGTTATTGAGGCCGTGTTTGAGGACATGGACGTAAAGAAAGAAACATATAAGAAATTAGACGAAGTGGTCAGACCGGACGTGGTTCTAGCAACCAACACTTCTTCTTTGCCAATAGTGGAAATAGCGGTTAGCACAAATAGACCCGATAGAATAGTTGGGATGCATTTTTTTAATCCTGCACCGGTGATGAAATTAGTAGAGATTATCAATACACTGGTAACATCCGAAGAAACTTTGGATTTTGCTTACAGATTTGCGCAACATCTTGGTAAGGATCCTGTTAAAACAAAAGACTATCCGGGATTTATTGTGAACAGAATATTGGTTCCGATGCTAAATGAAGCCGTTTGTGTTTATCAGGATGGTGTGGGCAGTGCTGAGGATATAGATAAGGCGATGAAATTAGGAACCAATCAGCCAATTGGTCCGCTTGCTCTTATAGATCTTATAGGTGCGGATGTGACATTAGATGTAATGGATACTTTTTACAAGGAATTTCAAGATTCTAAGTACAGGGCAGCACCTCTTCTTCGCCAAATGGTTAGAGCCGGAATGCTGGGAAGAAAAACGGGTAAGGGATTTTTCAGTTATTAAAAAATCTACTCAAGAGAGGATATTATGAGCTATGAATTTATAATTTTTGAGAAAGAGTCAAATGATATAGGGGTATTATATTTAAATCGACCCAAAGTGCTGAATGCGTTAAATTGGGAAACATTACGAGAACTCAGAAATTTTCTTGAAGACGATCTTCCCAAGGAAGAATTGAAAGCCCTGATTATTACCGGGGCGGGTGATAGATCATTTGCCGCCGGTGCCGATATTGCCCAAATGAATGTTATGGAAGATATAGAGTTTCAAGAGTATGTTGATTTTGCACATAAGGTTTATGAATTATTAGAGAATGCTTCATGCCCATCAATCGCTGCGATTAACGGTTATGCTCTTGGAGGGGGTTGTGAACTTGCGCTTTCTTGTGATATAAGGATTGCCTCTGATAAAGCTAAGTTAGGCTTCCCTGAAGTTAAGCTGGGAATTTTCCCCGGTTGGGGAGGAACTCAAAGAGTTACAAGAGTGTTGGGTCTTGGTAAAACCAAGGAGCTTGTATTTACGGGCGAAATGATTGGAGCTGAGGAGGCTTTAAGAATTGGTCTTGTCGAGAGGGTTGTTCCACACGAAAAGATCATGGAAGAAGCTATAAGCCTGGCAAGCTTAATTGCCAAGAGGGGGCCAATAGCAATAAGAATGGCTAAAACTGCTATAAATTCAGGCTCTGAAATGGATTTGCAAAAAGCTCTTCTACTTGAGAAAACCTTGGTTTCACTATGTTTTGATTCAAATGATAGGATAGAAGGAATGAATGCATTTTTGGAAAAAAGAGAACCAAATTTTAATGCTAATTAGTGCATCATTATTACAAAACAAAGAGGAATTTAATTTGAAAATTCAATGTAGCTTGCCACAGGGTTTCCTCTTTCCTGTTATTGCTGTAAATGTCACGTAATTCGAGGACGGAATCCAAAAAGAATAATAAGTTTTCTCTTAATTTACTCATCCGTAATGCCCGTGATCTTTAAGTCGGGTATCCATGATCTTTATTAGTTATACAGGCACAGGGATAGGTCTGACCGTAGTCTCCTATCCGTCGATTCCGTTCTCGAATGTTTTAATCGGGGATCTATGGTTTATTGTTTAATTTTCTTTGTCTTGATACAAACGATTCCGACAAATCGGAGGAATCGGACGTCGTTGGACGAATAGGAGGAACCAGTTTGTCATATTGAACGTATGTGAAATATCTATCTTTTTATTAGTTCTCTCAGTCACTTTGTTCCATATATAGACTAGTGATTAATAAATGCATTATTTAATCTAGTACATACCATGTTGGTTACAATGACCTGTTCCTCTTATTCATCGAAACAGTTGAGATGACAGTTACACTGTCATTTTTTAACGCTTCCGAAATTGATTTTCGCAATTTTTTGAATGCCCATTAAAATCTATAAAGCTGTCCCGGAAGCAATCTCCTTCT
>JAZGCJ010000276.1:0-7078 GCA_036476895.1 Thermodesulfobacteriota bacterium
GCTTTTTCGGCAGGACTATCAGGGGATATATCACTTACAAGTGCCCCGAATGGTTTATCCAGCCCGATACTTTCAGCAATCTCCGGTGTAACCTCTTGAACTAGAACCCCGAGCCATCCTCTGGATACTTTTCCATATTCTTTGAGTTGGTTTATTATGTACTTTGCTATAGATGTTGGAATCGCGAATCCAATTCCCTGTCCACCAGCAACGATTGCCGTATTAACACCAATTACCTCACCACTCAAATTAAATAACGGTCCGCCACTATTTCCAGGATTCAGTGATGCATCTGTTTGAATAAAATCATCGTAAGCACCGAGACCCAAAGATCTGCCCTTTGCACTCACAATTCCTGCAGTAACTGTATAACCCAAACCGAAAGGATTTCCGATTGCAATAACCCAATCACCAATTTTTAATTCATCTGAATCTCCTAACTTAACAGCGTTAAGCTTTTCGTCCGGGTCAATTTTCAATAAAGCAAGATCGGTTTTTGCATCTTTTCCTATAACCTTTGCTTTATACTTTTTACCATTGTCAATTACCACCTGTATATCTTCTGCTCTATCAATAACATGATTATTGGTTACCACATAGCCATCCTCAGAAATAACAAACCCCGATCCAAGACCTTGTCTCCTTAATTTTCCCTGTGGTTTATCACCAAAGAACCTTTTAAAGAATTCCTCAAACGGATCATTTTGACTGAACGGTGATCGCGGAAGTCCACGGGGAAAACCTCCTTGCTTAATGACATTGGTTGTACTTATGTTAACTACTGAAGGTGCTAGTATTTCTACTAAATCAGAAAAAGATGGTACACCCGATGTAATATTTGCAGTTTTGGCTGGTTTCTTGGATTTTTTAGAGCTTATCTCGTCCTTTTTATCCAGTTCAGAAGACTTTTTACTACTTTTATCAATTTTTGAAGTTAATTTTTCTTCTACATGTTTATCAGTTTCCTTTGCAACGTCTTTGACTCTTTCGCAACCAATAAGTATTAGTGGAACGATAAGGATTGATAATTTTATAACGGTTCGAAACATAAATTCCCTCCTGGAACAATTAAATCACTAAATAATATAGCAATGAAAAAAATCGAAGCAAGAAAAAGTTACTTTGATAATATTAATACTTAATTATATAATTAATCAATTAACAATCCGTTCCTATAGTATCATTAACAATACATGAAACTCAAATTGTCGTCTTTTTTATATCGATGCTCGCTATTACAAATCCTCTGGGCAATTTAGCAATATTTGCAGGCCTAACATCGGATAAGACAGAAAGAGAGAAAAAACAAATCGCTTTATAGGCAAGTATCGCTATTATAATCATTCTCATAATTGTCGTTTGGAGCGGAGAGTACATTCTCAAAATCTTTGGCTTAGATATACCGGCATTTGAAACCGCGGTTGGTCTGATAATACTTCTTATGAGCTTATCTATGCTGCATCCAAAGACAAGTGAAATACCTCTTAATCAAGAAGAGAATAATGAGACCAGGTCCAAGAGTTCAATTGCGGTTGTTCCTATAGCCATCCCTTTAGTGGCTGGCCCTGGAGCTATCACAACAATAATTATCAATACTCACAGATACCAGGATGATATAGACAAAATCTAATATCCGGTGTTTGTGTTATTATTGCATTTACACTTTGGATATGCTTTTACTTTTCTTCTTTCTTTTCAAGGATACTGGGAAAATCCGGGATAAATATAGCAACCCGTATATGGGCATAGTATTATCCGCTATTGCTATTGAGATGATATTTGAAGGAATAAAAAAATGCTTCCCGGACTTAGTTAATTCATATCAAATAACACCCTGTCAACAACTCCATTGAGCTCCTTCATATTAAAAGGTTTAGCCAAATAGTCCTTAAAACCATAGTCCTCATAATGCGCCATTACCGGGTTGTCAGAATAACCACTCATAACTATACATATTATATTTGGATCATATTCCATTAACAGTTTCATGGCCTCCTCACCTCCCATACCTTCAGGTACGGTAAGATCAAGAATTACAGCACTGTAAACTCTTCTAGATTTCTTTGCATTTTTATACATCCCCAAAGCTTCGGAACCATTTGCAGCAAAATCTACATCGTATCCATGACGTTTTAAGAACCGCCCAGTAACCTGCCGTATCATCACGTCGTCGTCCATAAGTAATATCGTTCCTTTTGATCCACCTACAGATTTTGAGCTGATTTCGTTACCATGCTGAATCTTGACAAAACCCGGAATATATACATGGAACTGGGTCTTATCAATATAATTTGAATCAACAATAATGTTCCCACCATGCTTTCGAATTATTGAATATGCCGTAGCCAGATTCATACCACTTAACTTATTATCAATTGAATAAAAAGGGTCAAATATCCTTGTAATTTCCTCCTTCGATATTATCTTCCCGTGATCTGCTAAAGTAATCCGGATATATTCACCATCATTAACCGGAATTCTCATACTTGAATCCACCAAGACATTCTCAGCTTTTATCTCAATATAATCAGTTTCAGGAATTGAACCAAGTCTACTAGAAATCAAATATGACAAAGCATCTGAAAACTGTTTCTTGTCTACTTCAGCAAACCACAAATTATCGGGAATTGAATATTTAGGTATAACTTTAGATTTATATAACGCGGCGTTCACAGTACTTGTTATTAATTCTTGAATAGAAGTCTTCCTCAGGATTGGTTCGCCACCTTTCGAATAAGTTAAGAATTTATTTGCGAGTTTCTGTGCCTTCCGAGAGGCTTCTTCAATTATGTCTAATCTTTCCAATAAGTTGCCGCTAGGATTGAGATCACTCTTTATTAATGAAAGATTGCCTATAATAGTCATTAAAATATTGTTGTACTCATGTGCAATTCCACCAGCTAACGAGCCTAACGATTCGAGTTTTTGGACCCTGATAATATCCTCTTCAGCTTTTTTTAAATCCGTTATATCAATCGTAGAACCAATATATCCAGCAAATTTACCGTTGGATAGAAATCTTGGAGTTCCATTATCCAAAACCCACCTATAGGTTCCGTCAAACCGGCACAATCTGAACTCCAGTTTATATTCCTGCTTAGAATCAAACGCTACAGATCTCTTTTTGATGTATAGTTCTTTATCTTCAGGATGAATTCCATTTATCCATCCATCACCCACCTCTATCTGCAGCTCTTTTCCCCTAAAATCCAGCCAACCTTTGTTAAAAAAAGTGTTATTGCCGTTTATATTGGATACCCAGATCATTACGGGTGCCGTATCTGCCATAATTCTAAATCTTCTCTCACTCTCACGTAACGCCTGTTCTGCATTCTTTCTTTCAATTACTTCTTGCTTTAACTGCTCGTTAGTCTCTGAAAGCTCAGATGTTCTTTCTATGACTCGTTTTTCGAGGTAACTCTTTGCATCTTTAAGTTCTTCATCAGCACGTTTTCTTTCTGTTATGTCTCGTACAATAAAGATATAAATCTTATCGGTTAGAGGCTTTGTATTGCTGAATGATAAATCCAGTGGAACATCAGTTCCATCCCATCTTTTTCCATTCACTTCACCGCTTTTAATACCGGAAAGTATTTCATTTGAATTCGATTTAGGTATCTCTTGTATTAATTTGTTTATGTTTTTACCTATTATATCAAATGATCTATATTGAAAGATGTTTTCTGCAGCTCCGTTGAATGATCTTATCTCACCTTTCTCATTAGTGGTAATTACCCCATCAGCCGCGGTTTGAATAATTGCCCTGGTGTATGCCTCGGCTTGTTTTAATTTCTTATTTTCATCAAATATCTTTTTATTCATAGGATAAAACACAACCATACCCATAAAGAATAAAACAGATAAAAATACAACCAATACAGTTTTTTCAATCATTTTTAAACGGGATGTATAGAATTGAGATTTATTTTGAAATTGATCGAATACCGCTATATAGCCATTTGTGAGATTTATTTCATTTCTAATTAAATCATTAAAATTAGATGTACTCGGCTTAGTATTTTTACTTACAATATCCGATGCAATATTTGAAAACGATAGGTATTCGGATCTTAAATTATAAGGGGTATTATGGTATATTGAGTTGTAAATATCTCCTAATTGATTATTATCTCCTTTGAATGTATTGTTTAAATACTTATCATTATTTTCTAAAAGTTTCAGCGAGCTCAGAATAGAAGATTTTATATTATCTATCGAATTACTGTTCTCTGAAGTAAAAACCAACTGATATATAAGATTTGAAATTTTCTCTGACAAAATTACCTGCTTTTGACTAATGCTTAAAACACTGTTAGTCAGCTCCAATTTATCTGTTGTAAGCTCAAGAATTTTGTAGGATACAGCGGATAATATCGCTAACAGAGCAAGAACAAGAAAGTAGCGTATTAAAAGTAGATTATTATTCTGTTTATTTATATTATCTCGTGCCATTTATTTAAAAATTCAATTCCAGAAATAGTCCTTAATAAATAAAAAAATGCAAAATTTGTGCCAGCATATATATATAGCAGGCATAAATTAAATCGGAGATTTGAAAGTTTTTTAAATAAATAGGTCTGAGAAATTTATTCTCTATAAACCATCAACATCATTTGAACTTTTGTGAATTAAAATTCGAATCGTGTTCATAGATTCCAAATTTGGGATTAATTATTGATTTAATATTAATAATTATTATGAACACTCAGCTGACATTTATTAATTGCCCATGACGAGTTTTGTAATAAAACTGCAAAAAATTGTCATAAATAATATTATTTGTTAGAAAAAACAAATATGGGTGATGACAGAGTTCTATTGATAAATACTCCTGATAATCGCCCTGGCTGGCGCTCCATCAGAATCTTTTATTAAGATAGGTAAACATATAAATTCATAAGTTCCTTCTAACAAACCAGAAAGATTTAAACCTTCTATGATCCATACCCCGTTTTGCAATAATATATGATGAACTTCCTCAATATTTTTTTCAAACCCTCCAACTGAAAGATAATCAACCCCTACAGCTTTAACTCCACTGCTTACAAGCAGATGGGCAACTTCTGTTGAAATATATACATATTCTTTATTAAAGGCTTTATTGACCCAGTTGATATCTGAATTCTTTGTTTTAAATAAAATTATGTTCTCTTTTTCAATTGCAGATCGATCAATATCCTTTAATTGAACTGAATAATCACTATTTACTTCAATCAGTTATACCAACCCTATAGTTTGTGTTAATGGCATATAGTCAATTGTTTCCCCAGACTGAATAAAGTGAAACGGTGCATCCAAATGTGTTGCCGTATGAACCGTACAAGATAAGTGTGTGGTATTACACATATCACCCTTATCAATGCTTGAGCACCTCTTTACTTCAACATTAGGATCACCCGGCCATGTTACAATTCCCGATGAAATCGGTACGGATATATCTATCCATGGATTATCCTCAAACCGATTTTGATTTAATTGATTAATTTTTTTATCACTACTCATTTTTAACTATTATTGTTCAAATCTTATCCGCCGATTCCGAGACATATGATATGATGGATTTTGACAAACTAATCAGAATTTATAATTTTCTTTAGTGTCTTTATTATACATGCCAATTCATCCACTACAGTGTTTACAGACTTCTTAGAAGTATCAATTGTCAAATCAGCTTTTAAATACAGGGTTTCTCTTGAGTTGAACAATTCCTTAAATTTTAAATAGGGGTTTTCAACCCTTAACAACGGGCGGGTATTGCTTTTTTTTACTCTGTTCCAAAGCTGATCAATATCAGCCTTAAGATATATAACAACTCCTGACTTGTTTAAATAATCCCAGTTTATATCTTTTATTACAATCCCACCACCGGTTGCAATAACATTACAATCATCAATTGAAATAGTAGATAACAGCTCTGATTCAAGTTCTCTAAATCGTTCCTCACCAAACCTTTGTATAATTTGTGATATACTTAATCCCTCATTTTTTTCTATTTTCTTATCAAGGTCGATGTATAAAAATCCAATTTTTTTTGAAAGCAATCTTCCAACTGTGGTCTTACCTGATCCCATAAATCCAACGAGATAAATGTTGCTAATTTTATTCATAGAATAATATTGGAAGTCTAGTCTTTTCTTTGAACAAACCTTTCAACATACTTTCCAACAATATCACATTCTATATTAACCTCGCCACTCTCATCCATGTTAGAGAAAGTAGTAACTTTATATGTATGATGGATAATATTCACAGAAAAGTCATTACCTCTAACACTATTAACAGTTAAACTAACTCCATCTACTGCTATAGACCCTTTCTCAACTATGTACTTTGAAAGATTTTCCGGAACTCTAAACCAGATTTCTTTTGACTGAGCCATACTCTCAATAGATAATATCATCCCTATTCCATCTATATGACCAGTTACAATATGGCCGCTAAATCTGTCATTGACCATCAGCGATCTTTCTAAATTAACGAGGGTATTTGTTCCCAATAATGATAGATTGGTTCTATTCAGTGTTTCTTGAGATGCTTCTACAGAAAAAGAATCTTTTTGTATTGAAATTATTGTCAAACAGGCCCCATTGACAGCTATGCTTTCACCAATCTTAAGTTCGTTAGGATCAATTTTGCTTAATTCAATTTCAATTTCCTTCTCGCCACCTTTATCGAGCAATTTCTTAACTTTTCCTACTTCTTCAACTATTCCACTAAACAATGCTTTTCCCCTTTTTTAATAAAAATGTGTCAATAAAGATAATAATAACACCCACTGTTATTGCTGAATCTGCTATGTTAAAAGGAGGCCAATGATAATTCGGATTTCCAAACCAGTGAAAATCTATAAAATCAGTAACATACCTAAGCCTGAACCTATCAATAGAATTCCCGATCGCTCCACCGAAAATCAGGGAAAGGGCAACTATCAAAATTTTTTCAGTGGCTGGGGCTTTAATCAGAAAAACGGCTATAGCTAAAACGGCCAAAACCAATACTAATACAAAAAGCGGGATTCGTATTGTGTCCGGCAAATCCCTCAGCATTCCGAAAGCCGCCCCCTGGTTTCCCACATGGG
>JAZGCJ010000277.1:0-15237 GCA_036476895.1 Thermodesulfobacteriota bacterium
GTATTGTACGGGTATCGAACAAAATTATGTCTAAAGATTGGTATAGCGGGGATCATCTGTATTCTGATAGGCAATCTATTTCATCTCGAAAGTTTTTACTTATCCACCCTCTTTACATTTTTAGTAATGTCGCAATTCAAAGGAAAAGTATTTCGGGCTGGGTTGCAGGGGGTTTTAATTTCACTTATCTTCGGTGCAGTTTCTATAGTCATCTCTAATATTTTTTATGACATAAGAATAATCTATCTGTTGATTATGTGCTCATGTTTATTCTTATGTACTACTTTGGTTAATGTTGCCACGTTTGGAGCTCTTGTAGGATCTATACTTGTTGGTGTAATAATGTTTATTACCGTTTTTGAATCAGTTGAAGCATCAAACCATATGTTCTATATCTACATTACACAACTTACTTTAGCCTTTATTGTATCATCGCTCGTAGATAAACTGACTTTCCCATCAAGATCAATTGACAAGCTGAATAAAGCCTTTTATGTCTCATTTGATACGCTTTCAAAGACTTTTCATGATTTAAATGATATTCCACACGTTAATAATTCAACAGATAGAATGTACGCTTTAGGATTATTTGACCAAATCAACACTTTTATAAAACAGTCAATAAATGAAAAAAGAAGCGAAGACTTTCATGGAAATCTTTATATTAAATTAAGCGCACTTTTAAGAGATGTATATGTTAAATCTGAGCTTATAAATACAAATCTAACAACAGGTGGCCAATTCTTATTAAACGAAACAATCTCAAATAGCATACAATACTTGAATGAAACAATCTCATCTAAATTCAATGAAATTAAAAAAAACGTTCAAAGTGCTGAACATATAGAAATTTTAGATAAAACAGCCTGGACTGTAGTAGAAAACCTGGAACAAAAATATACAGAACTTCACAACCTCAAGGATCAAGATTTATCCTATTATAAGAGCCTGCTTTCGGTTGGTTCAATACTAGAACTTTATAGAACAACATTAATCAAATTAAACAAAATTATTGAACTATCCAATTTGATTGCAAATCCCAAGCAGTACAAAACCAGAATACAAAGCAGACTTCCAAGGAATGTACAGGTTGAGAAGATAAAAACAATTACACAAACACTCTTTGACAAAAAAACTCTAAAACAAAGCTCCAAAATAATAATTATTTTCCTGATCCTCTTAGTAGGAGAACTATATTTCGATTTCCCGGGGCAGTACCAAGTTGCATTCTATGGCATATTATTCGGCTTATTACCAAACATCGGTCAGGCTCATCATAAAACAAAGCTGGGAATAATTGGAGTAATATTGGGTTTACTGTTTGGAATATTTGGGAATTTCATTATATTTCATATCCACAGTTTTATAATACTTTGTTTACTATATTTTTTAGCAACCTTTATCTTTTCATATGTTGCCTCAGGCAGTGCCAAATACGACTTTATTGGTCTTCAGGCCGGGTTGATGATCCCCTATTCCCTCTTATACAATCTCGATGCTGCATCCACCAGGGTGGAGGCTTTAATTATATCATCGGCCGTGGGATTAACCGTGCTTCATTTCGTATGGCCTATTATACCGATAAATGAGCTTAGAAAGAATATATCCAAATCATTAACCACAAGTGGACTTATCTTAAAAAAATTACTGAAGCTGGATGAAGGCGAAAACGAGCAAATAAAAAAACTTGTAATCGAATTAGCTGCAACACTGCCAACTATTAATTCGCTTTTTAATGATGTCAAATATTTAGTTGATTCAGATGATAAAAATACCGAAGAATATTTGACAATAATTGAAAAAATTGAGTTTATTTATATTGAGTTAGAAAATCTGAATAACATAATTTACTACCATTTCGACAACAAATTGGTCATTCTGTATCTTTCTTCAATGAGAGAAGCATATGAGAATCTATTCCAATTCTTTGATAAAGTTGCTAATCAATTTACATCAAATGCTGCAGTAAATCTTGATCTTGAATCACTGGGTGATGAAATAGAAAGCAAAAGAGAAAGGTTTAGAAAATCAGAGGTTTGGAAGAAGTTTTCGAATGAAGATCTCGAAAGAAACGTTCTTATAGCAAAGAGTATAGATGACCTTTTGGATTGTATTATTCAAATTAACCGATCGGTTAATTTAATTAACTCTAATAAACAAAATAATTTATCTGCATTGACGCCTATCGGTGAAAAATTATAAATTTATAATCACTCTCCTAATCACAATTACATCATGAATTTTTACAGTTTTTGTAATTCTAATAACCCTGACAGCGCTATTTAGCTATTTAAACGAAATCTATACAAAACTACCTGTATCTATCGGGATTAGGGACCTACGCTTGAACCAATTGTATGGAGAATGGGAAAAGCGTTTGTGTCTGATGAATAGACCCATTTAGATTATAACCATAATCCAAGTAAAGCCATTATAAGAAATCCTGCTAGTATAAAAAAGAATTTTAGGAATTCATTGCCAGCTATTGAAAATTCTTCCTCTATAATATCCAATACCGAAATGTAAATAAAAGTACCTGCTGCAATACAATCAAATACTCCTTCAGAAATCGATGTATCGCTTGAACTAAAAGCATGAGATAGAAAAGAGCCTATTATTATCCCGATAGGGGTCATGATTGAAAAAAGTAAAATTACTCTTAAATGCCTGGATTTAGATATTTCTGAACGAATCATACTTATCGAAAGAGCAAAAGCAGCTGAACCTTTATGTGCAATTATTGCTACAAATATAACGATAGAAGTTACAATCCTTGTCTCTATTCCAAGGGCAATTCCGGCTACAAAAGAATGAATAGATAGTATTATTGCTAAAATATAAGGATAGTAGACCTTTTTCTTTTGTAAGTTTTCGAAAACTCTATAATCATGTTGAATAAAAAGTGCTTTTTCAATAAAAAGGAAAATTGCTAAGCTTAACCCGGTGAGTAAGTATGGAAGTGGATAGCTTGTATAATCTCCGAGGGCTTCAACACCATCAGGAAGAAGATGAATTAATCCAACACCCAGGAAAATACCACCAGATAATGAATTACTTATTGTAAAAAAAAGATTGTTCTTGTCCGATCTATCGAGTTTTAGAGGAAACAATCCTGTACTAAGCGCCGTAATCAATATTATTAATAGAAATAAAAGTTTTAGTTCCAGATCAGACATTCAATTCCTTGTTTATTTATTTAGGGCAATTAATTTAATTTAATATCAGGAGATTTCAAGATAATTGATTCTAGATATCCACACAACGAGCAAAAGCATTCCCATCTCGCGTTACTCAACTCTGAAGTATATTCTAATTTGATTGATTCCTGTAAAACATGATTCCATTTTCTCTTATAGACTGAATTATTATATAAAAGACCGGAACAAAGATCAGACTAAGAATGGTTGAGAATATCATGCCGCCAAAAACAGCGGTACCCAGTGAATGTCGACTCGATGCCCCTGCACCACTTGCAATTACCAGTGGAAAAACACCAAGTATAAATGCAAATGCAGTCATCAGAATTGGTCTTAATCTAACTAAGGCAGCTTCCCGAGCCGCATCATATATTGACATCCCTCCCTCCCTGTTGGATTTTGCAAAGGCAACGATCAGAATGGCGTTTTTGCTTGCAAGACCTATTAAGAGTACGAGACCTATCTGACAATAGACATCATTTGCCAGACCCCTGATATGCTGAGCCACCAGGGCACCTAAAATTGCAAGTGGTACAGCAAGCATTATCATGAGCGGCATTGCCCAGCTCTCATAAAGAGCGGCTAGAAAAAGAAATACAAACACAAGAGAAAGAGCGAATATTAATGGTGCAAGGTTTCCTGCCTTAATCTCCTGATAAGATACTCCTGACCATACATAGCCCATCCCTTCTGGCATAGATTCATCAGCAAATTTCTCCATAAGCTTCAATGACTCCCCAGAACTGACCCCCGAAGCAGGACTGCCGTCAATCTCGGCTGAGCGGTAAAGGTTATAGTGAGATATAGTCTCAGGTCCAACTATTCTTTCTATGTCAACTAACGTGCTTAGGGGTACCATATCTCCATTTTCATTTCTGGTATAGAGACGGGTAATATCATCGGTTTTGTTTCTATACTCGTCGTCTGCCTGAATAAAAACCCTGTATACCCTGCCAAATTTATTAAAATCGTTTACATAAAGCGAGCCAAGGTACGCCTGAAGCGAGTCAAAAACATCTGATACTGGTATTTTCAAACTCTTAGCCTTCGTTCTATCAAGATTTATAAACAAACTTGGAACATTTGAAGTGAAACTCGAGAATACGCCCTGAAGCTTACCGGACGCATTCGCCTTTTTTATGATGTCTTGTGATACTTTGTATAACTCTTCGAGCCCAAGGCTGTTTTTGTCTTGCAATTCAAATTGGAATCCACCAGTTGAGCTCAGCCCCTGTATCGGCGGTGGATTAAAAGCTACAAATATTGCACTGTCAATTTTCGACAGCTCTTTTTGTGCGCTTGCCATTATATTTTTAAACTGAAGCTTTGAGGATTTCCTTTTGGACCAGGGATCTAACACTAAGAACATCGCGCCGCTGTTCGAATCCGAAGCTTGTGTAAGAAAATTCAGACCTGTAATCCCAAAAATGTATCGTACACCAGATATGTTTTTTAATTTTTCATGAGCAGTTGCCATACTTACAGTTGTTCTCTGGAGTGATGAACCTTCAGGTCCCTGTACATTTACAATGAAATAACCTTGATCTTCTTCCGGCAAAAAACCCGTCGGTACAATATTGATCATGATATATGTTGCGACAAGGAGTAGACCAAACGCGATCACAACAAATTTCCACCTGTTCATAAATTTTCCAATCCAAACCTCATAGCCTTCTTTAAACCGATCAAAACCCTTATTGAAAGATCCGAATAGCCATCCCTTTTGTTTGGATTCCTCCTTCAGAAAGATTGCACATAGCGCAGGGCTTAGGGTTAATGCATTAATCGTTGAAATACCTACTGCACATGCAATAGTTAGAGCAAACTGCCTGTACAGCTGACCTGTGATACCCGGGAAAAATGCAACAGGAACAAAAACTGCCATAAGCACCAGCGAGGTCGCAACGATTGGTCCACTAACTTCCTTCATAGCAATACTCGCAGCTTCCCTAGACTCTAGCCCCTTCTCCTCAATAATTCTCGTCACGTTCTCAACCACAACTATTGCGTCGTCCACAACCAGGCCAATTGCAAGAACCAGTCCGAAAAGAGTTAAAGTGTTAATTGAAAATCCCAGGGCATTTATTAATGCAAACGTTCCTATTAATGAAACAGGTATAGTGATGGCGGGAATTATTGTAGCCCTGAAGTTTTGCATGAAGACAAAGACAACTAAAAATACAAGACCAAAAGCCTCGAACAAAGTAATTATAACTTCCCTGATTGAGGCCTTTACAAACATGGTTGTATCGTAGGCTACAACGTATTCCAGACCGCTAGGAAAGCTTTTCGCCAGCTCATCCATGGTTTCACGAACCTGATTCGCCACATCAAGAGCATTCGCTCCCGGCAACTGATAAATACCTATTCCTACGGTCTCAATTCCATTTAGAAAATTCAAGACATCATAGCTTTCAGCACCCAGTTCTACACGCGCAACATCCTTTATTCTAACAATCGATCCATCCGATTCAGTCCGTAAGATTATGTTTTCAAACTCTTCAACTGTGGATAAACGACCCAGTGTGTTTAATGTGTATTGAAATTGCTGACCTGCCGGGACAGGGGGTTCCCCTATCGAACCTGCAGGAATTTGCTGATTCTGATCCGATATTGCATCTGACACGTCGGTGGCAGTTAAGCCCAGACTGGTTAATTTATCGGGGTTCATCCATATTCGCATCGAATAAAGCCTTTGACCCCAGAATGTTAACGATCCGACACCAGGGATTCTCTTCAGAACATCACTGATGTGTATATCTATATAGTTACTCATGAAAAGAGAATCCCGGCTACTATCGGGAGAGATGAAATTAACTGCTATAATCAAACTTGTGGATTGCTTTTCAACATCTATTCCGTATTTACCTACTTCCTCGGGCAGACGGGGTTTAGCAAGCTCTACCCTATTTTGGACATCAACTGCGGCAATATCCAGATCGTATCCTACCTCAAACGTCACATTAATACCCATCGTGCCATCATTTGCACTCTGTGACTGCATATAAGTCATGCCCTCAACGCCATTTATTTCTTCCTCGATCGGAATGGTTACAGTCTTTTCCACAGTCTCCGCACTTGCACCTGTATATGTTGCCGATACCCTTACAGTTGGGGGGGCAATGTGGGGAAATTGTGCAATTGGAAGAATTGGTATGGATATAAGACCCACCAGAGTTATAAGTATTGCAATAACTGACGATAAAACTGGACGATCAATAAAGAAATCTACCAAGTATATTTACCCCTATATTTTACTAACAGGTATGATTAATTCTTATAATCAACATCAGATTTTTTATCAGAAGACTTTTCAGCAAAATTTGGTTTAACTTTCATACCCTGCTTCACCTTTTGCATCCCATCAATAATGACCATTTGTCCCTCTTTAAGTCCTTTTGATATTACTACATTTCCCTTGTATGTAGGACCAGTTGTAACGCTCACGTTTTGAACAATTTTCTTATCGTTAACAACAAAAACATACATCCCACCTTGTCCTTCGTTTATAGCCTTTTCCGGTACTAAAAGGGAATTTGGTTGTTCTTTTATAAACAGCCTGATTTGCGCGTATTGGCCGGGAAGCAACGCCTTTTCAGAGTTGGGTATCACGGCTCTCATAGTAAGGGTGCCAGTATCCTGGTCTACCATGTTGTCAATAAAATCCACATACCCCTCAAATGGGTGAATTTTTTCATCGGGCAATATAACATTTGCCCTTAACTTATCATTTTTAAATTGCTCCATTAAAATCGGGATTTCCCTCTCCGTTGGACTAAAATACACATATATCGGATCAAGCTGTACTAATGTGGCAAGTTTGGTATCTTGACCAGCACCAACAAGATTTCCAACGTCAACCAATCTTCTGCCTATCATTCCGCTGAAAGGTGCATACATATAACAGTAGCTGAGATTTAGCTCAGCCTGAATTACTTCCGCTTCATCGGCTTCAACGGTTGCAGCTGCTTCTGCGGCCTGGGTTTTATATTCCTCGTAATTATCCTTTGTAATATAATCCCTCTCTACGAGCGGCTTATATCTTACAACTTGCTGCAAAGCGTAGTTTAAACTGGCCTTATCTCTCTCAAGTTGGGCTTTAGACTGCTCTAAAGACGCCTCAAAGGACCTTGGGTCTATCACAAACAGAAGATCTCTCTGCTTAACATCTTGTCCATCTTCAAAAGCTCTCTCTATCAAAAATCCCTCAACCCTTGCGGTTATATCAACTGTTCGTACCGATTCTGTATTACCAACATATTCATAGTAAATAGGTACAGTCTTCTTTATTACCTTTGAGACAGTAACGTTTGGAGGAGTAGAGGTTTGCTTTTTATCTCCCTTACATCCGACAACACAGAACATCAGACCAAAAGTAAAAGTTAGGATAAAAATATTTATTTTATAATTTCTATTTCTTGTCTTCATTTTTAAACTCCAGATCAACCGATTCATCTTCAATAATTTCAATTTCTTCGGTAAAGGGTATATCGGTTCCTAATGAGTGTATTAGTTCAGCATATGAAACAAATAGATTTGTTCTTGATTGAACCTTCTGGGCCCTGGCTTCCGCGAGTAAGGATTGTGCATTTAAAAGCTCAACTATATCCCCCACACCTGAGCGGTATCTAGTAAATGAAGCATCAAAGGATTCCAGAGAGCTTTCCAACAGAGTATCAGCAGCTTCTAACTGCTGTACTGCAGTTTGAAAATAATAATAGGTACTCCACACATCCGATATAACCTGTTGTTCCTGAATCTTTAAGGCTGCTCTTGTGGCTTCTAAATTGGACTCGGCTTCCCTT
This sequence comes from Thermodesulfobacteriota bacterium, assembly GCA_036476895.1. Taxonomy (GTDB): domain Bacteria; phylum Desulfobacterota_D; class UBA1144; order Nemesobacterales; family JAZGCJ01; genus JAZGCJ01. Next base: position 8,003 of record JAZGCJ010000277.1, read on the forward strand.
AATAAATTTCTTAAAGAAAATCCATGGAATATAGGAATTGTTAGTTCGAGGGTAAATGTATAATTATCATTGAATTCATATGTTTCATCTCCTGTACTGTCAACATATTCTTCATAAAAATTCCCACTGGCACTCAAATAAGGAAGCAAATTGGATCTTGACTCTTTTATCGCAGCCTCGCTCTGCCTCACGCTGGCAACAATTGCCGCGAGATCGGGGCGGTACTTCATAGCTATTTCTATTAAACTGTTAACATTGCTTTCCAACAACTCCGGAGAAAAAACCTCATCCTGCTCAATTACATCAAAATTCATATTTGCAGCCCATCCTACTGTTGTGGCTAAATCCCCTCGGGATACCTGAACATCTCCCTGATCCGAAACCAAATCGAACTCAACTTCGGCAAGGCTGGCCCTTGCCTGTAAGACATCCGGCAGAGTTCCAACACCTGCTTCCAGCCTTAAGTCCGCCGCCTCTAAACTTGTCTTTGCTTCCTCAATGCTTTTTTCGTCAGCTTCAACCTGCGCTCTATTGCCTATGTAAGTATAATAAGCAGCCGCTACATTTCTTAATACATCTTGAATGGTCTGATTATGATTCCAGTTGGAATTTATTAGGGCCTGCTTGGCTTGCTCAACCTGGGCGCTCCTCCCCCCAAAATCAAGCAGCAAATAATCAAGTGTAACCCCTGCCTGTGCAGTTGACTGATTAAAGCTAAGATTTCCCCCTGACGTACTTATATCAGTATCAGTTCCACTAATACTGCCGTCTACTTGAGGATAATACAGTCCTCTTGCTACAGCCCATGCCGCAGCCGCAGCCCTAGACTCTTCCCATGACTGCTGAGTTACCGGGCTGTTCATAAGTGCTACATCTATAAATTGAACGAGAGTTAGCTCGTCGATATAAGGCATTAATTCCTCTGAAACTTCGGGTAAGTCACTCTCTTCAGGGAAATAATCACTTAAGCTATCCTTCGGGCTCCATTGTGTTTCTTGAGTCGGTGGAGCAAATTTGTATGGATTAAGTTCTGACGCACAAGACGATAGTAACATTATCAGGATAAGATGAAATAAATATTTAAGCTTGGTCGTTAAGAATTTTAGAGGCAAAATTCTATATCCATCCTTCCTCATACAAGAATAAAGTTTAATAAAACAGGTTAATATAGAAAACAAGAAAATGATATTATCGGGGAATTATACACCTGAGACTCTAAAAGTCTATTTAGAAGAAATTAAGCTAATTAATGCCTTCATTTATTGTTTCCGCTGTTTTTTTTGCATCCAAAATTGCATAAATCCATAGTATCAACCCGGCAATTGTATAACCAGTAACTATTATTAACGTTGGATTATCTATTTCCCTATGATCCTTTTCAATTAATTCCCTTACTCTCAAGGCGGGCTCCATCAGTAATATGTTAATCAACATATTTAATACAATAAATAATAGGCCTTTTAAAAACTGATTATTATAAATCTGCCCCAATCCGGGCAAGATGGCTGATAATATTAATGCTAGAAAAGGCTTTTTCGGCTTCTTATTCCTTTCAGACATTTTAAGTTTAAAAGCTTTGCTCAGTTACAATTTTCAAGAAGATTCAATAAATCTTTGCCGGGATCAGCAGATTCCATAAACTTCTCTCCAATAAGAAAAGAATTAATTCCATACGATCTTAACATATTTATATCTTCGTGTGAGTTTATACCACTTTCACTTATAACTACCCTGTTACCGTCAACCATTTTAGACAATCTAACCGCAACATCTAAACTTACCTCAAACGTTTTCAGGTTACGATTATTGATACCGATTATCCTACTACCAATATCTAACGCTGTTTCCATTTCTTGCTCATCATGTACCTCTACTATGGCATTCAAACCTTGCTCGTTGGACAGGTCCAGCAGTTCTTTTATCAGTGTGGCATCTAATGCCGAAACAATGAGCAATATACAGTCAGCACCTGCAAGCCTAGATTCATAAACCTGGTATGGATCAATAATAAAATCCTTCCTTAATAACGGCAAATCGACTATTTTTCTGATATCAGATAAATAACTTAATTTCCCTTGGAAGAACTTTTCATCGGTCAGGGTTGAGATAGCAGCTGCCCCTGCTCGTTCAAAGCTTTTTGCAATAGTCAGGGGGTCAAAGTCCGTTCTGATTACACCCTTGGAGGGAGAAGCTTTTTTTATTTCTGCAATTATATTAACATTTTTGCTATTTATAAGCAGATTAAAAATATCAATTGCGTTTTCAACTTCTGAAGATTCTCGTTTAATAGCCTCAATTGACTTTTGGCTCTTTAGATATTCGACCTCTTTTCTCTTGTTGTCTATTATTTTATCGAGGATTGTGGTTTCAATCATTTGATTAGAGTTTCTAGTTAACGGAATTTGTAAAATTGATCAATTCCCCCAATTTCCCCAAAGCTTTTCCGCTGTCTAATGAAGAAACTGCAATATCGAATGCTTCTTTAAAGTCCGAAGCCTCGTTTGCAACCAGTATTGAAGCCGAAGCATTTAACAGTGCGATATCCCTTTTAGCCCCATTTTCCTCTCCTGTCAGAATTGATATAGCTATTTCCGCATTTTGTTTTCTGTCTCCACCTTTGAGCTCTTTTAAATCTGCTTTCTTTATTCCCAAAGCACCCGGATCAAGTTTGTAATTTTTTACTATACCGTCTTTTAATTCCGACACGTACGTTTTGCCTGTTACCGTGATCTCGTCCAAGGAATCCGTTCCGTGAACTACCATAGCCCTCTCGTAACCCATATTTCTTAATACTTTAGCAATGGGTTCTAGCAATGCATGTGAGTAGACACCGATCACCTGATGTTTTAAGTCAACAGGATTTGAGATCGGACCTAATACATTAAATATGGTACGAACTGCGATTTCCATTCTTGTCTGAGATACATTTTTCATGGCCGGATGGTAATTAGGGGCAAACAAAAAAGCTATTCCTAGCTCGTTCAGGCACTTTTCAGAGCTAGCAGGGTTAATACCAATATTTACACCCAGTTCTTCCAAAACATCCGCGCTACCAACTTTACTTGATACAGATTTATTTCCATGTTTTGCTACAGCTATCCCTGCACCCGAAACTATAAAAGACGAAACCGTTGATATATTAAAGGTGCCCTTTTTATCTCCACCCGTACCGCAAAGATCAATTACAACATTTTCTCCTTTGTACTTTACCTTATTTGCTTTTTGTCTCATTACTCTAGCAGCGGCAGTAATTTCAGATACCGTTTCACCTTTCATCCTCAGCCCAATTAAAAATGCCGATATCTGATTAGGAGTTGCCTCTCCACTCATTATAAAATTCATAACATCAATCATTTCTTGTTCTTCTAAATCCACGCATTCAACAACCTTCTCAATAGCTTTTCTTATCATAGGCTTGATTCCCCCTTACAATAATCAATCCTCACACTATCCAATATTCCATTTATAAAGGCACTAGAACCCTCGTCTCCAAATTTTTTTGCAAGTTCTACAGCCTCATTTATTGTAACGGCGGGAGGGGCATCCTTAAGATATACAGACTCATAAACAGATATTCTGAGGATATTTCTGTCAATTTTCGACATACGAGAAATAGACCAATTCCTAGAATATTTATCTATTATTTTATCAATACCCTCAATATTATCTAAAGTTCCATTGATTATAATATCGGAATATTCCCTTATGTCTCTTCCAACATTATTAACACCACAATTCTCCCAAAATTCCTTTTTCGATTCTTGAATTAATGCTTTTTCCGAATTGGAACTAATTAAGGAATCAAGCTGGTAAAGAAGCTGGAGAGCAAGTTCCCTAGAAGACCTTCTTTTGCCCATTTTATCAAGTTAACTATTTGGGGAAGGATTTAAAAAGATTTGCCATCTCTATAGCCGATAAAGCCGCCTCACCACCCCTGTTGCCAACTTTAGATCCAGCCCTTTCTATGGCTTGTTCCACGTTTTCCGTAGTTACAACCCCTGAACACACGGGAACGTTGCAATCCAGGCTGATCTTTGACATGTTAGAGATAACAACAGATGCAAGATGGTCATAATGAGGTGTTTGTCCCTTTACTATAGTACCGATTGCTACCAGTGCATCGTATTTTTTAGTTTCGGCAGCTCTTTTAAGCGCTAACAACAGTTCAAAAGAGCCCGGAACTTTAATAATATCAATATCCTTATCCGATACTCCGTGGCGTAGAAAAACATCAAGCGCCCCTGATGATAATCGATCCGTTATAAAATCGTTAAATCTGCTTACAACTATTGCAAATTTCAAACCCTTTACAATTAGGTCGCCTTGAATAGTTTTAGCCAATTTGCCACTCCGCAATTCTAATCAACTAATGATAGTATATGCCCTAATTTATCCCTTTTCACTTTCAAGTAATCAGAGTTGCTTCCATTAGGAGGTATTTCTATAGGGACCCTTTCAACAAGTTTAAGACCAAAGCCTTTTAGACCCTTAACCTTTTTGGGATTATTAGTCAACAGCCTCATATTTCTTACACCCAAATCTCTTAATATCTGTGCACCTATACCATAATGTCTTAAATCAGGTTTAAAGCCCAACACTTCATTAGCTTCTACAGTGTCAAGACCATCTTCCTGAAGAGAATAAGCCTTGATTTTGTTTTTCAAACCGATCCCCCTACCTTCCTGCCTCATATAGAGAACAATCCCCATACCTTCTTCATCAATCATTCTCATCGATTCTTGCAACTGAGGACCGCAATCACATCTGAGCGAACCAAAAACATCACTGGTCAAACACTCTGAATGTACCCTGACAAGTATATCCTTATTTGAATCTATATCTCCCTTTACAAATGCAACATGAGGTTTGGGATCAAAATCACTCTCGTAGACTATCGCTTGAAATTCCCCGTGGATAGTGGGTATAGTTGCAGTTGCTGACCTTCTAACCAGGCTTTCCTTTGTTAACCTATAACCGATTAAATCAGCTATAGATGCAATCTTTATCCCATGTTTTTCTGCAAAACTTTCCAGATCGGGAAGTCTGGCCATATCACCATCGTCTTTCATTATCTCGCAAATTACCGCAGCTGGCTTTAATCCCGCAATCCTTGCAATATCAACTGACCCTTCAGTATGCCCTGCCCGAACTAACACGCCACCCTGCCTTGAGATTATTGGGAACACGTGACCTGGTCGAGTAAAGTGACCCTGTTCAGCATTTTCAGAAATGACTTGCTGCACGGTTCTTGATCTGTCGAATGCTGATATTCCGGTGGTTACACCCTTTCTGGCATCTATAGAAATTGTGAATGCAGTATATTGAGGAATAGGATTGTTTTCAGGTGTGATAGGTTGTAGCCCGATTTTATCAGCGTTTTCTTGAGTAATGGCGAGGCAAATTAACCCTCTACCATGAGTTGCCATAAAATTAATAATCTCAGGAGATGCAGATTCAGCACTTACCACCAGGTCTCCCTCATTTTCTCTGTCTTTATCATCGACAAGTATTATTATTTTCCCATTCTTAATATCTTCAATTGCTTCTTCAATCGTGCATATAGCCATTGTTTTTCCTCAAACTAGAATTTTATTTCGTTATAATATGTAAGAGAACTATTTTGTCAAATTGAAAAAAGGCATAACTACCTTAGAAAGTTCAACAAATTACTGCCTTGATAATTGCAAATTATTAACCAAATGATTAAAAGCTTTATTAATATAAATACTATTATCATCAAATATTAAAAATGCACCTATATTTTTTCTATGATCCAAAAACTTTATACCATCTTCTTTCCCTAATATAAAAATAGCAGTTGCAACACCATCTGTAAATGTACTTCCATTTTTTGAAACAATAGTAACACTCTTAATACCCTTTTGTGACCTACCTGTAGCCGGTATTAGCAAATGATGGGCTTTTTCACCATTTTCAGCTATATACCTATTATAAACTCCGCTTGTTGAAATCGAAAAATCACTATCTCCCGTATCGAAGCTGGCAATTACACCATTGTTGTTCGGGTCTTGAATACCTATGTTATAGTTTCTGCCAAACACCTTTATATCTCCGGATATAGACACGAATGCGGATTTAACCTCTCTTCTCTTTAAATATTCTACTGCCTTGTCAATTGCATATCCCTTACCAATACCTCCAAGGTCCAACATCATCCCTTTTTTTTTCAAATATACCTTTTTACCATCAATTTCTATTAACCTGTAATCCACAAGCGTAGTCGCTTCTTTTAAACTTAAGGCATCCGGTATTGTTGAATTTTCTCTTCCGAATCCATATAAACCAATAGTGATAGCCCCTATGGTAGGATCGAATGCGCCATTGGTTAATCTTGCAATTTCCACTGCCTTATCGAGTATTTCAACTACCTCATCACTTGCTTCGAATACCTTTGTTCCCGCAGCTCGATTAATTAAAGATATTTCACTATCCGGATTATAATCGGATAATAAATCATCTAATCTCCTGAGTACCTTAAATGCATAATCCAAATCCCCCCTGTTTCCACCATAGATCTCGATCCTAGAATAACTGCCCATCAGGAATTGAACACCTTCGATTGGTTGATTGGAACCAATGGAAATTAGACCCAGACTTATCAATAAAAAGGAACTGAATAATACTATTTTCATAAAGATAACAGTATAATATGTAATATTGATGATTTATATAACTTTAGTATCTTGACATTTTGATTCGTAGATGTAAATTTTGTGGAAAGTTTATATCAGGGGGCATAAACAATGGAAATTAAGACTAAATTTTTACTTCAGGATGACGACTTGGAAGATGATGAGGACGAACTTGACGAACTAGATGAAGATGAACTTTTGGAAGAGGATGATGAACTTTTCGATGAAGAGGATTGGGATGATGAGGACGACGACGATGGGGAAGAAGACGAGGAAGAAAAACTCCTAAATTAAACCCTTATTTGAATACGTTTTTTGCCCATATATTTCCTTTAAGAATCAAAATTTACTATTCATAACTTCTTACAAAGACAATCAATTTATAATATAGAATTAACTGCCCGGGGCCGGACTCGAACCGGCACGGGCATAAAGCCCATTGGATTTTAAGTCCAATGCGTCTACCTATTCCGCCACCCAGGCTATATTAATTTTTTAGTTGAAAAATTTAGGCGGCGCCCGGATTCGAACCGGGGAATTACGGTTTTGCAGACCGTTGCCTTACCACTTGGCTACACCGCC
>JAZGCJ010000278.1:0-3226 GCA_036476895.1 Thermodesulfobacteriota bacterium
CTGAAAACTCAGTACCAAGTCAAGAACCATTGGAAATTAAAAAGCCGGAAGTCTGGGGGGGTGATACAATACCTTTTCCCAGCTATTCTCAGCTAACTTTACTAAATGAAAGAACGGATGAGGTAAAACATCGTAAAGTGATTAACCTGGAGAATATTACGAAAGATAATACTAATGATGAAAGTGAATTTGATCCGGGATTAACATTAGCTCAATTAAAATCTTTACTGGAAGTCTATAATGTGGATGCTGTTTTGAACTATGCTGATGTGGAAGGTAAAAAAAGCTTTGATAATTTTCGAAACGAGTTGAAGAATATACTAAGCGATAAAGATAAATTCGTTATTGTTAATTTCATGGGAAAAGAGGTAGGCGCTTCCACAGGCGGTCATATATCACCACTGGCAGCTTATGATCAAAACACGGATTCCGTTCTGATTCTTGATGTTGCAGGGCATAAAAATCCATGGTACTGGGTTCCTTTAACTCATCTTTACCGTGCGATGCATACCAAGGATGGAAGAAATTATAGAGGATGGCTGATAGTAAGCGATAGTAAGAATAACAATTCATCAAAATAATACCTAAAGTTCAACTTGAAGTTGCATCCCTAACACAAAGGAATCATTTATATTTTGATCTCCATTGGGGTGGATTATATACTGAAAGTCAGGCTGTACTAAAAACCAATTTGTTAGCTGTAGTGCATAGGTAAGCTCAATAATCATTTCAAAGTCCTGACCGGCAAGATCGCTACTGAAGTTACCGTATGCCAGGCCGAATACAGCTACATCATGATTACGATTAGGTATCAGCCCCCTGTATTGAATGCCATTTGAAAAAAAGAATGGAAACGTATTAATTTCTTTTTGCGGTGCCAAAGTAAAAACTGAGAATATTAATAGTCCTTGATTGTCGAAACTGTTTTCTCTATAGAACATTTGATCCGAGAGCAAGTAAAACCCGTAATTGTCTGACCTGGAATTTTCGGGGTTATTAAGATCTTCGAATTCACCTGTATCCAGATAGGCTCCAATTTTAAAATTGCCGGGCAAATCTTTATTGAAGATTCTCGATTTTTTATGATAACCGGCTTCACCTATAATAAGGACTCCACCATTGAGGGAAAAATTTAATCCATTATTGTTAATATTCACTATATCGGGATCTGCATTATATATACCTGTCTTAAAGTATAGATTATCTTTTAGCTTTAATTTCAAACGTGTACCCCATGTGGCAAACGGATCTGAGGTAAATGTTGGAAGATTAATTATGATACTCCCGGGGTTGCCGTTAAAAGCTACGTTGACGTAGTATCCATATATATGAGACGTTGCGAATTCCTCACCGGTTCCCATTCGTCCGACTGCAATATTTAGTTTGTTTTCGAATAATGACTGTTCTAAAAAAAATTGAAAAAGCCTGAGCGAGTTTGCGTTAAATCCCGAATCTGAGCTAAAGTTGAATACTTGAGATACATTGAAAATATTCCCTATATGATCATTGGTGAGACTTTTACCAGAAACCCAAGATCCAGAAACTGTAAATTTAAGCCCATTTAGATTCAATATTCTTTCAAGATCAAAACTTAATCCAGCGGTTATTAAACCCGCATATTCAAACCCCCTGCTAATACCACCAGCGGGGTTACCTAGAAATGTTGCATTGTAGTAGCCAAACGGATTTATACCTCTGTGGTTTAGTTTTGTTCTGAATCCGTTCCAAGTGCCGGTCATATAATCACCTTCGAGCCATTTCTCGAATGATGATAATTTATTCCTAGCACTTTGACCGTAGGAATATTCATGCCCAATTGCGGTTGTGAATAAGAATAATAACAGTGGCATAAAAATGAAGTTATGCATTTTATGATAGTTAATTTTAATTATTCTAGGTGGTATTTTTAGCAAAGTTGAGAATAAGTCAAAAGAATATGATTTATATAGAAAAAATTGCTCAGATCCCGATTTGTAATAGTACGTTCTGAGATATTGGTATATCAATTTCATAAGGCGTTTTATAGAAGTTTGTACAAAGTTTCGTATCTTTTATACATGATTTTTTGACAAAACGGTTGAGGATTAATTACTCTCCAAAATCATCTTCATTCCGTATTTTGGCCTAAGAGTGATAAGCGGCAGCATCTCAACCTTATGTTTGGGAACCAACCGGGCTTTCCACCTTGAAGCCAATGTTGCCAATACCATAACTACTTCCAACCAAGCAAACGGTTCTCCTATACACAACCTCGGGCCTCCGCCAAATGGAAAGTATGTAAATTTTTCTCTTTCTTTAACATTTTCATGAGTCCATCGTTCAGGATTAAAGATGCCGGGTTCAGGAAAGAATCTTGGATCGTTTTGAATCACGTATTGACTCATGAATATCGTCGAATCAGAAGGAACTAAGTAGTTATCTATCTTATAATGGTTTATGACTCTCCTGGTAATAGCCCAAACCGGTGGGAAGATTCTCATTGATTCGGTCAAGATCATCCTGGTATATGTTAAGTTCTCATAATCACTGAATTCCGGCAGCCTGTTGTTCAATACTTCACGTAGTTCAGAATGAAGCTTATTTTCTACGGAAGGATTTTGGGATAGGAGGTACCATGTCCAAGTTAATGCAACAGCCGTTGTTTCATGTCCTGCAAGGAAAAGAGTCATTGCCTCATCTCTGACCTGCTGATCAGACATAACTTCTCCTTTACTCTCTTCATCCCTGGCCTCTATGAGCATTGATAGCAGGTCAAAGGAACCCATGGAGGATTTTCTTCTCTCTCCAATCATATTAAAGATAAGGTTGTCCAGCTTTTTTTTGGCTTTATTAAACCGTATAACACTTGGTAGTGGCATGTTGTCGAGTAGTTCGGAGTATGGCATCAGCAGGCGTGGAAACTGGTTCAATAGTTCAGTGAGTGATTTTCCTACAACATCTGCTTCAGATTCTACATCGGTGTTAAATAATGTTTTTGCTACTATTGCCAGGGTTAGGTTCATCATTTCTTTGTGCATGTCTATGACCTTGCCATCTTTCCAGCTGCAAGAGTGTCTATTTGCATATTCTGTCATTGATTGTGCAAAACTGGCAATTCTCTCTTTATGAAATACTGGCTGGATCATCCTTCGATGCCTTAGGTGGAAATCTTTCTCGCTTGTCAGAATTCCGTTTCCTAGCAGAATCTTTGTCCTTTCAAGAGCCCGTGACTTTAGAAAGTTAGAAT
>JAZGCJ010000279.1:0-4741 GCA_036476895.1 Thermodesulfobacteriota bacterium
TATGAGAATTGTTAAATATATTATAAAAGAGACGGTTCCACCAATTACATGACCCTTAAAAAGACTCATTTTTTAATTTAAGAGACGGGTTAAGGGAGTAGTATTCAAGCCATCGATTGAAATTTAAGTCTTTACCGGAAACAATATCAAAAAACCTCGATTGTAATTTCTTTGTAATCTCCCCTGGTTTACTGTTTCCAATAGCTCGTTTATCTACCTCGATTATTGGTGTTATCTCTGCAGCGGTGCCCGTGAAAAAGGCTTCATCAGATATATACAGTTCATCACGGGTAAAATGTTCTGTATATACTTCCAGTCCTTCCGACTTTGCAATTTCAATAACGGAATCCCTTGTTATTCCTTCTAACACAGATGTGAGGGGTGGGGTCTTAATTTTTCCATTTCTTACAATAAATATGTTTTCACCCGATCCTTCACAAACAAAACCATTGGAATCAAGCAAGATCGCTTCGTCAAATCCAAGTGATGTTGCTTCGAGTTTTGCCATTACAGAATTGGCGTAATTACCACTTATCTTTGCTTTTGTCATAAAAGAATTAACACCCATTCTGGTGTAAGATGAGATCTTTGCTTTAACACCTTTATTCATTGCTTCTTCCCCGAGATAAGTGCCCCAGGGATATGCTGCTATTGCTAAGTGGATGGGATTGCTGCCTGGGTGTAATCCCATTTTGCCACTTCCGATAAACGCAATCGGTCTGATATACGCTTCGTCCAAGTTATTAATGATAAGCAAATCGATTATATTGTTAAATGTTTCTTTTTGTGAATACGGTATTTCAAAATTAGCTATATGTGCTGATGAGTATAATCTCTTTATATGTTCGTTTAGGCGAAAAATCGAAGAGGTGTTCTCTTCACATTTATAAGCCCTAATACCCTCAAATGCGGCTAACCCGTAATGAAGGGTATGCACTAATACATGTGTATTAGCGTCTTTCCAAGGAATAAACTCCCCGTCAAACCATATTTTGTAAGGATTATCAGTCATTTATAAACCTTAATTAACCAGAAAACAATAATTTTAGGTAAAATAAAAATATCTCTTTTTTAATAAAATTGTCAAGTACTTAATTACGGGCACTTGACTCGGTATACAAACTTTGAATAATTATACTCTAATGAGCAAATCCGAACAGAACAAGGATAATCGGGTAATTGTTAAAAAGTATAGTAACAGGAGATTGTACGATACTACGAATAAAAAGTATGTCACATTAGAGGAAATTTCTTCTTTAATAAGAAACGGTTATGAAGTTAGAGTCATAGATTCCCAATCTGGTGCAGACATATCAAAGGTTGTCTTGATCCAAGTTATATTAGAAAGCGAAAAAAACAGAGAAGATATCTTACCTGTATCATTTCTTCATATGTTAATCAAATACGGCAATAAAATTGCCAAGGACTTTTTTGAGAACTATTTTCTCATGATGTTTCAACCATATCTTTCCGTTCAAAAGAATATGCAAGAAAATTTACAGATATGGAAGGAGTTAGGATGGACGCCCCCCGGATTCCCAAATAATGAAGAAATTGACGGAAATGACCAGGAAGAAAGGTTTGATAAAGATATAACCAGAGATCTTGAAAAAGGTGACAAGAAAAAAATTGATACTGACAATGTCAAGATTCTGGAAGATAGACTAAAGCAATTGGAAAAAAAATTAAAATCCCTGGAAATTGAAGAAAAAACAGATTAGACGTACTTAGTTTTTAAGTTGAATTATAGTTGCGTCAACTGTATTTACAGATACTAAACTCCCTATTACTTCTAATTCCTGGCCATCAAAAATCTGATCGCAGTCGATATTATCTCCATTGGATTCCTCTATATTGGTCGAATTTGTAACCTGAACTAATATTGTAACTGTGTCTTGATTGTTACTAACTTCAACATCTATTGAACCAGTATTTACATTGCAGTTATTTGCGGTTTGCACGCCTGTGAAGGTTGCATCAAACACATCGTTAAACATAACGGCTCCGTTCTCCAAGCGTATATTACCTAATTGCAATGTAACTCCCGGGAAAACGTTTAAGAATACTCTTCCCAATGAACCGGAATTATCAAAAAATTCCAATTCAGGTGTATCTGCGAACGGTCCTTCAATTCTGAAAAACCCTGAGCTTGATGTTGTATCAGAGAAAGTGTTGTTATTCTGTTCTTTGGTTATTTGGGCAGTAATGTCTACTACACCAATATCAGGAATGGTGGATATAATAGTTCCTTCAACGGTTTCATCCTCGGATGTGCCAGTATTGTTATTGTCATCTCCCGAGTTGAATTCAATGTCGCATCCGCCGTATAAAAGGATTAACGAAAAAGTTAATATCAAAGACAATATCAGATTTCTGTGTTTAATAGGCATCATTTGATCCTTTAATTAATTTGAATTAGAGAATTCCCATTAACATGCTAAGTGGCTTCTTCTATTATGTCATTGCGAATACTTCGGCTCTCAGTACAGGCTCCGTGAAGCAATCTAATGAGATTCCTCAATACTTCGGAATGACACTTCGTGTCAGATTCTTTCGTCGCTACGCATCTCGGAATGACTTTAAGTACTTTTTTAAATTTGAAGATACCTTTCAGCTTGCTGCGAGAAATTTCATTTAACAAAATATTATACCCTGTCATATTTTTATTTTCATTAGAATTTTACATATACTCATGGTAGATTCCTTCTACCAGAAATGCCAAAATGAAAAAATTAAACGTTCTCTTTATAAATCACTCTGTCAGAGATGGTGGGCCGGGAAGAAGTCTTTTTTATATTTTGAAATACATTGATAGGCAAAAGATCAATCCCTATGTGCTTATACCCAAGGATGATATATTTTCTTCATTATTAAAGTCTGAAAATCTATATGAAAACATCGTTATAGAAAATAGGTTTCCGGAAAACGTTTTAAGACCCAGATTAAATTCAGTGTTCAATAATAGTTTTATAAATAACAGTTATTTATTATCACGTTTATCGAAGATTGTATCGATTCTGCTCAATGTATTTGATTTAATTATATTTGTATTTACTTCCGGGAGACTATTAAAAAGGAATAATATTAAAGTCATATATTGTAACGGAACCCTAGCTAAGATTGTTGGTGTACTGATAGGCCGGGTAAATGATACTTCTGTTATTTGGCATGTTAGAAACATTCAACAGAATTCTATAATGAAGTATCTGATGAATCTGATATCAGGTCTAAGAGTTTTAAAAAGAATAATATGTGTATCCGGACCTACGGCAAATCAATTCTATAAAAATAAAAATAAATTAGTGGTCATTAGTAATGGTATAGATCTGGATGACTACAACCCGGATAATACAGCGGGGAAATTAAGAATAGAGTTCTCGATTCCCAAAACGGACATAGTTGTAGGAACTGTCGGTAGGATAGTGCCGAGAAAAAAATATGAGAATCTTGTATATTCGGCAAAATATATCAGGGATAATACGGGAGATGAATTTAAAAGGATAAAATTTGCAGTGGTTGGCGATACCCCCTATTTTTTTCGAAAAAATCATCTTGAAGAAATAAAGGCTACCGTTAAAAAGGAAAATTTGAACGATTCCTTTATTTTCACGGGATACACTAAGGATGTGAGGGAATATTTAAAGGATTTTAATATTTTTGTAATCACATCGGACTATCCCGACCCGTTTCCCCGATCAGTAATTGAAGCTATGTCATTTTCTCTTCCAGTTGTTGGTTTTAGAATAGGCGGAATTTCGGAATCGGTATCCAATGGGATTACCGGGATACTCTCTGATCCAGATGATCTACGCGGAATGAGTAAAACGATACTTGAACTTATTAAAGACAAAGAGAAGAGGGTAAGCATGGGCAAAAAAGGACGAGAGAGGATAAAGGAGCTGTATCAGGCAAAAGACATAGCATCAAGGATTCAGGAGCAGATACAGTTGGCGTCCACCTCTTAGACTTATTTGGATTTCTAATTCTTGCTTTGGGTTTTTGTTCTTTCTCTGAAAATAAATTTTATAGGAGTTCCCTCAAAATTAAATTCCTCCCTGAATTTATTTTCTAAGAACTTTTTGTAATTTTCCTTTAATGCTTTTTTGTAATTAGTGAATATTACAAATGTAGGCTGTTTTGTATACGGTTGGGAGATATAAAAGAATTTTACTTCCTTTCCATTATACAGCGGCGGAGGTTTGATTTCTGTTAATTTATTTAGAAATGTATTTAATTTCTTGGTTGAAATTCTCTGTGAATAATTGGCATAAACATAATCTATTAAATCAAAAATATTATTAAGTTTTCTCCCGGTTAACGCTGAGATAATTAAAACGGGTGAGAAGTTCAAAGCCTTGAGGCCGCTTTTTAGTATACTCTCTATATTCGGTGTCTCGGCTATTTCCTTTGGAACTAAATCCCATTTGTTTATAAGCAATATGCAGCCTTTTCCCTTTTCAACTACTAGGTTTGATATTCTCGCATCCTGATGGGTGGGACCATCTTCTGCATCAATCATCAAAAGTACTATGTCGGATCTTTCTAATGCTCTAATCGCCCTAAAAACACTGTATCGTTCAACAGAAAAAGTTAGTTTAGCTTTTCTTCTGATGCCGGCTGTATCGATCAGGATATATTTCTTGTCCCCTTTTTGTATTATTGAATCTATTGAATCCCTTGTGGTTCCAGCAACAGGACTGGTTAATAGCCTTTCCTCCCCTATTAATTTGTTTACCAATGT
>JAZGCJ010000028.1:0-2671 GCA_036476895.1 Thermodesulfobacteriota bacterium
TGGATTTTGCGGCCAATTCAGTTTTGAGTGGCTCGGCAGTCTCAGGGGATAGGCTGTCAGCGTTGGCAGCCGTGTAAAGCGGCTCACTAAATAGTTAGCTGTAAGAAAGAAAATGTCAGATACACTTACTTTTATTGATAATTCAGACAAATGGTACCCAACAAGTATTCAAATTTTGGAAGAGCATTTAGATGTTCTATTAACGCCTAATGCATATTTCAGTTCCAGTGATATTGCACCGTTGAAAAAAAACCTTGCGTACACACTACAATACATTGAGTTTCTTGATCGAGTAATTAAAGACATAAACCTTTCAACCGTGCTCTGGACGGAAAATGTAAAATCATTTGTGGTTTATGGGGCATCAGTCGTAGAAGCGATATTCAACTATTTGGTAATTTCTACAGGCAATGGGAATACTACAAAATGGCAGTCTGTAAAAAAAGTTGCTACTCCTCAATTCGATTTAAATGGTGTAAAACATAAAAATGATATAGAGCTATTTAAGGAAATTGGAACGCCAATTCAAGAGTCAATGACATTTGACCAGTTGGCTAAGAAAGTTGAATCAAAAAAATTGCTGAGATCTAATTTTGCGCACTATGCAAAAATAAAACCTATTCGAAGATTAAGAAACAAAATTCATATTCATGGCGTGGAGCACGCAACTGATACAGATTGGTGGAATTTCAATCAAAAAGAGTATGAGCTAATTCGCCATGTTCTAAAAGCCGTATTGATATCTAGTGTTTTTATAGGTAGTGCCCATAAAAGCAAATTCAATTATCTTAAAAACAGCTAACACGGCGCTTCACACGGGCTCCTACGTCGGCGGGTGAGCTTGGTCGTTAGACAGAATAACTGTTTTGTTCAATTCCATGTGCCACCCAGGCCCGTAATGTGAAATGATAAAGTTTGAGAAGAATAACAATGGAGTAATACTTCAATACAGCTCAGATCAATACAGCTCAGAGTCTGGAAATAAATGGGTCTATGAGAGATTGGAGGATCCCGAAGGTTTCAAATTAAAAAGGACATTTTTCTTAGAAAAAGGGCATTTGTACGGATCAAGCAGAGTAACTGATCCAGATTTTGATCTACCTGTTGAATTTAAAGTAGCTCGTAAGGTAGGTGACTATTTCGAATTCGACAAGGAAATACTCTCTATCGAGTATGGTCTATATGTACACAAAGACATAGATTTAACCTACAGAACATTCATAGCTGAAAAGAATGTATCAATCTTCTCAAGAATTAATGACCTAAAACCGGGCGACATCTACATAGGAGGCGAGAACCAGAACAGCCTCCCAAAGGATGAATTTGATAACCTTTTAAAGAATTTGCCAAACACATATGAACTTAGAAAGTATGTAGTGGCAAGACTAAGTGCTGTATTAAGAAACTATTTTGAGATAAAGATCGATGGTGAAGAGCAATACCATCGATATATGAACAAAAAAGTAAGTAAAGCAGGTAGTGATCTTGGCGGTATGTTCAAGGAGAGCGAGATAATGAAATTTACCACGCTTCTTGAAAAGCTTGAAAGTATGTTAGAGGACGAAAATTCATACAACGAAAAGCAATGGCAAATAGAAATTCTTCAAATAATCTTATTGCTCCACCCTAAATATATCCATGTTTTCAGAGATGCACCAGTCCGAGATACTTATAATAATAAATACCGCAGCCTTGATTTCTTGCTTGTGGACTCATCAGGCAATACTGACATCGTAGAAATCAAACAGCCCTTTGATAAATGCATAGTCACAAGCAACCAGTATAGAGATAACTATATCCCTTTAAGAGAGCTTTCTGGTACAGTAATGCAGGTGGAGAAGTATATATTTTATCTAAATAAATGGGGTAGAAAAGGCGAAGAGTTTCTAACTAATAAATACAAAGATGAGCTTCCGAATGGCTTCAATATAAAGATAACAAATCCTGGTGGAATAATTGTAATGGGCAGAGAAAATAACCTGTCATCTGTACAAAGGCAGGATTTTGAAGTCATAAAACGAAAATATAAGAACGTACTCGATATTATTACTTACGATGATTTATTAGGAAGGCTTAAATTTACAATAGAGCAATTAAAGAGGGACACATAACAAACGCATGCACTCGGACAGCAAAAAGCGCCGCTCCTTCCTCGCTCTGTTTTTTGGTGCCTGTGATGCGAGGCGTTAGACAGAATAACTGTTCTGTCCAATTCGAGCAAGTATAGCTTGGCAGTACCCCTCTCCAAAACACCCCTTTTTTGCTCAGAAGCCCTTACAGGAACCGTGGTTCAACCGCCTATCTCCTCTGGGCAAGGGTAGGACACTACGATAGACTTCCCGCTCCCGCCGTCCTCAAGGACTCCCTTGGACAGGTCACGCACAGATCCGGCTCATTGTGTAGGACTCAATTAAAGCGTCGATTAATTGCGTCTTGTAACCAATCTAGCCCCGAAGCACTTATATAATCACGCCTTAGACGGTCCCAAAAGTCACTAAAAACCTGCGACCGTTGTTTCACTTGACAGGCGTCCCGACTTCTAATAAAGGCATTAGCCTGACCTAATTAAAAGCCTCCCCCAGCATTGACACGGCTTCCCACGAAGTGAGGCTGACGGAGGGACGGGGAACCGGTCCTCAAAGGGAGAAAAATGGACGAAAGAAATTATGGC
>JAZGCJ010000280.1:0-2685 GCA_036476895.1 Thermodesulfobacteriota bacterium
TATTGGTAAAGAATCCTGATAATGCTTTAATACGGTATTCAATAGCAAACGAGTATTTTAAATTAAAGGAATACGACAAAGCCGTTAGCGAATTGTTGTACTACTTAAATTTATATAGTGACGAGGGAGCGGGTTTTAGGCTGCTGGCCGAGTCGTATATTCAGCTTGGTGAAGCTGAAAAGGCCATGGAAACCTATAAAAAAGGAATAGAAGCCGCTAAGAGGCACGGCCATCCTGGAATGGCTGATGAGTTTATAGAGGCTTTAGAATTTATTGAATGATGCTAATTGATATTATTTTTAAATTATTAATGAAATTGGTGTTCTGGTTATTCAACCTTCTCCCATGTGTCAATAAATTGACCACGTTTCATTGCGGTAAGACCTTCAGGACCAAAGCTAACATCAGGCTCATCGAAAAGTGGGAGTTTAAATTCTGTCTGTCCGTCCGCACGTATTATTGGTGAAGAACCCGACTTTCCAGAAAGATCGTAGGTTACTCCATTCCCATTTATTCCGTCATTAATCATATAGAAAATATTCTTTTCACTGTATTCAAATTCGCCAAGGTTATATGAAGATACTGAGGAAATTGAAGATACCTTTCCGCCATTACCTTTCCACATTATATTAAAGTTTTTATATTTTTTGCTGTAATTCAGCATACCTTCAATCCGAGGTGGTGTAACTGTGGAACCGTCGGGTAGTTTACGGGATACCAGTTTATATGTTCCTTCAATACCCGAGTATTTAGAATCCTGGGCAATAGAAACACTCACAAACAGAATTATGAATAGAATTGGGTAAGAAACTCTTATGAAATTAGAGTTAAACATTGCTACCTCCACAATTAATAATGATATAAACTTATTTTGTATGATACATAAAGGTTATAGGAAATACTAAATTATCGTGTGAATAACCGGATATTTCTGTATACTCAATATTTGGTTAAAGAGTGGGATATGGCAAAACTAAGCGTAAATTTGAACAAGTTTGCACTGATACGAAATTCACGTGGTACAAACTATCCGGATCTTATCGGTATGGCCAAACGAACAATCCAAGCCGGAGCTCACGGGATCTCAGTTCACCCCAGACCTGATCAGAGGCATGTAAGATACTCGGATGTTTTTGAGTTATCCAAACTCCTCAGCAAACACCCCGGGGTTGAGTTTAATATAGAGGGCAACCCGATACCGAAATTTATGGAAATTGTAAAAGAGGTTAAACCTGATCAATGTACGTTAGTACCCGATGATCCGGGGCAGTTAACTTCGGACCATGGCTGGAATCTAAAAAATGAAGGAGAAAGGATTATTCCTGTTATAAATGATCTGAAGGAACATGGAATCAGGGTTAGCTTATTTATGGATACAGACCTGGAACAGATTGATATAGCCGGAGAAATCGGCACCGATCGAATAGAGATATATACAGAACCATATGCAAGAGCGTTCGGTTCAGCTTTAGGGGATAAGATTTTCAACGAAGTAAACATTGTTGCGTGTCATGCCAATGATATTGGATTGGGGGTGAATGCCGGACATGACTTGAATCTTGATAATCTGGGGAAGTTGCTCTCTATTTCATGTATACAAGAGGTTTCAATTGGCCACGCAATTGTCGTGGAATCATTTGATTACGGTTTTGAAGAAACTCTTCGACTTTATCTTAAAATTGTTAATAACTAATGGGGGCAGCATCCTTGAGAAAACGTTTTTCAGTCTTTTTATGCTTATTTATTTTATATAATTTCATAAATCCTTCTTATAGTTTTGATAACAACTATAAAAGTTTTTCTCCAAGCAAGTATTCCGAGAAAGATGAAGTTGTTTTAATCAGATGGAATAGCGAGGAGGGAAAGTCTCGCTTAATAAGTTCCAAATATAAGAACGACTTTTATCAATTGGCTAATTTTTATCAGCCACAGATTAATCCGCTTTACTGTGGTATTGCATCGTCTGTGATTGTTTTAAATGCGATGAGAGTTCCTGAAAACTCAGTACCAAGTCAAGAACCATTGGAAATTAAAAAGCCGGAAGTCTGGGGGGGCGATACAATACCTTTTCCCAGCTATTCTCAGTTAACTTTACTAAATGAAAAAACGGATGAGGTAAAACATCGTAAAGTGATTAACCTGGAGAATATTACGAAAGATAATACTAATGATGAAAGTGAATTTGATCCGGGATTGACATTAGCTCAATTAAAGTCTTTATTGGAACTCTATAATGTGGATGTTGTTTTGAACTATGCTGATATGGAAGGTAAAAAAAGCTTTGATAATTTTCGAAACGAGTTGAAGAATATACTAAGCGATAAAGATAAATTTGTTATTGTTAATTTCATTGGGAAAGAGGTGGGTGCTTCCACAGGTGGTCATATATCACCACTGGCAGCTTATGATCAAAACACGGATTCCGTTCTGACTCTTGATGTTGCAGGGCATAAAAATCCATGGTACTGGGTTCCTTTAACTCATCTTTACCTCGCGATGCATACCAAGGATGGAAAAAATTATAGAGGCTGGCTGATAGTAAGCGATAGTAAGAATAACAATTCATCAAAATAATACCTAAAGTTCAACTTGAAGTTGCATGCCTAACACGAAGGCATTATTTATATTTCGATCTCCATTGGGGTGGATTATATACTGAAAGTCAGGCTGTACTAAAAACCAATT
>JAZGCJ010000281.1:0-2826 GCA_036476895.1 Thermodesulfobacteriota bacterium
CAACACCAATACCTGCAGAAGCAAATGTTTTTGCTAAATTTATGATACGTGCATCTTTAGCCCCCTCACGGGCAAACCCCGGAATCAGAATAACAAAAGAAGGTTTTTCCCGGGTAACCGGAAAATATATATCCGCCTTTCTGGCCGTGTGTTGTAAATATTGTCTTTTGTAAATATAATTTCTGTTTTTAAAATCTACTACTTTTTTTATTACTTTATATTTACCAAACTCAAACAATCTTGGAGCACTTGGTACAACATGAGAAACTATAAATGCGGTGCGATATAAAGCTTTTCCCCACAAAAGAATAAAAACAATCAATATAGGAAGAATAAAAATACAAAAAAACTTCAATGCCTGAGATCTTATGTATACATAGGTCTTCATATTTACAATTATAGCTAAACAATTTACTTATTTGGAACATATAATGAATATATATTGCATTTTGGAAGTTGGATTAACAAAACGACAATCACTTCTGCCTTCTACAGAGATGACATACGATGATTATTTATAACTAACTCCGAATAATCTAAGATCTCAAAGAACAAAGTGACTACAGACATGAAAGTCTTTGCGAGAAACGAAGTGACGAAGCAATCTCTTTCTTTATATTAGGGTCTGTCCCTGATACAATTCTTGCCGAACTTTTTTCTTGACAAAAGATTCTTCCGAATGAGATAATGACAAAACGAAACTATTAAATAAGGAGGTATTTATAATGCCACTTTTTATGTCACAGTTTTCGTACACCAATGAATCCTGGAAACATCTTGTTAAAAATCATGAAGATCGCTCGATTGCGATCCGGAAAGAACTTAAGAAAATCGGTGGACGCTTAATCTCATTTTATTACTGCTTCGGTGAATACGACGGTATATGTATCTACGAGGCGCCTGATGCTAATAAAGCTCTGGCGTTAATTATGTCTGTTGTTTCCGCTGGTCCAGTAGAACAGAACAAAACTACTATGATCTTTAATATGAAAGATTCGGTGCAGGCACTAAAAAACGCTTCTAAAATAAAATTCAAGGGTCCTAGAGAATAGATTTATGTTTTAAGAGGGAAGTTCCAATTTTCTTATACCTGTGTAAAAAACCCAGGATCAATTTTAATTTTTAAAGGGTGGATGAATAAAAACAGAGAGTAAAAAGCCCAGCAATATTGCTGGGCTTTTTTATTGTTCGTTTTAGCTATAAATTAATATAATACTAAATTGAAACAACGTTTTGGGCCTGAGGGCCTTTTTGCCCTTCAATAACCGTGAATTCTACACGCTGCCCTTCATCTAGTGAACGATATCCTTCACCAACAATCTCAGTGTGATGAACAAAGACATCCTTGTCATTCTCGCGCTCAATAAAACCAAAACCCTTAGTTGCATTGAACCACTTGACAGTGCCAATCTCACGTTCTGCCATGTTAAGGTACCTCCTATCTATAAAATTGGATCATGCGAGTGGTTCTTGAAAATTGAGATGTGAATCTTAATTTAGAATGGAACTACTCAAACAAACTCCTGTATTTAAAATACCATAATACAAAGTATTGTCAATCCCTTTAACCAACCATTGTTTTTGCAAAGTGATAATGTCACTATTTAAGTACAAAGTGAAAATGTCACCCCTGGGGTATTTTTGGATAATTTCTAATGTTAGTAGGAATTATCCACAAGGAGGTAGAAACACTGATGGAGGTGATAACTTTGAGCCAGCAGGAAGTAACAAGATATCGAGTAATAAAGGGAACAATAGATAGGAAGATATCGAATAGAGAAGCATCCAGATTGCTTGGTATATCAATGAGGCAGATAATAAGAATTAAGAACAAAGTAAGAAGAGTTGATATTAAGGGGATAGTACACGGCAATAGGGGAAGAAGACCAAAGGTAGCTATTGAAAATGGGACAAAAGAGGAGATCCTTAACCTTTACCAGAACAGATACAAGGGATTTAACGTTTCACATTTTGGGGAATTTCTCATCGAAGTGCATGGAATAGAAGTATCCAGAGAGACTCTAAGGAAGCTTCTCCTTAGCTCAGGTCTTAGGACGAAGAGCAAATCAGCGCCTAAACACCGCACAAGGAGAGCCAGGATGCCCAGAGGTGGACTCTTAGTCCAGATGGATTCCTCTGAACACAAGTGGTTGGAAGACAACACCATCTGGCTTATAGCCACTATAGATGATGCAACAGGAGAGGTTCCATATGCCCTTCTTGTAGATAGTGATTCTACAGAGAATAACATGAGGGTAATAAAGAAACTGATAGAGAGAAAGGGATTACCGACAGCCTTATACACTGACGGGGCAAGTCATTTTACAACACAAAGGTATTACTCATACAGAGTTAATCTAAAGTATGACTATGGACCTACTCAGATTGAAAGGGCATTAAATGAGCTTGGTTGTGGGCTTATCATTGCACAAAGCCCTCAGGCCAAGGGAAGAATCGAGAGATTGTTTGGAACCTTGCAGGATAGGCTTCTTAAAGAACTAAAACTCTACAAAATATCCACTATAGTGAAAGCTAACAATTATCTTAATAATAAGTTTCTACCAAAGTTTAATAAGAAATTCTCTAACCCTGCCAAAGACCCTGAGAGTGCCTGGAGAGTCGTTCCAAAGCAATTAGATCTTGAGTCCATCTTCTCTATAAAAGAGCAAAGAACTGTTAGAGCTGATAATACTATCTCTTATAAGAATCGTATATTCCAGATACTACCTGATAAATACAGAATATCCTTTGCAAAGGCCAAGGTAATGGTAGAAAAAAGATTAGATGAGTCAATTCATATTAAATACAAAGACCAGTATCTAAATT
>JAZGCJ010000282.1:0-19208 GCA_036476895.1 Thermodesulfobacteriota bacterium
AGCAGAAAGCTGCCAAAAAAGGAAGTTTCAATTTGCAAAATCCGGATTTATTTATTGAAAGCCCAACAACTACCCGGTTTACATTAGGCGTTCAGCAAACCATTGATAATCCATTGGTTTATATTCAACAGTCAAAGGTGGCAAAGCAAAATATAAACCTTGCAGAAAAAAGATTATATGCAAACAAAGTATTATTGATCAGAGATGTAAAAATCGCTTATCTCAATCTACAATTTGCCGAGATAAAGATAAACCAACTGACCCGCCAGGACAGTATTTTCAATGCCCTGTATCTCGCTGCTGAAAGACGCTATAATGCAGGAGAAGCCAATTTGCTGGAAAAAGTAAGTGCTGAGGCAAAATCAAAAGAAATGTACAACCTGTTGATGCAAGCTAAGACGGATTTGCAAAATGCACAGTTGCAACTAAAATTATTAGCCGGAATAAAAGATGGAAATATTAAAGCAGATGAAACCCTGGCTAAAACAACCACAGAGATTCAGGACGCAAGCATTGGTCTGGATTACCCGGAAGTGATTAAGTCAAGCCCCTTTCTACAATATTACCAGCAAAACATCTTCCTGAATAAACAATCAGTAAAATTAGAACGGTCGAAATTAGCCCCCGGCTTGATGGTAGGTTACCTTAACCAGGGAGGTGCTAATTCTGAAATACTATATCGCTACCAGTTTGGGTTGTCCATACCGATATGGTTCTGGACCTATTCCTCTCAAATTAAAGCTGCCAAAATCAGGTTTGACATGGCTAATTCTCAATATGCTTTGGCAGAACAGAATTTAAACAGCGAATACCTTCAGGCGGTCACCGAATATAAAAAATATACCGAAAGTATCAATTACTTTGAAACATCTGCATTGAAACAAGCCGAAACCATTATCAGCACGGCAGCAGGGTCGTACAATGCAGGCCAAATCAGTTACATTATCTATATGCAAAGTTTGAACCAGGCATTTGAAATAAAAATGAATTATTATGAAACCGTCAGGAATTACAATCTATCCACTATTGAACTAAATTATTTAAAAGGTCAGTTATGAAAAAGTATTTAATAATAATGATGTGTCTCTTTTCAACCCATCTTTTGGCTCACGAAGGCCATGATCACAAAGATGAAAATAAGGATTCAAAGCAAACAGGAAAACCCTACTTTATGGTAACCAGCATTTCCGAAAAGTTTGAATTGGTTTTAAGGTATAAGCCCATAAAAGACAACGAAGCTACAAAAATGAAACTATTTATTTCCGATTATGAAACCAATGCCCCTGTTGATAGCGCGAAAATTACCATAACTTGTATGGAAGATGATAACATTAAATTTGATATAAAGCAAATAGAACCAGGTATTTACATAATTGAGGGTATTTTCCCAGAACAAAGGGCATATAGCTTAGTCGCCAATATAATTACTTCAGGAAATGCTGATTTAATGCTTTTAGAAGGAATTGAAGTAGGAAAAGAGCTGCCCATGGATGGCGAGAACAATAGTGAACATTCCGGAGCAAACTGGACAACCGTACTATTTGTGATAATCAGTTTCATTGCAGGTGTTATCATTACCCTTTTTATAGGTAAAAGACGAAAAAAGGCTATCTTCATACTGATTTTAACGCTTGCAATTCCAGCTAATCAAACCAATAACATCTTAGCTCATGAAGGGCACGACCACGGGGATGAAAAAAAATCCAAAAGCGGTCAAACTCTCACCGATGCAATGGAAATACTTAAAGAAACCCAGTTTCTATTTGAAATTCGCACTGCTTTTTCAAAGTACAGCAATTATTACAATACGTTGAAACTTTACGGCAAGATAATGCCTGTAACCAATGGAGAAGCACGGATAATTGCTCCGCAGAACAGTTCCATTGTTTCGATAAATATCAGCATTGGAGAAAAAGTACACAAGGGACAGATATTGGCTGTTATAGAGCAGACCCTCACTGCTGCCGAGCAAATACAGGTAGCCACTGAAAAAAGCAATACCGATGCCGAGTTTGAAGCCGCAAAGAAAGAATACAAGCGTTTAAAATCCATTGAAGATATTGTTGCCAAAAAAGATTTATTCGAAGCGGAAATTCGCTACCAAACCGCTTTGAAAAACAAGAAAGTATATGATGATCTTTCAGGCAGTAGTTTGAAAGGTAAAATAATCAGCATTAAATCCCCCATCGAAGGAGTGGTTGACAATTTTCATTTAGCCATCGGGCAGCAGGTAAGCCAGGGCGAGCTGCTTGTCACAGTATATGATACTAAAATACTGAAAGTAGAAGCACAGATATTTGATAAGGACTTACACAATTTGCATCATCCAGACCTGTCAGGTATTACCCAAGACGTTGATTTTTTTGTAGAGTGCATACAGGAGGAAAAACATTATTCAGAGAGCGCACGCCTGATTGCCTTTGGAAATGTTGTGAATCCCGTCAATCAATCATCAAAGGTCATACTGGAGATTGATAATTCACAGGGGTTGTTTAAGCCCGGACAATTCGCAAATGTTTATGTGACGGTAAAATCTGATGAAAATCACATAGTAGTGCCCACTTCAGCGATCAGCGACATCAAGGGAAAACCGGTTGTGTTTGTTCATACTTCCCCTGAAATGTTCAAAGTAAAATTTGTGCACTGTGGTGAAAACAACACGAATCAAACAATTGTCTTAAAAGGATTGGAAAAAAATGAAAGAGTCGTTACTAAAGGAGCTTATCAGGTGAAATCAATTTACTTGAATCAATAACAAGTGGTGTCAGGTGTTTCCACCTGACACCACATTATAAAATCAATCAATGAGCGAGGATGGAAATGAGAAGTATATTGACAGTTTGTGCCTTAATTATTATGCAAGAGACTTTAATTGCACAATCCGAAAACCAAAGCAATCATAACCACAGGTATGAAATAGGTATTGCTAACGGTCTTGTATATTTCTTAAACGAGAAAGAGTTTTCATATGGATTGCACACTCACGTTGTAAGAGTAATTGGAAAATCCAATTTCGCAATAGGTGTAGGATACGAGAGAATTTTTGACCAACATGGTCATAATACTGTGAGTGCAGTAATAAGCTACTTACTCGTGGAAAGATTAACATTGAATGTTGCCCCTGGAATTGCATTTACAAATTCAAATAAAGGATTGATTGAGTTTTCCATTCATTTGGAATCGACATATGAGTTTGAAATAAAAAATTTCCATATAGGGCCTTTAGTTGAATGGGCAATTGAGCCGGATGAAACGCATTTTACTATTGGACTGCATGTTGGATTTGGATTATAAAACTGTTGCCAACAAAAAATAAAATGACTATCCGTAATTATACCTAAACAAAAATATAACCACGAATTACACTAAAAAAATAAGACACTAATTACACGAATTTTATTTTTAAAACGTAATTGGTGAAATTCGTGGTTAATATTAATTCGTGTAATTAGACCCTATGTTTGCAAAAAATAAGCCTTAGGCGGCTCTAAATTTGTTAGTTTAGAGCCACAATACCTTTTAACTTAAAACCTAAGACTTATGGAAATGCAAATTAACAAATTAGATTTTACCGGACAAAATATTTTTGCCGGTATTGATGTCCACTTAAAAAGCTGGACAGTGACCGTTGAAACGGATGAAATAGCATTGAAGACATTTAATCAGCCACCAGAACCTGAAGTATTAAGTAAATATCTGCTCCGTAATTTTCCAGGAGCAAATTATTTATGTAGCTACGAAGCAGGGTTCTGTGGTTTTTGGATACACGATAAATTAAAAGAAATGGGGATTGATTGTATAGTTGTAAATCCGGCAGATGTACCTACAAAAGATAAAGAGAAAAAGCAAAAGAGTGATAGGATAGATAGCCGGAAAATAGCCCGCTCATTGCGTAATGGTGAGCTTGATGGCATATATGTTCATCCTGAGGAAGATCGGGAGTATAGAGGTTTGATAAGATGTCGTAAAACGTTGGCAAGAGATTTAACGCGGTGCAAGAACAGAACGAAATCGTTTTTATATTTTATGGGGATCAAACTATCAGAAGAATTTGCTAACCGATCAACTCACTGGTCAAACCGTTTTATGAAATGGTTAGAGAGCATTGAATTAAAAACACCTCCTGGTACAATTACATTGAGGACATATATAGAAGAGGCCTCCGCCATTCGGAAGCTACAGTTGAATGTTACAAAAGAAATACGAAAGTTATCTAAATCTGAAAAGTATAATAAGCAAGTGGAGTTGATCAGGAGTGTTTGTGGAGTAGGACCAACTTCTGCGATGATATTTTTAACTGAAATAGGAGATATCAGCCGATTCAAGGGTCTTGATAAACTTTCTTCGTATGTTGGTTTCATTCCTAACACATCATCAACTGGCGAAAATGAGAGGATCGGGGAAATGACCAACAGAGGAAACCATCTTTTAAAGGAAACTTTAATTGAATGTAGCTGGGTAGCAATAAGGCATGACCCTGCATTACTGATGAAATTTAAAGAACTGTGCGGGCGGATGGAGCCCAATAAAGCAATAATAAGAATTGCAAGAAAATTACTGAACAGAATAAGATTTGTATTAAAAAATCAGCAGCCCTATGTCATGGCAGTAGTGAAATAAAAAAGAAACTGATTTTTTCTGTTGGTAAAATAATAGATGTTCAACACCTATAAGGTCTATAAATTGAGGGTGATCGCAATTAACCACTTGCAGCGCTGCCAGTTGGCAAATGTCTGCTTTATTTAGACTGCGACCCCTCTCTATAAAATATAAACAGGATCTTGCAGCTCCTCCCTCGATTGAGGAGGGATGTCTGCTCATAGCAGTCTGATTTTATAGGTATAATAATTAAATTATATGATTAAAAAAAAGTATAGTTTTGAATTAAGTTTGTGGTATAAGTTTTTTAGGATGCTCCCTCACTCCCATTGCCCGAAGGAAAGCTATAAAAAAAAGATAGGTCACCAAACAGTAACCTATCTATGACTTTCCTTCGGTATAAAGGTCGGTCGGTCGCATCCGGGTAAGTTGCTCTCCAGCAGAGCTTACCCAACAAAAAGCAAGTTACCACAAATATTAATAAAAGCTAAAAGATAAAAAAAATATTGCCTAAAGGTTGTTTTGCAACATAGCAGTGGTTAATAGGCGTTTAGTAAGAAATTGTTAATTTTAGGTAAGATTGCCGATAGTCATAAAAAATAAACACTATTAAAACAGGCGTTTATTCAAACCGATATATGTATATGTTTTAATGAAACGATATAATAGTTACCATCACATAAGTTTGTCTTAACAATGCTCAACAAAATAATAAAATTCTCCCTTACTAACCGCTTAATTGTAATTGCCCTCGCAGTATTACTTATGATTGGCGGGACATACACAGCAATAGATCTGCCCGTTGATGTATTGCCTGACTTGAATCGTCCCCGTGTAACTATATTTCTCGAAGCCGAAGGAATGGCGCCTGAAGAAGTGGAAGCATTGGTTACTTTGCCTGTGGAAACCGCCTTGAATGGCGCTGCCAATGTTCAGCAAGTCCGCTCTAACTCTTCAATCGGGTTGGGATTAGTGTATGTTGAGTTTGATTATGGAATGGATATTTACAAAGCCCGCCAGATAGTAAATGAAAAGCTGCAAACCATCCAGGAGCAATTACCGGATGGCGTTACTCCTGCTTTAGCTCCTATTTCTTCCGTTATGGGTCAGATAATGCTGATCGGGCTTACTGCAGACTCTACCTCATTGGCAGTTTTACGGACCATAGCCGACTACAATATTCGCAGAAGGTTATTGTCCATACCCGGCATATCTCAGGTTATTTCAATAGGTGGCGATGTCTTACAATACCAGGTGCTCGTTTCAATGCCCAGGCTCAATGCTGCCGGATTATCCATCAACCAGGTGATGGATGCCCTGGAAAAATCCAATCTCAACACTACCGGGAATTTCTTTAACAAAAGCGGTTCAGAAGTGTTGATCCGCAATTTAGGACGGCTGAAATCAATCAAACAAATAGAGGACATTGTTATCGGTTACAAAGACAACATCCCGATATTGATTTCACAGGTAGCCGAAGTGAAATTCGGGGCTAAGTTCAAAAGAGGAGATGGAAGCTTAAATGGTGTTCCTGCAGTCATAATGACCGTGGAAAAACAGCCCAACGCCAGCACTATTGACCTTACGGCTGAAGTCATAAAAGCGCTGGATGAATTAAAACCATCCCTGCCATCTGATGTTAAAATAAATACAGAGATATTCAGGCAAGCTGATTTCATTGAAGCTGCATTATCAAACGTTGTGGGAGCATTGAGAGATGGAGCCATATTAGTTATCATTGTTTTGTTTCTGTTCTTACTCAATTTCAGAACTACGTTAATAACTCTTACGGCTATTCCATTATCACTTATTATTACTGCATTGGTATTTAAGGCATTTGGCATTACCATAAACACAATGACACTTGGTGGTATTGCTATTGCCATTGGTGAACTGGTTGATGATGCCATCGTGGATGTGGAAAATGTTTTCAGGCGCTTGCGTGAAAACCGTCATTCTGAAAACCAGCAGCCGCCCCTTAAGATCATCTACGATGCATCAACAGAAGTGCGAAATTCAATTTTTTATGCCACCATTATTGTAGTATTGGTATTCGTTCCGCTATTCGCATTAAGCGGAATAGAAGGAAGAATATTTGCTCCCTTAGGCATTGCTTACATCACCTCGATAATAGCGTCATTGCTCGTTGCCTTAACAGTTACTCCCGTAATGTGCTACTACCTGCTTCCCAATATAAAACGAATGAAAACATTGGGAGACGGCTTCCTGGTCAGGTGGCTCAAAAAGCAGGACACTAAGCTGCTCGGCTTTGGTCTCGACAACCCAAAGAAAGTGTTAACAGGGGCAGCGATTTTGTTTCTCATTGCCTTTTCTTTTGTTCCGTTTTTCGGTACCGAATTTTTGCCCCCTTTTAACGAAGGGTCGCTTACCCTCAATTATTCCACTATGGCCGGTACATCCCTGGAAGAATCCAATAAAATAGGAACCATTATTGAAAAACAGCTTCTTAAAGTTCCGGGTGTGAAATTTACAGCGCGCAGGACAGGTAGGGCAGAAATGGACGAACACGCTGAGTTGCCTACCAATACAGATATAGAAGTGGCTTATGAGAAGGGCAGGAAACAGGATGAAATAATAAAGGATGTCAGGGAAAAGATGGCGCTGATCCCTGGCATATCCATTAACATTGGCCAGCCCATTTCACACCGCTTAGATCATCTGCTCTCAGGAGTAAGGGCGCAAGTGGCTATCAAAATATTTGGCAATGAGTTGATGGAATTGCGAAAATATGCCAATGAAATAAAAAATGCTATTTCCTCCATCAAAGGAGTGGTGGATGTGCAGGTTGAAAAGCAGGTACAAATCCCGCAGTTGCTTATTCGCCCTAAAGAGGACGCTATCAAATACTATGGTTTGCAAAGAGGAGAAGTAGTGCAGGATCTGGAAATATTATACCAGGGAAAAGTGGTTTCCCAGATTTTGGACAATGAAAAACGCTTTGAGCTTATTTTACGATTACCGGATGATGAAAGAAACGATATTGATCAAATCAGCAGGGCATTAATGGAAACACCCACAGGAGAATTAATTCCGGTTAAAGAAATTGCAGACATATATTTTGAGAATGGCCCCAACACAATAAATCACGAAAATACGCAGCGTAGGATCATAGTGTCCTGCAATGTGTCAGGCAGAGATCTGGGCAGCACGGTGAATGAAATACAGGATAAAATAAGTGAAAACATAAAACTCCCGCAGAGCTACTTTGTTACCTATGGCGGTCAGTTTGCAAGCCAGAAATCAGCTTCACGCCTTATTTTGATATTGAGCATATTCTCCCTGGCTGGCATATTCTTAGCGCTGTACTCTTATTTTAAATCTCCACGTATTGTGTTACAAGTAATGCTGAACATTCCGCTTGCATTGATAGGCAGTATAATTGCCGTAATGCTTACCGGGGGTGTTTTTTCTGTGGCTTCTTTAGTCGGATTTATTACCCTCACGGGCATTGCTTCACGAAACGGCATTATGATGATCTCCCACTACCTGCATTTAGTAGAGCACGAAGGTGAAAAGTTTAGCAAGAAAATGATCATCAGGGGTTCATTGGAGAGATTAGTTCCGGTTTTGATGACGGCTTTAACGGCAGCTTTTGCACTCATCCCTCTCACATTGGCAAAAGATGCACCCGGAAAGGAGATCCTTTACCCCGTTGCCACTGTTATTATTGGCGGGCTCATTAGCTCAACTTTATTAGATATGATTGTTACCCCTGTTGTTTTTCACCTCTTTGGAGAAAAAGCGTTAAAAAAGTATTTGGGAAATAAGAATCAAAATGAATTAGAAGATTAAATGTTTCTCGCAAAGCCGCAAAGTTAGCAAAGCTCGCAAAGTTTTTTTTTGTAGTGCTGTCAGGTGTTTCCACCTGACAGGGACAACGCAATCAACATGACATTTCTTTTTTGATTTAGAAATGTCATGTTTTCTTATGATTACCTCTTTATTGGACTGGTGGTGGTTCCGGCTCATCCCCGGATTCAGAAGCGGGCAGCAGGTATGATTTGAGTTTGGCAGCATCTTTATGGAAAATGGCTTTAGCTGCCCTGCTCACATCAGCAGTAGTGTCCCAGGGCTTGTTGAGGATGATGATCCGGTCTTGTGTAACCACAGGCCTGCCTCCTTTGGCTCCTTCCTGCTCTTCATTAGCATCATGAAGCTGATCGTGTAATGTTTCTATTTCATCTATATGTGCCTGGGTATAATTTTGGGCAATGAGCTGGGTACTATATTTTTCGGCTACACGGTGGAAGTTTTCCATGAAAAATATCATTTTGGTTTGCACGTCCCTTGAAGCGCCATAATTATCATAGCCAAACTCGTTGTGCACAGGTTTATCATCGGGGAATGCCTTTTCAATAAAGCGCTTTGAGTCCTGGAACTTGTGCCTGCAGTCTTCCATTAATTGCTCAACATCGCGGGTAAGGCCTTCCTGCGCGTCAACTAATGCTTCATCGGAAGGCACTTCTTCGGCTGCCGTAATGTCTGCCTGCCAGTCGGCTTCAAAGGTGCCCCCAAAGTCAGGGTCGTAGCTCACAAAGGCGGCTTTGTCATCTTTAAATTGCCCTAAGATTGTTAGTGCAAATTCTACCATGGCGGCATCAGCCATGCTGTAGTTTCGTGTGATTTTTGGTGGTTTACCCATAATTTTATCTTATTTAATTTAGTTAACAGTGCTGTCAGGTGTTTCCACCTGACAGGGCGTGTCGGGTGGAAACACCCGACACCACGGATGATTTATTGAATTTTGTAGTTACTGCTGCTCATCATCAAGTTATTCATACTCGTCATCAGGTTACTCATTCTCGTCATCAAGTTAATCATCCTTATCATCAGGTTACTCATCCTTATCATCAGGTTACTCATCCTCATCATCAGGTTACTGATCCTCATCATAAAGTTACCGATCCTCATCGATGAGGATCGGTAACTTTACAGCGGGCATTAGTAACTTTACAGTGAGTATTAGTAACTTTGCAGCGAAGCGTGGTAACTCACCGGCATGTCCGGCCTGTCCCGATGCAACCGGGGACAAAGTCGGGGCAAAGTTAAGTATTTTATAATAAAAACAAAAAAAATAAACCAATGAAAAAACTATTTACAACATCTTTAGCAGCAGCGTTCCTAACGCTCGGAGCGTTAGGAATGTTATCCGCACAAAAAAATAAGGCAGACTCATTACTCAAAGCCCTCAAAACCGCCACCCACGACACCTCAAAAATAAACACCCTCAACCGCCTCAGCGATGCCCTCTGGCGCACCGGTGAATACAAAAAAGCCCTGCACTATGCAAAACAAGTTATGAAGTACGAAGTACGAATGACGAATGTTAAAAAGAAGTGGCTGCAAAAAGCCAAAGCCACCGCTTTGAACAATATTGGCCTGGTATACTGGTACCAGGGCGATTACCCCCTTGCCCTGCAGCATTTTCAAAAGAGCTTAATTATAAAAGAGCAACTGGGCGATAAAGCAGGTATTGCCCGCGCTTTGAACAATATTGGCCTGGTATACTGGAACCAGGGCGATTACCCCCTTGCCCTGCAGCATTATCAAAAGAGCTTAATTCAATGTGAGGCGCTGGGCGATAAAGCAGGCATTGCCCGCGCTTTGGGCAATATTGGCCTTGTATATGCAGACCAGGGCGATTACCCCCTTGCCCTGCAGCATTATCAAAAGAGCTTAATTCAATATGAGGCGCTGGGCGATAAAGCAGGGATTTCCCGCACTTTGAACAATATTGGCAATGTTTATGCAGACCAGGGCGAAACCCCCCTTGCCCTGCAGCATTATCAAAAGAGCTTAATTATAAAAGAGGCGCTGGGCGATAAAGCAGGCATTGCTGCAGCTTTGAACAATATCGGTGAACTGCTTAAAGATGAGGCGCTCATTGCGGGCGAAGCGAAGCAGAGTCCCCTGCGGGAGACTCTGCTGGGACAAGCTCTGGAGCAATACAAAAAGAGCATGGAGATAAGTGTGGAGATTGGCAGCAAACCATATTTAATGGCTAATTATGAGGGTATCTCGGAGGTGTATGCGCAGATGGCAAGGAGAAGCCCCCCCCAACCCCCCCGAGGGGGGGCTTTGCCACCGCTTAAGGCCGCTTTAAAGGCATTGGAATATTATATGCTGTTCAAACAGATAAGCGACACGCTTTTTAACGAAGAAAAATCAAAGGAGATCGGCCGCATAGAGGCATGGGGGGAGTATGAGATGCAGAAGCTTATAGCTGCCCAAAAACAAAAAAAACAGCAGAAAGCTAAAGATGACAGGGATAGAATGCAATTTATCGGCATGTTTATCGCGTTGATCGGGGTGTTTGCCGGAGTTTTCTTTGTTGCCAACATACTCATGCCAGACTGGCTGGTAAATCTTATCAGTTGGGTGCCTTTTGTAATGTTGTTTGAGTTTATCCTGGTTTTCACAGACCCTTGGGTAGAGCAGCTCACTGGCGGGCAGCCCTTTTATAAGTTTCTGTTCAATACATCAATAGCGATCATGCTCTTTTTTGTACAGCAATACTTCCAGCAAAAGCTCAGGGAGAGGATGTATAGGATCAGGAAGATGAAGGCGAA
This sequence comes from Thermodesulfobacteriota bacterium, assembly GCA_036476895.1. GTDB lineage: Bacteria > Desulfobacterota_D > UBA1144 > Nemesobacterales > JAZGCJ01 > JAZGCJ01. The sequence goes on from JAZGCJ010000282.1 coordinate 11,190, forward strand.
GAAAAGAAAAAAAATGCCACAAAGACACAAAGACACAAAGTTTCACTAAAGTTTTTTTAAAAAATATTATCTTTGTGGTTCTTTGTGTCTTGGTGGCAAGGGTTTTTATTTAAAATAATTTCAAAACATAACCGTTTCAAATAATATTAAATCTATTTTTACCTAAAAATTAATAAAAATGAAAACAACAAAAACCTATGGTAAGCTAAGGCTAACCACCAAAGTCGGAATTACACTTATAATCGCTGCAATCTACAGTGTAATGATGTTAAGCTCTTGCAGCAGTTCAGAACACGACCACGATAGTCATGACCATTCACAGGATGAGTCCGGCCATCACCAGCATATTTACACATGTCCTATGAATTGCGAAGGAAGCCAGGGCAATAAGCCCGGCAAATGCCCTGTTTGCGGAATGGATTTAGTACATTCAGACAAACTATTGAGCTCAAAATCATATAGAATGGATTACAGATCTGACCCGGTTCAAATCGAAGCCGGAAAAGCAGCTACGCTCACTTTCAGACCCATAGACGAATCCAATGAGGCCGCTCTTGTTCCACTGGATATTGTACACGAAAAGAAAATACACATGATGGTGTTCAGTAAAGACTTATCTTATTTTGAACATATCCATCCCGAGTACACTGCCAGTGGAGATCATATAATTGATGTGTTAGCTGAAAGTGAAGATTATTCTAAAGGCAGGGGATTAAAAGAAACGAAATTTCTCTCTGGCGGTGATTATTTTATATTCCTTGATTACACACCCTCTAAAGCAGCTAACCAGATAGAGAAAGTTCCTATCAAAGTGTCTGGAAAAGAAAAGGCAAAGATTCCCCTGGGAGATGAAAGATTAGTATGGGAAGGAGATGGATATACAGTCACATTAGGCGCCGACAAAGATTTTGCAATCAAAACACCCATTCAATTACATATTAATATTACCAAAGACGGGAAAGCAGTAAATAACCTGGATAATTATTTAGGAGCATTGGCACACATGGTTATCCTCAGTGAAGACGTTGAAGAATACTTACATGTTCATCCCATGGAATCTAAAACCACCGGGCCCGATATTTTCTTACATACTAATTTCCCTAAGGAAAGCAAGTACAAAGTATTTATGCAATTTAATCACAATGGAGAAATACATACTATCAATTTTAGGTCTAATAGACAAAAGTTGGTTGTTTTTATTGATTTAATATTGCATTTATTAACTTGATTTTTCTTCTCTGTTTTAGTCCTGAATGAACTCTCAATTTAGTTTTTAGATTACTAAACACTCCCTCCAATGAATTAGTAGTATTTGGCATTTTTAGCTCTATATTATCATACCAGGTAAACAAATAGGGTAAATTATGCTTTAAACTCCTGTATGCACTTCTAATTCTTTTATGCGTATAATGCCATCTCCCTGTTTCGGGATTAATTGTTTTTTCAGATAGAAAGTTCTTCCACTTTGTATACCACTGTCCCAGAGCTCCTGTAAAACTTTCTTTATCTGTCTTTGTTAAAAGCAGTGTAAGCTCTTTTAATTCCATACCCGCCTCTAACCGGGGGTTTTTAGTAATATACCTGGTTACAATAGCAGCTTGATGATAATGGCACATTTGAACTGCAATACCACCAAATGCATTAAACATTCCTCTTTTTCCATCACATGCAATACCTACTACCTTCCATCCTTTCTCCCGGATATGATTTATCCCACTTACATAATCAATAATAGTTTCATGCTTAACAAATTTCCAGTAGATATTTACCTTTTGATAATGATCCCGAAATACCATTACACCTAAAGTTCTTCCAAAATAACAGGTGTCCATTATTATCACCGTTTCGCATGGTTCATGATTTTGTATTTCAACATTTACATGATCTACTCTTCTTTGAATTGTTCTTTTACTGACTTTGTATTTTTCTGCTAATTCACTATAGGTCTGCTTTGCTCTGACATATTCTTTCCATAATTTTCGTTGCCTTGTGGCCTTTATGCGTCTCTTGTTCTCAAAAACATGATTACAATCTTTGCAGTAATAACGTTGCTTACCTGAACGCTTTCCATTCTTTTTAGTATGGTAACTTTTACAGTATGGACACCGTTTTTTTACTCATTGTAATAAAAGTTAGGTTTTAAACCACTTATATTACTACTTTTTTCGTATCTTACTATATGTTTTTTGTAAATTACTTATAATATTACTATTTTTAAAGTGATTTTAGCAACCAACTTTTGTCTATTACGCCCAATTTTATATTGAATATCAAAGCATGAGAAATAAATGAAATCCAAATTGAGTCCTGTCATTGCGAGGCGCAGCCGAAGCAATCTTTTCAACATTACTGTCATTGCGAGCGAGGTACGATTGCGAGCGCAGCGAAGCAAACCCATTGTTAGGTAGTACTTCAAATCAAGAGATTGCTTCGCTCCAATCCTTTAGCCCAACCTTAGGCTCGCAATGACAGGTTATTTTTGAAGGGATTGCTTCGCTCCCTCCAATTAACCACCCCCAGGCTCGCAATGACAATGTTTCGCCATACGCTATGCACTCAGCTTCTCCTTCTGTAAATGATTTATCACTGCCCTTATTTCTCCATAACTAAAATTATCTCCCAATTCATTTTTGATTGGCGATAAAGCCTGGTCGCCATGGAGCATGATGGCTTTCTCAATAGCCGGTACTTTTTCAGCAGGTACAAGGTCTTTTAGTTCAACCTGGCCATCAAGGATAAAATGGGCTAAATGTCCTTCAATGGTGCTGGCAGCTAATCCTCTTATTACAACAATATCAGGGATACTTTTCCCGCTTTTGAATAGTTGAAAAGTTTCTACTTTCGTATCGGGTTTGACAGCAGAACCCGGCTTGCTTTTTCTTTGGCGTTTTGGCTTTTTAAAATGAATTTTAGACTTCAAATCCTTCTGTTTACAATACCGCACGATGGCATCAAGGAAAAGTTTCCCATATTTTGCCAGTTTTATTTCACCGAAACCTGAGATCTGCCTCAGTTCGTCAAAATCTTGCGGCAGGTAGGTTGAAAGTTCTATAAGAGTAACATCAGAAAATATGATATAGGCAGGCACATTTTCCTGGATAGATAATTCGTAACGGATGACTTTGAGCTTTTTAAGCAGCTCATCTTCATAGCTCATCGTTTGTTCAACTACAGTTTCCCTGGTAACGCTTTTTACAAGCATCACTTTTTCCTGCCCATTGAGTACAGGAGAGCTTTTTGGTGTCAGGTTCAATACAGGATATTCACCTTCAGTAACTGCCAGAAACTCATCATCTATCAAATTCCTGATATACGTACGCCAGTCATCTTTGCTTATTTCGGCCCCTACCCCATAAGTTTTAAGTTTTTTATGCCATTCTTTTATCTTTTCTGACTGAGATCCTCTCAAAAAGTCAATGACATAATTGATACCGAACCTTTCGTTTAATCTTGCTACTGCAGAAAGGGCCTTTTGCGCTATGACCGTCCCGTCAAATCTTTCGTATTTGTCAAGGCAGATGTCACATGAATCACAGTTCGTATGGGGGTAGGTTTCTCCGAAATATTCCAGCAGGTATTTTCTCCGGCACTTTTTTGATTGGCAGTAATCAGCCATTTTATCGAGCTTGCGCAGCATAATGGCAGATTGCTCCTTGTTATCCTCAATTTGTACGAATTTTTTTAGTTTGATCACATCAGCATAGCTGTAAAATAACAGGGCTTCACTTTTGATCCCGTCACGTCCTGCCCTGCCCGTTTCCTGGTAATAGCTTTCTATGTTTTTGGGCAGGTCCATGTGCGCCACAAAGCGGACATTGGACTTATCAATGCCCATTCCAAAGGCAATTGTGGCCACAATGATCTTTACCTGGTCTTTGATGAAAAGTTCCTGGTTCTTACCGCGTATGTCTTTGTCTAATCCTGCATGGTAAGGTTTAGCAGAAAATCCGTCATTCTGAAGGTCTTCTGCTATATATTCTGCCGACTTCCTTGACAGCACATACACAATACCCGATTCATCTTCATGCTGCCTGAGAAAATCAACGAGCCTGTCATAGCTCCTTCTTTTTGGTTGTATAAAATAATGAATGTTTTCCCTGTTGAAGCTGGATATAAAGGTTTCCGGATCATTTAGCTGAAGTTTATCCAGGATATCCTTTCGGGTTTGCACATCTGCGGTTGCAGTAAGCGCTATCACAGGCGATTTTGGAAATTCCTTTTTTAACCTGGAAAGCATGAGGTATTCAGGCCTGAAGTCGTGTCCCCAGTGTGATATGCAATGCGCTTCGTCAATGGCAAATAGTGAAATTGATAGTGATTTGAGAAAATTCAGAAATTGCATTTCCCGGGAAAACAAACGTTCAGGGGCAATATAGAGCAGTTTTATCTTTTTGGCTTTCAGGTTTGCTGTTATTTGATCTTGCTCCCTGTAGCTTAATGTAGAATTTAAAAAAACCGCATCAATTCCGTTGAGCTTCAGCGCATCTACCTGGTCCTTCATCAATGCGATCAATGGAGAAATAACTACCGTCAGCCCCTCAAATACCAATGCCGGTATCTGGTAGCATAGTGATTTGCCTCCTCCTGTAGGCATCAGCACCAAGGTATCTTTGCCGTTTAATACCGATTCAATGATCTGCTGTTGCTTGTCACGAAATTCAGAGAATCCGAAGCTGTCTTTTAGGATTTGGTGTGGGGTTGGCATATATTATAAGATACGTTGATAGAAGTAAATTTAAAAATATATGAGGTTTGATATTGTATTCTATCGGTTTTTTCACAATGTATTGGGTTTTGCTTTTTTTGCTATTTTTAAGATCGTATCTAATTTTTTAACTATCTCAGAATCAATTTTCTCTTTAGGAACCAAATCAGCCAAAAGGTAATAACCACTTTTTCTTAACAGATTTTCTGATTTTAATTTTTCAAAATATTTTTCAAATAGCGGATTTAAAAAATCATCAGTTGCTTTAATATTTGATGACCAGGGATCAATTTTTTTCAAAATTTTTAATGCCTGAGAGATTTCATTAATGGAATCAATCATCGCTTTTTCTCTTTTTTCTGCTTCATTTTGATGAAATAAATCGAAAGGTATATTATGACGGGCATAGGAAAGCAAAACTCTTTCCTGGCAAAAATAATTTTCGATTTCTCTCTTTGACCACATCATTTGTATTAGATATGGGTCGTTCTGTAAACCTTTTTCAAGTCTATCATAAATAGCAATTCCTTTTAAATCAGGCAGTGCTTCCCTTAGTCCATGAAAATGTGCTAAAGCATTAGCAGGTTGATTACCGGTATAATGAATAAAAGGACGTTCCAAATATTTTAATACATTATGATTCAGCGTTTTTGCAAAAGATTGTAAGATAGCCAGGTCAGTAGAACCTTCAGTATATAAAACCCATCCATTTTGCTCTGCCATATAATATTGGTCGAAGCCTATATCCTTTAGTGCTTTTAAGACCTGACTGCCTCTATCATCTATCCTATGAGGTTTGCCAACAAATGCAATAACCATGTCTCGTTCAGCCGCCTCGTTTAAAACAACTTCCGAATGACTGGCAGCGACTATTTGTGAATCTTGTTTTTCAGCTATTTCAGTAAGCAATTTATAAATTTGACGTTGACGGAGAATTTCTAAATGAGCATCCGGTTCATCCAGCAATAGAATTGTTTTTGGATTTGAATATAAATATGCCAATAACAAAAGTGTCTGTTGCAGCCCTCTTCCTGATGATGAAATGTCCAATTGGATACCGCTAATATCTTCATATTCCATCGTAATTTCACCACGTTCCATAATATATTTTGGAGGCAATATTTGTACACCAAAAAGATTTTTGATATTCTCAATAAGCTCATCCCACTTCTTTATTTCTTTACTTCCCCTCACAATTCTCTCTATAACACCAGGAGCTAAAAAATTGATTTTTGTAGATTCTTCGTAAATCTGATAACATAAATTACGGAGCACCTGTGCTGTTTGTCCTTCTCCTATTAAAACACTGATTCTACCAGGTTCCGATTTAGGTTCAATTGCCGCTAAACCAGACATAGGAGGTAAAAAAGCTACCTTATATTTAGCTGCTTCATCAGGCACTTGCATTCTTTTAGGATTTTTATTATCTTCCAAACGTAAAGGCCTGCAATAAAGTGATTCTTCATTGGCATAATCAAATTCAAGGCCACAAGTCCACTTTTTCCCGAAAGTTATCCCTTCTACAACAACATCTATTCGTACGTTCTCAGTTTGTGGCTTTCGTTTTTCCTTATCTTTAAATCCTTTAAAATTTCGTACCCTTAAATCCTTCCAAAGCAATTTAGCATTAGGAACCGGAATAGAAATCAAATCATTTCTGTTTATAACTACAGCGGATCGCTTTTCAGGAGAAATTTTTCCCTTTCGCTTTTCATTCCATCTTTTTAACCCAATTTCCCACAAGGCAAGTGCCTGAAGAGCTGTAGTTTTACCAGAGTTATTGGGCCCGATCAAAACAACTGCTTTCCCCAACTCAATCTCAATATCCTCAAATTGTTTTAAATTCTTTATTTTTAGTTTGGTTAACATTTAGTCACTTTATTTCTTATAGTGCCGTTATCAAGTTTTTTAGTTCAAGCAAATGCTTTGTAAAATTATTAAGATCAACTCCCAAAGTTAATCAATTTAATAGGGAAGATAAAAATAAAACTATCAAGAAATCAATAGCAAAACGAATCTTGGGAATAAAAAAATTATATCTGAATGACAATCTCAATCCACATATTCCTTCCGCAGCACCAAGGCATAATAATCATTTTCCAACGGCAAATATCCCTGTTCGTAACAGAAATAATAAACATTACCGCTTTTGGTGGTATAAATGTTGGTATGATAATGAAAGTTAAAACCCTTTTCAGTTAGTTTATCTCTATGAACTTTCGATTTTTCGTAGGGATTCAGCTCAGCCAGTACTCTTCTGTTTTTCCTTAAAATATTATTTACATTTCTCACATGATTGTTGGAATCACTGTTGAGCTCATTGTTGTAATTATTACGGCATTGGTCAGAACAAAATTTCTTGTCTGCCCTACCCTTTATGGGGGTTTCACAATCTAAGCATTCTCTTTCCATGATCTTTTTTTTTGCCACAAAGGCCTGCCTACAGCACGCAGATAGGTGCCTTAGTGGCTATGTATTACGTTACAAACATACACATTTTCCATTTACAAGCAATTACAAATGTAATTTAAATGACTATAAATAATTATTAACCGACTAATATTTCCAACCCTCCTTTACTTTGTGTCATCATTTTGAAATGCCATTTGGCTGACAAAATGAAGATGTTCAAATTTTAACCTTGTCCTGCACATATTAAACATTAGTCATGTACAGGATATTAAACACAAAGTAATTATGAAAAATTTAAAAAACAAAGTTCAGTTAATTGGAAACTTAGGAAGGGATCCTGAAGTTAAACAATTAAACAGTGGTAAAACAGTAGCTAATCTGACTATTGCCACCTCAGAAACGTACAAGAATGCCGAGGGTGAAAAAATAACAGATACCCAATGGCATAATCTGGTGGCATGGGGAAAAACAGCAGAATTTGCCGAAAACTATCTTAAAAAAGGCACTAAAGTAGCTGTTGATGGCAAGCTTATTAACCGGACTTATGAAGATAAGGATGGAATTAAGCGATATGTCACTGAAATTTTAGTGAATGAATTTTTAATGCTGACACCAAAAGATCAACCTGTCAATTAAAAATAACATTCATTGTATCTCAACATTTATGTTGAGTAAAAGAGGCCGTCTCAAAAGTAAAACTTTGAGGCGGTTTTTCTTTTTACAAAAGTTTCGTTCACGTTGATTTTTTAGTTTTCAGCATATCCTGACCTATTCTGAGCAGAGCAAAAAAACCGGAGGTATTGTCAAGCGGCCATTTTCCTCAGGTTGTGTGCGATGGCCAGCAGCCCGGCTTCGATTTCGACCTTTTCAATGCCTCTGAGCATGAACCGCCTGAAGCCGTG
>JAZGCJ010000283.1:0-2196 GCA_036476895.1 Thermodesulfobacteriota bacterium
ATCAATGTTAATCAGGTATTCAAAGGTTTTTATCGATTCCTCATAATTGCTTTCAAAATAAAGCGCTAAAGCTTTTTTATATAGAGATTCTATGTCTACATCTTCAGATTTTTTGCCTGCCGGAAAATTTTTAGTAGTCCCCGATGCATTACTTCTGTTTGGATAATTTTCCAAAATGCTTAATCGAGAGACTTTTTCTTCAATTCTATTTTGAAGGCTTCGATTCAATTCTTCCGTAATTTTGAGATTCTCTCTCAGAGCTATTATCTCTGATTGGAGTATGATTATGGAAGATCTAAGGTCCATGAGTTCAACATTCTGAGAAACTACATCATCTTGTGGGGTTAGTAAATTGCTTTTTGCAGCTGAGCCTCCACAACCAAGTAATGAAAGTGCGATTATCAACGAAGTGATAAATTTATTCATAAACTTGCCAATCAATTGCATAAGAATATCCGATAAAAGATCCGAGCGTTCTGGGAATATAAATTTCAAATGTTCCCGTTGCACCCGGCGGAAGTGTTGTGTCGGTAGTTACTCCGCTTGCATAGGTATGTTGAGCGCCATTAACGAAAGTTGTAAAGGTTTCTGTATTTCCCGACCAATCTTTTCTTATGATGAAATCAATTTTGACAAAATCAGCCCTTATGTTTCCGGTGTTTTTCAGAATACCATTAAATATTGTATTGCCGCTTTTATCTTTCTTTTCCTTGATGGGACTCTCTATAACAACATTTGCCAAGCCCTTTTCAGTAGTAGACGGTGAAAATCTTCCAGTCGTTCCTCTTGCAGCATTCGGACCGCTTGATAGTGGCGCGGGCCTTGATTTTAAAAGATCTTGGGTTGAAAATTCTGGAGTATTTTCCAAGATCCTGCTTATTGAATTCCTTTTAAGAACAAGGCTGCCTATCAGAGTTTCAACTTTTACAAAGTGTTCGTCCTGGTAAACCACATTTCCATTGAAGATGGTACCGTTAGTGAGCACAATTTTTTTGTTAAAGATGCTTTGCGGGTCTCGCCACATTTCAGAGCGGTTATTTAGATTGGTAATCTCTGAATTTAAATGGGCGATTTCTGCTTGAAGTCTTTTAAGTTCAAACCGTAATTCTGATATATCTTGCGCAGATGACCTGCTGCCAACCCTTTGGGTTACTAAGCCACCGCCGGATGAAGGTTGAATCTGTCCAGGTTGCCGACCGGCTCCCTCACCTTGAATTTGATCCGGAGTAGATCGAACATCTCCGCTACCCTGCCCTGTTTGGAATAATGGGGTTACTTCCTGACCATCACCGTTATCGTCGCCACTCAAGCCGAATGGTTTTAAAATTGCACAACCAGATAAAATGAAAGTAAGAAGCGTTATGTAAACAGCTAACAATAGACTTTTTGTGTACTTGGATTTGTTCATTTTTTTACCTCAAAGTCGTAAACATGTTCCGGTTAAAGAAATTTACTATCGGGAATATATTTATGTAGATAAAGTGAAGTCAAGTGAAAATTTACGAGAAAATAGAATAAACGAAGAAAAAGCAGAAAAATTAGAGAACCTATACAATATAATGTGTTAATGATAGATGAATCCCAATATACTGCAATGGTGCAAATTGCTATGTTGAAGCTTTTATGACTATTTAACGCAAAATTATACGCTAAATCATTCAGAAATTGATGTCCCGGTGAAGCGATAATAAAAAATGGAATACATTTTTTACATTATTTATGTCTAATGAATGGCAGAGTGAAACCATAAAAATTCGGCTTTATTAGTCAAGTGTAATAGAGAAATTGCCCAGCATATCACATATACCCAGTCTGAGGGCAATTAAATTCAATTGTTAATTTCTCAAAATATACGTAATTTCTTTTGTTATGGTAAAACATTTATCCGTGATTCCAATGTTACTGGTAATATTAGCATTTGATTGCCATAATGAGATTATCAAACAAAAACCGCCGTTAAAGCCCAGTATTAGTTTAGATTTCGGAAAATCCACGCAAATAATGACAAATGGATTAATTACTGAATTTAAGAAAATTGAAAGCGATTCTTTCGCTCTAATATTTCTTTTGGAAAATGATTCTACGGAGTTGGATTCTCTGCCGACCAATGTTAACGCGATAATTTTAGGCTTTTCTATCCGTTCGCTTGAAGTAGATTCGGGTTTTAGATTGGTTTCATCAAGCGATTATGCGAAG
>JAZGCJ010000284.1:0-4023 GCA_036476895.1 Thermodesulfobacteriota bacterium
AGTGTATGAAATTCAAAGAAGATTTGAAAACCAAGAGAAGCAGAGCAAAAATAATTCTTAAAAAATTAGAATATTTATATCCTTATGCAAAATGCCATCTTAGGTTTTCTAATGCATTTGAGCTATTGATTGGGTGTATTCTGTCTGCTCAATGTACGGATAAAAGGGTTAATGAAGTGACAAAAGAATTATTCAAAAAGTATAGAAACCCTGGAGATTTTTCAAAGGCGGATACAAAAGACCTGGAAATGGAGATCCGTTCCACCGGGTTTTACAGGGCAAAATCAAAATCGATAATAAATTGTTGTAAAACAGTGGTGGAAAATTTTCAGGGTGATATTCCAAAGACAATGGACGAACTGGTTACTTTAGACGGCGTTGGCAGAAAAACCGCAAATGTGGTATTGGGCAACTATTACGGAATACCGGGGATAATTGTTGATACCCATATTAAAAGATTATCGAGCAGATTAAAACTGTCGGAAAAGTCTGATCCTGCTAGAATTGAATTTGAAATAATGGAGCTTATTCCTAAAAAGAAATGGACATTCTTCTCCAATGCTTTGGGAGATCATGGTAGAACCGTATGTAAATCGAGAAAACCAAATTGCAATGAATGTAAAATTTCTAGCCTTTGTCCGTCAAGAGAGATCTTTGTTTAATCCCCTCTGAGGTTTTTTGTTGCACAGTTTTGGGAAAACGTCTTATATAACTTAATCTGCTTCTTGTCTGTCATGCTCAGCGGAAGAGGGGTTTACACTTTTCTGTAATTTCAACCCGTTAAATCTTCTTTAAAAACTTTCTTTTTCATCTATTATATTTCAAGAATATTCTATGCGAAGATACAATTCATATAACTCGTACCTCAAAGAAAAATTCGGGGAAAGGGTTCAGAAATTATCAGTGGATATGGGGTTTACCTGTCCTAACAGGGATGGAACTGTTGCAACGGGAGGTTGCGTATATTGTAATAATGATAGTTTCGTTCCTCCATATGCCCGCTCTCGTTACACAATGGAATCTCAGATAAATCACGGGATTTCTTATCTGAGAAAAAGATTTAAAGCTGAAAAATTTATTGTATATTTCCAGGCTTATACCAACACGTATGACAATGTTAATAAACTGGAGAAAATTTATCGGCAAGCCCTTGATTACCCGGGGGTGGTGGGAATAGCAATAGGTACCCGTTCGGATTGCATAGACCATGAGAAGCTAAGCCTTTTGGAAGACATAGCAAAAGACTATTATGTATCTTTGGAATATGGAATTGAATCAATCTACGATAAGACTCTTGAGTTTATGAACAGGGGGCATGATTATGGATCGGTGGTGGATGCAATTGAAATTTCTCAGGGTAGGGGGCTTCATCTAGGGGCACATATTATTGTTGGTATGCCCACGGAGACCGAGGAGGAAATGCTTTTTATGGCGGATGAGGTTTCTAAACTGGGGATTGAAACGTTTAAGATCCATAATCTGCATATAATAAAAAACACACCACTCTCAAGAATATATAAAGAGGATCCTTTCCATCTTTTTACTTATGAAGAATACATGGATTTCATTGTAAGATTTCTGGAGAAACTATCACCGAATATAATCATAGAAAGGCTATTTACTGATACTCCGAGAGATCTGCTAATTGCACCTGACTGGGGGAAGTCACATTTTGAAGTTTTACAGAGGATAGAGCTTGAGCTGGAAGCAAGAAACACTTACCAGGGAAAACTCTACACTAACTGAGTTATAATTTACATTTTAAAACTATTTTTGTTGATGATCGTATAGGTAATTTATACGTAAAGTGAGCTCATGTTGAATGAATTAGAAAGGTCTCAGGCTCTTTCGGATGAAGAGGCAATGAATGATTATATAAATGGCAATTCGGATTCATACGATTTGCTCTACAGGCGACATTCGCCGGGGGTATTAAGGTTCATAATAATGTTTTTGAGCATTAGTAAAATTTTGGCTGAGGATCTACTGCAGGAAATTTTTATGAAGGTGATTGTTAATAGAGACAAATATATGCCAAGTGCAAAATTTACAACATGGCTGTATGCCATTGCAAGATATCACTGTATTGACTATATCAAAACTGAACAATATAGAAAACACAGATCGCTGGATGCACCTGCATCGGGTGAAGAGGGTGGTGCAACTGTAGGCGATTTTATCTCAAGGGATGACGAAACACAGGAAGATACAATACACATAGGAGAGATTAGAAGTAAGCTAGCAGAAGGTCTTGAAACATTAAAAGAAGAATTTAGAGAAGTTTATATATTGAGTCAGCTTGAAGGTATGCAAATGAAGGAAATAGCGGTAATTACCAATACCTCAGAAAATACTGTAAAGAGCAGGTTGAGGTATGCTTTTAGAGGTTTAAGAGAAGAGTTTAAAAAATCAGGTTTTTTTGAATTGCCGAATAAGGCAAAAGAGGTTTAATAGCAAGTTATGAAATGTGAATCTTATGAAGATTCGATTATTGATTATGCAGCCGGGATACTTGGCATCGATGAAGCCAGGTCGGTGGAGAAGCACATACAAGAATGTGCAGATTGTAAATCTCTGTATGAAGAATATTATGCAATTAAAAGAATGTCCGATGAAGAGTCGGTGGTAAGTCCCAGTGTAAAAATTTACGAAAATTTATCCAATAAAGCCAAAGAAGCAATAAGGTCAAGAAGATTTTCTATATTTGAGAAAATCTTTTCATATCCGATACTTGTTCCTGCTATTACCTCTGCATTAATTCTATGTTTCTGGTTTTATTATGATGGAGTTAATCAGAGACCTAATAGCGTTATTATTTATCCGAATAAAGTCATAGCAGAAAAACGTCAAACGGATGATAAAATTCCGTATGAAGAATTGAATTCCACTATAGCAACAGAGGGTGTGCAGCATAAATTCATAATAAGTAAGCAAAAAGAGGAATTTGAAACTCAAGAGGGATTTAGTGATGGATTAGGCAGAACGTTAGAAAAGAAAAAATCTGATTCTATTCTTGCTAGCAGGTCTCAAGATAAGGATAAGAAAGACAAAAGTATGCCGACCTCTGCTGCAATTAGCAGCGTTGATTCCAGTCATTCACGGGAATTAGCTTTTAAGTCAAAAGACAGAGTAGCTGAGGAGAAACCAGTATTAAGGGATGATGTTTTAAATGGGAATTACAAACAAGCTATCGAACCAGCTACACCTAGATTTCAGGCAGAAGTATCCGATAAAGGATTAACGTCCCAGGAATCTGATCAAATCAGTCAGATGAACCTTGCATTGTCTCAGCAGAAATTGGGAGATTGTAAATCATCAATTAAAACGGGGGAGAGTTTATTAAAAATCATTCCTGAACCCGTTAATGAAATTAAAGGTAAAATCTTTCAGTCTCTTGCCGAATGTTATGAGCAGGAGGGAGATTGGAATATGGCAGTTGCTAATTATAGAAATCTTCAAACGGTAACACCAGATAAGATCGATTTTGCTAACGGGCGCATATTTGAGATACAAAAAAAGATTGATATTTCAAATGTTAAATAAAAAGACTGTCGGACTATTTAAGTATTAAATATAGATAGCATTCAAACTATTGCCAAAATCAAATTCGCGTCATTGCTGTAAATGTCACCTATTTCAGGGACAAAATCCCTTTCTAATAGAAAAGGATTAAGCAGGCATCCAAAAAATTGCGAAAATCAATTTCGGAAGCGTAAAAAAAGATTTGGGTTTGGGGTCGTATTAAATATTTTTAGCTGTAGGAATTGATTTAATTAATTCTAATTTTTTGCAGCCTTGATTTTTCTTTTGCTTCGTTTTCTTTGTATCAAGACAAAGAAAATGAAGATGTATAATAAATAAAACTTTATAATTACTCTACACCGAAAGTTTAAATCAAAAACTCAAATTAAGGGGAATATTTTAATTTTTGATACTTTTGTACCCGAATTACTTAACATCTACAATTGCGAGAAACGAAGTGACGAAGCAATCTCTATGAGATCGCTTCACATCCGTGATATA
>JAZGCJ010000285.1:0-2597 GCA_036476895.1 Thermodesulfobacteriota bacterium
TGTCAAAACTAATAAGTGCAATAAAAACGACCATGCCGACCATAAAGGATATGATACCGCCGCGTGAAAGTGAAAGGAACAGGGCCGAAATCATTATCGCGATTACAAAGATCAGCAAGAAATTGGTAAAAAGGCGAGATTGAGATTCTGCTGCCATGGAACGCTGTGTCATAGTTTTATAAGAAGCAATACCCGTAAGCCTGGAAATCAGCAGACCAAGGGCAAGAAATATCACCATACCTGTATAACCAGCAAAATGATTCCGATTTATATAAGGACCAAACGGTAATGCATAAGAGGCATCCGTTACCCAGTATATCTTCGTAGTCCCAGTGAGCTTTTGTAAAATACCCAGAAGAGAAATAAAAAATCCCACACCTATTATGACAATGATAACTCGATTGATTCTCAGGTTTGGTGTATTCGTTACAAGGAAAAACATACCAATATATGCCAGGATTTTAAAAAACTCGGTTTTAGTGGCATACGGGTAGATACTGATAGGCATCCAGTTGGATGAAAAACCTTGCCTTTTACTGAGCAGAGGTTTATGAGTGAGAATTTTTGATTCCTGATTTGCTTTTCCCGAGATTAGGTCAGCTGATGCCGTGTTAAGATCAGGTGGATTTCCACTGCCAGAAGTTGAAAGCTCAGGTGGCCTTTCTACAGGCCATTCAGGTAGTACCTCTCTGTACAAGTGATAGGTATTAGGGCTAAGGAATTTGATCACCCCTGGTGGTAATGGTATAAGCTGGAATACGACCAGGGCAATAAAAACCATAATCGGTATATTCAGCGGTGTCTTTACAAAACCAAAACGGTTGACAGATAAGGGGAACCTGGAAGTAGGAGATTGTAGATTTCGGCCCAGTAAAGTATGCTCCGCACTGTACGGGCCAAGGATTTGACCTGCCTCTTCCGATTCGGGCAGGGGTTCCGGGATTTGTTGATTGTATTGCAGATGTTGGATAGCTGACGGTTTTTTTATATTAATGATGATAAGTTTGAGTATCCATATTATCACTAAAATACAAATTGTGATTTCCATTGTGGTATATGCCCACAACTGAACGGAACCGAAGACGAGGGGCGTAAACACAATCAAAACTATTATGCCGTATTCGATTATTCGATCAAAGATAACCATTGCTCTGGTTCTAATAACCCGAAGGGCAGAGTTCCACGGGCTTTCCCGTGGGTGAATGTAAATTTACCCAAAGGGTATCCCCCTCACCCTTCCCTCTCCCCCCCCGCTGCTTCCTTGCCGAAAGTAGGCTCTGTAAGAGCGGAAGCAAGGATGCGGGGGGAGAGGATTAAGGTGGGGGGTGTTAAAAAGTGCCACGGGCATGTCCGTGGCTATCTAATTCTGTATTAGTTGCAGTTATAGTTTCATTTTGTCATCAACTCAACGTCTTTATACTTGCCCCTAATCAAATTACTCAACAAATCAAAGGCATCTTTGTTTTTGGGATTCAGGCTCAGTACCATCTCGCATTCCTCTATGGCTAAGTCAGCCTTTTCTATTGAGTTATATAATTTAGCCAGGTTCAAATGGGAATCGATGTGTTTAGGATTCAATTCAATTACCTTCTTAAAATTTACTATTGCCTTCTCAATCATTCCGCGCCTGTTATAGATTTCCCCCAGCCAATAAAATGACTCGTAATTCTTTGGATCCTTTTTTATAAACTCTATCAAGAGTCTCTCTTTTTTTACCAAATTTCTCTGCAAGGGTGAACCACCTCTCTTAAAAATAGACCTCAATATACGAAGAGCCCCGCCGTAATCACCCTTAATAATATAACATCTTGTTGACATAATCTTATTATTTGCACGATTGTAATTTTTAATTGCTTTATCAATTTCACAACTCAGCAGATTCAAATCCCCTAAACTATTATATGTAGTCCGGCCCCTAAAGGTACGGGTTCCACCAAGAAATAATGCCTTATCCCATTCTATTCTGGCCTGTCGGAGAAATGTAGCAATGCTTACGTTATCAATAAATCGGTTATCATAAGACTGCATGATTTCCTCTGATCTTTGTCCTTTCTTACACATTTCAATAAATTGAAGACTATCCTCTATGTCAATCTCCTTTTTTACCTGATTCACACACCATCTTGCATATATACTGTGAACATAAGCATCATTCATTCCTAAATTTACTGCCTTTGTAAAATGATCTATAACCTCATTTGTTTCTCTAAAACGACTTATATACCATGCATACTCCGCCCAATGTCTCCCATCGGTGGGTTTACGCATCAATGCCTCGAGGAAGAACTCTTTTGCCTGCTCGTATAACTTGCCCTTATCTTCTTTATTTTTACCGGTGAGTTCTTCTTTGATATAAAACCTTCCCAGTTCAAAGAGGGTTTTAGCATTTGTAGGACATAATTCAAATGCATGTCTCAGATCTTGTATTTGAAGATCAAGGCTTTGCCTCCCTTCTTTTAAGTGTCTTTGAAATTTAGAATAGTATGTATGTGAAACGTAATTTTTGATAACTGAAATGAATAAGAGAATTGCGACAATCAGGATTAAAGAAAAAACCAAGGACTTTGAAATGGTTTTAGGATTTAACAAATTCACAA
>JAZGCJ010000286.1:0-2746 GCA_036476895.1 Thermodesulfobacteriota bacterium
TTCCTCCATTAGATGGATCTAGGATAATGTACGGAATACTTCCCGATAAATATATTTATGTGTATAGCAAATTTGAACCATACGGGATATTAGTTTTATTTGGTATTTTCTTTTTCGGTGGCAGCTATTTCTCATATTTCTTATCTTATCCAATCTCAAAAGTCAGCAACTTGATTACGGGCTTTGATTATTTTCAGCTCCTAAGTATTGTATTCCATGTTATTTAAATACAATATTAATAACATATGGATGATACCTGTTTAGTAAAACTTGATTTATTTGAAGGACCGTTAGACCTATTGCTTCATCTTATTAAAAAGAACGAAGTTGATATATATGATATTCCAATCGCTATAATTTCGAAACAATACTTAGAGTATATTGGTCTAATGAAAGTTTTAAACTTTGAGGTGGCTGGAAACTATCTTGTAATAGCCGCAGAACTGGGAAAGATCAAATCAAAAATGCTTCTTCCGAAGTCTGAGTATGAAGACGAGGAGGAGGAGGATCCGAGAGATGAACTGGTACAGAGACTCATTGAATACCAAAGATACAAGGAGGCAGTTAAGGGGCTTATTGATAATGAGATTTTGGGTAGAGATGTATTTTTAAGCGGAAACAGAAATGGCAACGAAAAGACCCAGGAACTAGAATTAATAAAACCTGACTTATGGTCATTAATAGAAGCATTTCACTCCATTATTGAAAGAAGAAAAGCGGAATTGAATGCAGATATATCATTTGAAGCAGAAAGTATCAGCCTGGAAGATAAGATGGCCCAATTAAAAGATTATATGGTTCAAAAGAGGATAGTTCATTTTTTTGATATGTTTGAAAATCATTATACAAAATTCGAATTCATAATAACTTTTTTAGCATTATTAGAATTGGTAAAAAACAGGGTCTTAAAAGTACTGCAAAACGAACCATACAATTACATAGAAATTATTTATCTCGGAGAAGATCAACTTGGATAATGAATACATAAAAAAAGCCATCGAATGTATAATCTTTATCTCCGACAAACCTGTAACTGTGGACGATCTGCTCCACGTATTTAACCAATTTAAAAGAGCCGAATTAATGAACTTGCTCTCTGAATTACATGATAAGTGGAATGAGATGTCAAGGGGAATTGAACTGGTGGAAGTATCGGGTGGTTTTCAATTCAGAACTGTATCTGAATTCAGCGAGGTACTTACAAATTATAATAAAGAGATAAAAAAATTCAGGTTAAGTAAGGCTGCCCTCGAGGTGGCTGCAATAATTGCATACAAACAACCTGTAACCAGAGTTGAAATAGAAGAGATCAGAGGGGTAGATTCTTCAGGTGTACTGGGATATTTGCTCAACAGAAGGTTGATTGAGATAACAGGCAGAAAAGAGGTTATAGGAAGACCCTTTATATATGGAACTTCACTTGATTTCCTAGAGACATTCGGCCTGAGGAGTTTAAAAGATCTGCCGGATTTAAAGGAAATCAAAGAATTTGAAGATTCCTTTAATGGTTTTAATATGAATCTACAGAAACTCTAGGACTTCTTTCTCCTTTTCCTCCATTAATTGTGCTTCCTGCAGCTTCTTGTGATCGTAACCCAATAAATGAAGTAGTCCATGAACTACCAACCTTCTTACCTCTTGTTCAAATGTATGACCTAACTCTTCAGACTGTGCTGTAGCTTTGTCAACTGAAATGAGAATATCACCCAACAACTCCCCCTCTTGGGGAAACGACAATACATCCGTAGCCCGATTGTTATCCCTATACTTGAGGTTTAATTCTCTCATATAGCTATCATCAATAAATGATATTGAAACCTCTGTTGAAGAGGGTAGTTTCAGATAAGACAGAATTGACTTTGCCTGGTTTTTTATTTGCTTTAATTCTTTTACTTTGCCGGTTAAATCATTTATATATATCTTCATTCTGAAATTTTTATTTTTTGAATTAATGAATGTGGAAACCTTACTATGCAAGGTGATGTTCTTCAAGCCGAATGTCAAAAAAGAAAAGGACATTGGCTTTTTACAAGTTTAGATGTAAGCGATTGATATGGGAATGTGGTTATTGATAATGATAGATTATAGTGTAATTACTAATATTATCTGATAAACTAACCGTCTATAGTTATTTCTGAATTAACTGGAACTTCTTATAATAATTCTTAAAATTTATAATTATGCCCAAACCATTAGTTGCCATAGTTGGCAGACCGAATGTAGGAAAATCAACTCTATTTAATAGAATAATCAGTGAGCGTAAATCAATAGTTGAAGATATACCAGGGGTAACCAGAGATAGAATATATTCTGATACATCGTGGGAAGGGAAACATTTCAGTTTAGTCGATACAGGAGGATTTGAACCAGAATCAAAGGATATATATCCATCTCTGATAAAGGATCAGATAGAGATTGCAATTGAGGAATCCGATTTAATATTAATGGTCCTGGATGGTAAGGAAGGTGTTTTACCTGGAGACGTTGAAACCTTAAACTTTCTCAGGAAATCTCTAAAGCCAATCATTTTTGTTGTAAATAAAATAGATCATGAACAGCATGAAATGCGTGGTTATGATTTCCATTCACTAGGCATAGAAAATTTTATTAATGTTTCAGCTCTTCATGGAAAGAATATTTATGATTTGCTGGATGCAATTGCCGAAAAGCTCCCCGAATCCGAAGAAACAGAGGAAGAAGAAGGAATAAAAGTTACTGTTTTGGGAAAACCAAACGTTGGAAAGTC
>JAZGCJ010000287.1:0-4486 GCA_036476895.1 Thermodesulfobacteriota bacterium
CCGAGCCCCTTTACAAACGTGCACTGGAAGTAAAGGGAAAAGCCCTTGGGCAAGACCATCCAGATGTGGCAATACCCCTGAACAATCTGGCATTGCTTTATTATTACCTGGGCAAATATAGCGAAGCCGAGCCCCTTTACAAACGTGCACTGGAAATAAAGGGAAAAGCCCTTGGGCAAGACCATCCAGATGTGGCAATATCCCTGACCAGCCTGGCATTACTTTATCAAGCCCAGGGTAAATATACCGAGGCCGAGCTCCTTTACAAACGTGCACTGGAAATAAAGGGAAAAGCCCTTGGGCAAGACCATCCAGATGTAGCTCAATCCCTGAACATTCTGGTAGCGCTTTATTCTTACCAAGGCAAATATGCCGAGGCCGAGTCCATTTATAAACATACACTTGAGATAGCGGAAAAAACCCTTGGTAAAGACCATCCCAATATTGCAATTGTGTTAGAGAATATGGCAAAGTTTTACAGAGAGATTGGAAAGAAAGATGAAGCAAAAAGGTTGAAAGAGCGAGCGAAACGAATTAATTCAAAATAGCAGTGATGACAATTTCGTATAATATTTGTATTATAAGATGTGGATCTACCTTGTATATCTTCTGCTGTGAGGCAAATTCATCAGATTTTCGATCAGACCCAGTCCAATCTTCCCTTAAAATCAAAATGTAGTGTTGGCGGATCTGCAAAAGGTGGAAAAATATTAATTCAAAACCGTTTCAGGGATAAAATAATTGATATTCTCATCAAAAGTGGAAATAAAGCCAAAGAAGCTGGTGGATAATTGTTTAATACCAATAAACTAATCCGATAAAAAAAGGTAATTCTAATTAGTGGCCTTTTTTTTAAATCGAAACGTTAACTTCCTAATGTAGCAACCATTACGGCTTTAATAGTATGAACTCTATTTTCAGCCTCATCAAAAACAATTGATGCATCAGATTCAAAAACATCTTCGGTTACTTCCATACAGTTCAAGTTGAATTTTTGATAAATCTCTTCGCCAACTTGTGTTTCACGATTATGGAATGCTGGTAAACAATGTAAGAACTTAACATTAGGATTAATGGTCAATTCCATAATTTTTTTGTTTACTTGATAAGGTTTCAATAATTTGATACGTTCAGCCCAAACCGATTCAGGTTCGCCCATTGATACCCATACATCTGCATATAAGAAATCACAACCTTTAACAGCTTCTTTAACGTCATCGGTAATTAAAATCTTTGCACCTGTTTCTTTTGCAATTTCCATGCATTGTTTTGCAAGTTCTCCATCAGGTTGGCAATCTTTAGGAGCTGCTACTCTGAAATCCGTGCCCATTTTAGCTGCACCTACCATTAAGGAGTTACCCACGTTATTTTTAGCATCGCCCAAATAACAGAGAGACACCTTATTTAATGGCTTATCAGAATGTTCCATCATTGTTAAAAAGTCAGCAAGAATCTGAGTTGGGTGAAATTCATTAGTTAAGCCGTTCCATACAGGAACACCGGCATATTTTGCAAGTTCTTCAACAATTTCTTGTCTGAATCCTCTGTATTCGATTCCGTCGTACATTCTACCTAAAACTCTAGCAGTATCTTTCATTGATTCTTTTTTGCCAATCTGAGAACCTGATGGCCCAAGATAAGTAACATGTGCACCTTGATCATAAGCAGCTACTTCAAATGCACATCTTGTTCTTGTTGAATCTTTTTCAAAGATTAAAGCAATGTTTTTCCCCTTTAATCTTGGCTGTTCGATTCCTGCATATTTTGCTTTTTTCAAGTCAGCAGCAAGGTCTAATAAAAATTTTATTTCTTTTGGGGTAAAATCCGATAATTTAACAAAACTTCTGTTTTTTAAATTAAAAGCCATGATATCCTCCGTTATTTATTATTATGTTTTATTTAATAAGTGATTAGGGGCTTGTCCTTTAATGACTGAGATAATTTTATTGGATTTTTCTTTATCCTAGTGCTCATAGTAATCAATTTCTTAACTGTCTTCTTATCCATGTCCATTAATGTCAATAATGATTTCGTTTCAGTCTCTTTGCGCTTGCCTTTGACCTTAAAGCATTAAGCTTAATGAAGCCGGTCGCATCTTTCTGGTCGTAATCCCCATGTACATCCATTGATGCTATCTCTTTATCATACAATGATTCCTTTGATTCCCTTCCTTGTATGATGACATTGCCTTTGTACAATTTCAGGTAGACTTTCCCTGATACATGTTCCTGTGATTTATCCATTAATGCCGTTAATACTTCCATTTCAGGACTATACCAGAAACCAAAATAAATCAACTGCGCATATTTAGGTATTAAGCTATCTCGCAAAAGCTTCACTTCTCTATCCATAGTTAGGCCTTCAATGTCCAGATGTGCCTGTAATAATATTGTACCTCCTGGTGTTTCATACACCCCCCTTGATTTCATTCCCACAAACCTATCCTCTACCATATCCACTCGTCCTATCCCATTCTTTCCACCAAGTGTATTAAGATATTGAAACAATTTCAGGGGCTCCCTTTTCACAGTTCCGTCTGATAGATTCTTAACCATAACAGGAATTCCTTTCTTGAATTCTATTATTATTGCTTCGCTCTTATCTGGCGCATCCATAGGGTCTTTTGTTTTCTGAAACATGTGCTTATCAGGCTCAAATTTCGGATCTTCTAAAACTCCTGCTTCATAACTTATATGCATCAGATTTTCATCAGAACTGTATGGCTTGTCTTTTGTTACTGGTATTGGTATTCTTTTCTCCTTAGCATATTTTATCATGTCAGTCCTTCCTTGGAATTTCTGCAAAAATTCCTCACATTTCCATGGACTGATAATTCTCACGTCAGGCATCAAAACATAATAAGTCATCTCAAACCTTACCTGATCATTACCCTTTCCTGTAGCGCCATGCGCAACAATGTTTGTGCCTTCTTTCTTTGTTATTTCTATTTGCCTTTTTGCTATAATAGGCCTTGCTAAAGACGTGCCTAGCAAATACTTTCCTTCGTAAACAGCATTTGCTTTTATTGCAGGAAATATGAAATCAGTCACGAATTCTTTTTTCAAATTTTCTATATATACTTTAGAAGCTCCTAATTTCAAGGCTTTTTTCTTCGCAGCCTTGAAATCTTCTTCTTGGCCTACATCTGCAATATACGCAATTACATCATATCCTTTATCAATAAGCCATTTCAGTATTACAGATGTGTCCAAACCACCTGAATAAGCCAAAACTAGTTTTTCTTTCATATAAATCCCTCCGTTTAATTTTTGTCTAGAAACTACTTAATTAATCGGCTTAAACCACTACCTCTGGTAGTGGTAAAAGAAAAGGTTTTACCGTAAAAGTAATTATTTATAATGTACCTCCCTAAAAGGTACCCAAAGTAAGGGAGGTACAAGATGAGTAGACAATTTAAGATGTTAACACACACACACTATATGAATGCAAATACCATATAGTATTCTATCCCAAATATCGTTTTAGGATTTTTGATGGAGAAATTAATGAATATACAAAACAGCAAATATATATTCTTTGCAGACAGAAGGAATTGGTGGTGGTAATTTGACATTACTTTATGAAAAATTACTCAATGATGTCAAATGAAATTTTATTTAATGTGGGTTTTACCCCGTAGGAATGCCCCATGCGCCCGTCCGACCGTCAACGGGCGGGGAAGCACGGGGATGATAAAATTAGATAACTTCCGCTTTTTCGCACTGAGTTTAATGCCCCGTGCGAAATTCCAACGGGGTTTACTTGACTCAGTTAGACATACATGTAGTATACGGGGTCATAGAGGATTACCCCAAAACACTTTTGGAATTCTGGGGTAGGTTTTCTTTGGAAGAAGTTGTGCAAGAAGCGACTGGTCAAGGAAGTGTGTATGAATAAACGGCTGGAGATATTATAGTCAATTGAACTGCTCGGATTTGCTCACAATTTTTGCACAAGCTCTACCATGAGAAGCTCCTCTTCCTTCTTCTTCAACATGTGGTGGACAGCAAACCCCATTATATATTCTTTTATATGCTTATCAAGTTGAAACAGGTTGTGTTAAACCCTGTAACGACACAGGTGGCTTTTGCAGCTATACCCAAAAGAGTTTGAAACGCAGCCATCGGCGTTTTGCGCCGAATTATTTGGAAACGTAGGCCTTGGCATACGCAAAGCCTAGCAAAGATATTACCTGTGTTAAGTAGATAAGCATATAGATTTATTATCACATTTCATTCTCATTCAATTCAAACAGCATAAAAACTATACCACATAGATTGATGTGGATAAGTTATCTTAAATTCAGGTTTATGTATCATCTCATCTTAAAAAAATACTTGAATTTTGTTAATTATTTTACTACCCTTACAAAATCTCTAAAAAGCATTTTCTTATCATCTCATCTTATATCTATAATGTTGATAGTTTGAAATTTCGAATTTCCTAATTATTCTTTTATTAGAAAAAAGTAGGTAATAGGCTTATT
>JAZGCJ010000288.1:0-19402 GCA_036476895.1 Thermodesulfobacteriota bacterium
ACGTAAATAGGTTTGAATAAAATAAATTATTTATATTCCTGATCAATTCCTATTGAAAAATATTTAATATTTTTATCATATGTATATTTATATTACATATTATTAAATGTTTTTTTGATTCATCATAACCATATTGATATAATTCTTCCAACAAAGTGGTTAAGAGATTTTATTGATTCTGTTATGAGATGGTATATGCAACCATCTAACATTTGTTAGATAAGTTCTTCCCTATGATACTCGCAATTTTAGTTGTTGTATAATTCGATGACAATTTTTTAGACTTTTGATGTATCTTATCTATAAATCCCTTTCCTTTTGGAATTGGTTTATAAGAACTTCAAAACATTTTATCTCTATAGTACTATCGATGAAAGTCTTAAAATTAATAAAAATTAGTTTAAATCGTAGTTTCATGACTTCATGAAATAGGAGATTAAATTCAATAACTCAACGATTTTTATTTAACGGGTATACTAAATGTTTTACAAAGTGAAATGAACAATCTTCAAATAGCTCAAGACCACGGGCTTACAGAAGAAGAATACTCTAAAATTGTAAATACAATTGGGCGAGAACCTAATCTTAACGAGATAGGAATTCTTGGAGCTATGTGGTCGGAACACTGTTCCTATAAGAGTTCCAGGGTTCATCTGAAAAAGTTTCCAACAACCGGTGATCATGTAATCCAAGGCCCGGGTGAGAATGCAGGAATAATTGATATAGGCAATGGACTCTGTGCGGTATTTAAAATGGAAAGCCATAATCATCCATCTTTTATTGAACCCTACCAAGGTGCTGCAACAGGAGTTGGCGGGATTTTAAGGGACATTTTTACAATGGGTGCAAGACCAATTGCGTTATTAAATTCTTTAAGATTCGGCAATGCAGCTCTACCAAAAACTAAATATTTACTTGAGGGTGTAGTATCAGGAATTGCAGGTTATGGGAACTGTGTTGGAATTCCTACTGTTGGTGGTGAGATCTATTTTGATGACTGTTATAACGGCAATCCTCTGGTTAATGTGTTCGCCCTCGGCATCACAAAAAAAGATAAAATATTCAGGGGATACGCAAAGGGAATTGGCAATCCTGTAGTTTATATCGGTTCCAAAACGGGCAGGGATGGTATCCACGGTGCGGTAATGGCATCCGAATCCTTTAGCGAAGAATCAGAGGAGAAGAGACCGACGGTACAAGTTGGGGATCCGTTTACCGAAAAGCTGCTTTTAGAGGCTTGCTTAGAACTATTTAAAACGGATGCGGTTGTTGGAATCCAGGATATGGGAGCAGCAGGTTTGACATCTTCTTCGACCGAGATGGCAGAGAGAGCAGGAAGCGGATTAAAGATTAATATAGATAACGTTCCTACGAGGGAGCTTGAGATGAAAACTTATGAAATTATGCTTTCAGAATCTCAGGAAAGGATGCTCGTAGTGTTAGAAAAGGGTAAAGAACAAATTGCAGAGAAAATTTTTAAAAAATGGAATATAGATTTCTCTGTGATAGGTGAGGTTACAGACAATAACAGATTAGAGATTTATGAAAAGCATAATAAAGTAGTTGATCTTCCAATCGAATTAATAACAAACGATTCACCCGTATATTCAAGACCATTTAATAAACCCGAATATCTGCGAGATATGCATAAGTTAGAGTTATCATCACTGCCTGAACCAAGTGATTATAGCGAAGCTCTGATAACTCTTTTATCATCACCTACTATATCTAACAAAAAATGGATATATGAACAGTATGATCATATGGTTAGGACTAATACGGCTATAGAACAGGGTTCCGATTCAGCAGTTTTGAGAATTAAGAACGCGGATATAGGTTTGTCTATAACAGTAAATTGTAATTCTAGGTACTGCTATCTAGACCCTTACATCGGATCAATCATTGCAGTTTGTGAAAATGCAAGGAATTTAGCATGTTCAGGGGCAAAACCTCTAGCTATTACGGATTGCCTTAATTTTGGGAATCCTGAAAAGCCAGAGATTATGTGGCAATTCATTAAATCTATCGAAGGGATATCCTATGCAGCAAAAAAACTTAATACACCTGTAGTTAGCGGAAATGTCAGCTTCTATAATCAGACAGATCAAGCTGATATATATCCCACACCAACCATTGCGATGGTTGGTTTAATTGAAAATATTAACAATATTATGTCTCAGTGGTTCGTGGATGAAGGAGACTTTATTTTTCTACTTGGTCAGACAAAAGAGGATATAGAGGGAACTGAATATCTGAAATTAATTCATAATCAAATAGGTGGTACACCTCCATCGATAGATATTAACTCAGAAATCAAAATAATTGACACTTTACTAAAGGCATTTAAAGACGGTATAATAAAGTCAGCACATGACATATCAGAGGGAGGTATATCTGTTGCTATTGCGGAAGCTTGTTTCAGACCCAGTAGGTTGATAGGTGTGGATATAGCCCTGCCTAATAATAACGGACTTAGAAATGACATCCTTCTATTTTCTGAATCACAATCCAGAGTAATTGTAACAATAGATGAAAACGACTTATCTCAATTTGAGACATTAATATCAAAAAATAATATTTATTGTGAATATATAGGAAAAGTTGGCGGAAATTGTATAAATATTAATAATTTAATAAATATTCCTTTGCTAGATGCGTATAATTCTTGGGATTCAGCTATAGAAAAATTAATCAAATGATTAAGTGCAATGGCTAAAATAAAAGAAGAATGCGGCCTTTTTGGCATTTTCGCTCATTCAGAAGCATCCAACCTCACATACCTAGGCTTACACGCTCTGCAACACAGAGGACAGGAAAGTGCAGGGATTGTTACTTCTGACGGGCATAAATTAAACACATACAAGGCAATGGGGCTTGTTTCAGATGTGTTTAGTGAAGAAATCCTAAATGACCTATCAGGCAAAAACGCTATCGGTCATGTAAGATACTCGACTACAGGCTCTAGTCACATTAAAAACACCCAGCCAATAAGCATAAGATACGCAAATAAAGAACTCTCTATTGCCCATAATGGCAATTTAACAAATGCAAAAAGGCTGAGAGAAGAACTCGAAAGAGATGGTTCAATTTTCCAATCCACAACTGATACAGAAGTTATCCTGCACCTGATTGCACGATCAAAGGAGGATACATTAGCCAAAAGAATAATTGAAGCTCTTTCAAGATGTAAGGGTGCGTATTCATTACTATTTTTAAGTCCAGAAATGATGATTGCAGTAAGAGATCCCAATGGATTTAGGCCACTTGCTATGGGAAAATTGGGAAATTCGGATACATTCGCATCAGAAACATGTGCCTTTGATTTAATAGAGGCTGAATTTGTTAGAGAAGTAGAACCTGGAGAAATTGTTGTTGTCACCAACAGTGGTATTGAATCATCTAAGCCATTCGCAAAGACGAAGCATACACACTGTGTGTTCGAATATATATATTTTGCAAGGCCCGACAGTTTTCTTACGGGAAGAAATGTATACCAGGTAAGAAAGGAATTTGGAAAGCAACTGGCTCGTGAACACCCTGCCGAAGCAGATATTGTAGTTGCAATTCCAGATTCAGGAGTACCAGCTGCAATCGGTTATGCTGAGGAATCTAAGCTTCCATTAGAGTTAGGACTTCTTAGAAGTCATTATGTAGGTAGGACCTTTATCGAGCCACGGCAATCAATACGAAATTTTGGAGTAAAATTAAAATTAAATGCCATAAAAGAAGTTATAAATGGCAAAAGAGTCGTAATAGTTGATGATTCAATTGTAAGGGGAACAACAAGCAGAAAGATAATCAAGATGCTAAGAGGAGTTGGAGCTAAAGAGCTACACATGAGAATCAGTTCCCCACCTATGAAATTTTCCTGTTACTACGGTATTGACACTCCCATTAAAGAAGAGCTTATTGCAAATTCATTGACGGTGGAGGAAATAAATAAATACATAACAGCAGATAGTCTTGGTTATCTGAGTCTAAAAGGCATTTCCAAGTCTATTGATAATACTGGCTCAAAGGACGGCCAGAACAACTTCTGTAATGCCTGCTTTACGGGTAACTATCCGGTTGAGATTGTAGATAATAAATACGATACACAACAGCTCGATCTATTTAGCTGGTAAGTTCATTATTAGTATTACGTGATTATTTAATGAAAAACCAATCTAATATTCCCCTAAGATTTTATTCTTTAATTCAACCCAAATCCCCACTCTATGTTATACAAAGAGATAGTTCGGTATTTATACTCTAAATAATATATTTAATTAGAAGGAGAACCATCCCTTATCTAAGCTCAAGATACACTTGGTTCGCAATAACGGGAAGGATTTCGAAGACAGTTTTTTGATTTTAAATGGTTTTTATAAACCTTTTCCAAAAGGAAAAGGTTTAATCAGGCATTCAAAAAACGCTTGCGTATTGAGCTAATGCGAAATATCTATCATTTTAAATAATTAGATATTTCACATAGATTATTACATTCTAATTATTTAAGTATCTTAAAATCTCTGAGGCTGAAATTTAATAGCTTATGTGCTTATTATCAAAGGCGACCTTCTTCTCGCTCGCTCGAAGCAGTTCCCGGTAGAAACATTCGGGAACAAAACCGACAGATCGGAGGATTTGGTCAAACAAATTCAAATGCCTACATACTAGTTGTTCATATATTAGGAAATTGTGAGACTGAAATTTAATGGATTACCGATAAAAACATGCGAAGTCTGCTTTATCCCTGTTGGGGAACTCCCCTATAATCTATCTGATTTATTAACATACAAATGACTGATGGAGAATATTGTATGGAATTCTTATATTGACAATCCGGTTTCACGATTCTGTCCTATTTAATGATTATTTCGATCTTATAACTAGAAACATCAGTAGACCGTTGTTTACTTAACTTCCGTAGATAAGGGGAAAAAGAACTAGGAACCAATGACAGTTAATTTATTAAGAACGTCTTGTATCTTATCCCTCTGTGATAAAAACTCCGATAGTTTAAGTTTTTCTTTTTCAATTACATCATCCGGAGCTTTTTCTAAGAAGCTTGAACTAGACAGCTTCCTTTCAGTTTTCTCCAGATCTTTGGACACCTTGCTAAACTCTTTACTTAGCCTTTTTATTTCTTTTCTAATATCGATTAAACCTTCCACGGGAAGAAATATCTCAACCTCGGGGAGAACATGAGCTATACAGTCCTCAGGTTTAATATCACTTTGAAATACAAGATTAGAAACAGATGCCAAGTTTTGTATAAATACTCTGCTTGTCTTAATCTTGTCAGTTAAATCTGAATCCTCGGAATAAATTACAATTTCAACTCTCTGTGATGGATGAATGCCTATTAATGCTCTTAGGTTCCTAATACCAACAACAATATTCTTTAAAAACTCTATGTAACCAAATGATTCTTCAAATATATGATGTTTGTTATATTCAGGAAACGAGGCTAGAGCAATGCTATCTGTATCGTTAGCATCAACATCCACTAATTTTATTCCATAATCCTTTAAAAGGTGAAAGAGTTCCTCTGTTATGAATGGTGCTATAGGGTGCAATAACCTTAGTGAATTCAATAGAACATATACGAGAATCTTTCGAGTATTATCTCTTTTATTTATATCATCACCATAGATAATGGGTTTTGAAATCTCTATGTACCAATCGCAAAAATCTCCCCAAATAAACTGATATATAGAATTTGCTGCTTTATCAAACTCGTAGGATTCCAGTGCGTCGTTAGTTTCCTCAATTGTATAGTTTAGCTTTGTAATAATCCATTTTTCTGTATCTTCAAGTTCAATTTTTGATATATTGTTACTCCAATCATCTTCAAATCCTTCGAGGTTCATTATTATAAATCTTGAAGCATTCCATATCTTATTAATAAAGTTTCGATACCCCTGTATCACGGTTGGTGAAAGCTTTATATCTCTGCCCTGTGTTGCAAGTGCAGCCAGGGTAAATCGCAGTGAATCTGCCCCGTGTTCTTCAATAATCTCAAGAGGATCAATAACATTTCCGCTTGTTTTACTCATTTTTTGTCCTTTTTCATCACGGATTAGACCGTGTATATAAACATCTTTAAATGGGACATCGTTCATAAAATTTAGACCCATCATAATCATTCTAGCCACCCAAAAAAAGATTATATCAAAACCTGTTACCATTACCGAAGTAGGGTAATATTTTCTCAATACATCCGATTTTTCAGGCCATCCCATAGTCGTAAATGGCCAAAGGGCAGATGAGAACCAAGTATCCAACACATCCGTTTCGCGTGTTAAAACCACCGTTTTACCATAATGATTCCTTGCAGATTGAAGAGCATCCTCTTCTGTATACTCTACAAATACTTCTCCATCGGGACCGCACCAAGCCGGTATCTGGTGACCCCACCAAATTTGACGAGAAATACACCAGGGCTGAATATTACGCATCCATTCAAAGAAGGTATTTCCCCAGAACCTAGGATGAAACATGATATCGCCACTTTCAACAGATTTAATAGCCTTTTGAGCCAAATCGTTAACATTCATGTACCATTGATCGGTCAAGTATGGTTCAACAACAACACCTGACCTATCCCCATAGGGTACTGTGTGTTTATTGTTCTCAATCCGGTCGAGCAGACCGAGTTTATCCAAATCATTTACTATTGTTCCCCTTGCATCAAAACGATCCAAACCTCTGTACTTTTCGGGAGCGTTTTCGTTTAAATGGGCATTTTCATCAAAGATATTTATCGCTGGCAACCCATGTCTTTTACCAACCTCGAAATCATTAAAATCATGAGCGGGCGTAATCTTAACAGCGCCACTTCCTTTTTTAGGGTCACTGTACTCATCAGGAATAATCGGTATTTCTCTACCAACAAGGGGCAGAGTAACATATTCCCCTATCAAATTTTTGTATCTCTGATCATCAGGATGGACAGCAACGGCAGTATCTCCAAGCATTGTTTCAGGTCTGGTTGTGGCAACAGTTATGTATTGACCCTCATAGCCTTTGATCGGATATTTTAAGTACCACAGTTGTCCATTAACTTCTCTTTGTTCAACTTCAAGATCAGAGATTGCAGTGTTTAACTTTGGATCCCAATTTACCAATCTCTTGTCCTGATATATCAAACCCTTTCTATACAGTTCGACAAATACCTTTCTTACAGCATTTGAAAGGCCATGATCCATGGTAAATCTTTCCCTGTCCCAATTTGGTAGTGCCCCGAGTCTTCTGAGCTGAGTGGTAATCTTATCGCCGGATGCATTCTTCCATTCCCATATTTTTTCAATAAACACTTCCCTTCCGATGTCATTCTTATCAATTCCTTCTTTTGCAATTTCCTTTTCGACTACCATTTGTGTAGCAATACCAGCATGATCAGTGCCCGGAATCCAAATGACATCAAATCCCTTCATTCTCTTGTATCTTACAAGAATATCTTGAAGAGTATTGTTTAATGCATGACCAATATGCAGTGAACCCGTTACATTGGGAGGGGGTATAACTATAGAAAAGGTACTATTATTTGAAATTGTTTTTTTGTTGTATATTTTCTTTTCAGTCCAAAAGGTATACCATTTGGACTCAACCTTTTTCGGATTATAGGTTTTATCCATCTATTCAAATATAATATATCAAAAACTGTGCTATACGCTCTCTTCTTCTGAAACTTCTGGTATAGGAACGGGAATTTCCTGAACCGGCACTTCAACGTCAATGTTCCTGTACATTGGAAGACCAGTTCCAGCCGGTATTAATCTGCCCATAATCACATTTTCTTTTAATCCCCTTAGATTATCATCTTTCCCTTCACAGGCAGCCTCGGTAAGTACCCTTGTAGTTTCTTGGAATGATGCAGCAGAAAGCCAGCTGTCAGTGCTTAAAGAAGCTCTGGTTATTCCCAAAAGTAAAGGCTCTGCAATAGCTTGTCTTCCACCATTTGATGCTACTCTTTCATTCTCATCAAAAAAATTATGCTTTTCTATGGCTTCGCCAACCAACATCGTTGTATCTCCAGGGTCTTTGATTCTCACCCTTCTCAGCATCTGCCTTACAATTGTCTCTATATGCTTGTCATTTATCTTCACACCTTGGAGTCTATAAACCTCTTGTATCTCGTCCACCATATATCTAGAAAGAGCATCTTCCCCTCGTATGCTAAGAATATCATGTGGGTTAATAGAACCATCAACTAATTGATCCCCCGAAGTTACATACTCTCCTTCTCTGACCAGGATATGTTTTCCTCTAGGAACCAGATATTCTTTCTCCTCGCCTAATTCTGGTTTAACAATTAATCTTCTCTTTCCTTTTACATCCTTTCCATAAGAAACAATCCCGTCAATTTCAGAAACAATTGCCGGATCACGCGGAATCCTAGCCTCGAATAATTCAGCAACTCGCGGCAATCCTCCAGTTATGTCTTTAGTTTTTGCTGTAGCTCTCGGAATTTTAGCTACTATGTCACCTGCATTAACAGTATCGCCTTCGTTACATTCAATCAATGCTCCTATAGGAAGTGAGTACTTAATGCTTTCTCCTTTGTCTTCGTTGATCACCAACGTTGGATGCTGATCAAGATTCTTTGATTCTATAACAACCTTTTTATATATACCTGTAACCTCATCAACCTGTTCTTTTATAGTGATACCAAGCTCAAGATCCTGATAACTCACCTTGCCATCAAGCTCTGAAATAAATGGTGTTGTGTAAGGATCCCATTCAGCCATCAACGAACCTTCTTTTACTTTCATTCCATCTTGCACACTTAGTTTTGCACCAAGCACGAGTGGATTTTTTTCTCTTTCATATCCTTTATCATCAACAATAGCAAGAACACCGGTACGGTTAATTACAACTGGTTTTCCATCCCTGGTATTAACCAGTTTAACACCTATAAATTTTACTGTGCCATCGCGCTGACTTTCAAGAGTAGTTTCAGCAGCTCTCTGACTGGCAGCACCACCAATATGGAATGTTCTCATGGTAAGCTGTGTACCTGGTTCTCCGATTGACTGAGCAGCCACTATACCAACTGCTTCACCTATATTCACCAGCTTTCCTGATGATAGATTACGCCCATAGCAATACATACAAGTCCCAACTTTAGTTTCACATGTTAATACCGATCTAATCCTTACTTCTGAAATACTTGCAGCTTCATCTATTCTGCTCGAAGCCAACTCGTCTATTTCATCATTTGCACCTACAATCAAGTCACCGGATATTGGATCTACCACATCTTCAAGGGCAACTCTTCCTAGCACCCTATCACCAACTTTCTCAATAATTTCACCGCCCTCAACTAAACCGCCGACCGTAATACCATTAATTGTTCCGCAGTCATGTTCCTTTACCATAACATCCTGTGCAACATCTATTAATCTTCTTGTAAGATATCCGGCATTTGCAGTTTTTAATGCAGTATCCGCTAAACCTTTTCTTGCACCATGAGTGGATATAAAATACTGGAGTACAGTTAGACCTTCTCTGAAGTTTGAAGTAATGGGCGTCTCTATAATTTCACCCGAAGGTTTAGCCATTAAGCCTCTCATCCCCGCAAGCTGTCTAACCTGTGTCTGACTACCACGAGCTCCGGAATCAATCATCATGTATATAGGATTCGAACTGGAACCTCTTTTCGATTTTCCGTTTTTCTCATATTGTTCAACCGATATCTCATTCATCATTTCCTTTGCAACTTCATCGCTCGTTCTTGCCCATATATCGATTACCTTATTATATCTTTCACCGTCAGTAATTAATCCCTGGGAATATTGATTCTGAACCTTAACAACCTCGTCTTGTGCCTTGTCAAGAAGATTCTTTTTCTTATCAGGAATTATCATATCGCTTATAGAAATCGAAATTCCTGAAAGTGTTGAATATTTAAATCCGAGAGTTCTCATTCTGTCCGCCAACAGCACAGTGCTCTTTGCACCAGCCATTCTAAAGCAGACATCCACCAACTCTTCCATTGCCTTTTTTGTCATTACTTTGTTGACTAGCTCAAAAGGAATATTGTCAGGAACAACTTCATATAGAAGAACTCTTCCTACCGTAGTGTCATATATTTTTTCATTTATCTTTATTTTAATCTTTGCATGTATGGATGCCTCACCGGAATTGTATGCCATACCCACTTCCTCAATTGAATAGAATGCCTTACCTTCACCTTTTTCAAATGGAACTTCAATAGTCATATAGTAAATTCCAAGTACTATATCTTGTGTTGGTAAAATTATTGGTTTCCCATGAGCAGGAGATAAAATATTGTTTGTAGACATTACGAGAGTTCTACATTCCGTTTGTGCCTCTAGAGAAAGAGGGACATGAACAGCCATCTGGTCACCATCAAAATCCGCATTATATGCTGGACAAACTAACGGATGGAGTTGTATAGCTTTATCTTCAATCAATATAGGCTCAAATGCCTGTATACTAAGCCTATGCAGTGTTGGTGCCCTGTTCAAAAGAACTGGGTGTTCTTTTATTAATTCATCCAAGGCATCCCAAACCACTGGTGCCTCCTGTTCAACCAGCTTTTTTGCAATTTTTATGGTTGCAGCCGAGCCCCATTTTTCTAATTTTTGGTAGATAAATGGCCTAAACAACTCTAAAGCCATCTGTTTTGGGATTCCACATTGATGCAGTCTCAACTCGGGACCAACTGTAATAACAGAACGTCCTGAATAATCGACCCTCTTACCAAGGAGATTTTGTCTGAACCTGCCCTGCTTGCCCTTTATAATATCGCTTAGGCTTTTTAACGGTCGATGATTATGGCCAAGTACCGGTCTACCTCTTCTCCCGTTTTCAAGTAATGCATCTACTGCTTCCTGCAACATACGCTTTTCATTTCTGACAATTATGTCAGGAGCACCCAGTTCCAGAAGTTTCTTAAGCCTGTTGTTCCTGTTTATAACTCTTCTGTACAAATCATTTAAATCTGACGTTGCAAATCTTCCTCCATCAAGTGGAACGAGAGGACGCAAATCGGGTGGAAGAACAGGTATTCTGGTTAATATCATCCATTCGGGATGATTTTTTGATTTTCTAAACGCTTCACTTATCCTTAATCTTTTTGCAATTCTAGCTCTTTTTATCAGAGAGTTAGTATTTTTCATATCTAGTCTTAGAGTCTCGGACAAATCTACAAGATCTATCTTTTTTAACATTTCCCGTATTGTCTCAGCACCCATACCTACCTTGAATACCGGGCCAAATTCTTCCAATGATTTCCTATATTTCTCTTCACTTAACACTTCCGCAAATTTAAGGGTTGTATTACCAGTATCTATAACGACATATGCTTCAAAGTACAACGCTTTTTCCAAGTCTTTCAAAGTCATATCGAGCAACATGCCAATTCTGGTGGGGATGCTTCGCAAAAACCATATATGTGCAACAGGGGATGCTAATTCAATATGAGCCATCCTGTCCCTTCTAACTTTGGATGAAATAACCTCAACTCCGCACCTCTCACAGGTTATTCCTCGATGTTTTAACCGTTTATATTTACCACATATACATTCATAATCTTTAACAGGTCCAAATATAACTGGACAAAAAAGACCGTTTCGTTCTGGTTTAAATGTTCTGTAATTTATGGTTTCAGGTTTTTTTACTTCACCAAAAGACCATTCCTTAATTTTTTCTGGGGAGGCTATTGATATTCTTACAGCTTTATAATCAGAAGGATTTTTTGGTTTTTCAAATAATGTATCTATATCCACAATATTATACCTCCACGAATTTATGACAATTCATTTTTATTTTTATACTCTTGATTTTCCATCAACTCTATATCCAATGCCAATGACTTCAATTCTTTATTTAAAACTTTGAAAGATTCCGGCAAACCCGGTTCAAAATTCATATTGCCTTTTACTATGGAATCAAAAATTCTTGTTCGTCCCACAACGTCATCAGATTTTACCGTTAAAAATTCTTGCAATGTATAAGCTGCACCATATGCTTCTAAAGCCCATACCTCCATTTCCCCAAGCCTCTGCCCGCCAAAGTGAGCTTTTCCTCCCAATGGTTGTTGGGTAACAAGTGAGTATGGACCAATTGCTCTGGCATGAATTTTCTCTTCAACTAAATGATGCAACTTAAGCATGTACATAATTCCGACCGCTACTTTTTGATCAAATGGTTCGCCCGTTCTACCATCAAACAGAATAGTCTTACCATCCAAAGGCAGACCAGCATACCTTAGCATTTCCCGAACAGATTCCTCAGACGCTCCATCAAATACAGGTGACTTAACCGGTATTCCATTTTTTAAAGCTTTTACAATTTCTATGACTTCCTCGTCATCAAGTTTATTCAAAAAACTATCAAATTCCTTTGATTCATATACTTCCTTAAGTTTATCCCTTAGAGATTTAGGACTGTACTCTTTTTCTAGATACTGGTTTAGCTGTTCACCAATATGTTTAGCAGCCCATCCCATATGAGTTTCAAGTATCTGACCAACATTCATCCTAGAAGGAACACCCAATGGGTTTAAAACCATATCAACCGGTACTCCGTCAGGTTGATAGGGCATATCTTCTTGTGCGAGAATTCGAGATATTACGCCCTTATTACCATGCCTGCCCGCCATCTTGTCACCTACCTGGAGTTTTCTCTTAACCGCGATATTAACTTTTACAATCTTCAACACCCCTGGTGGGAGGTCGTCCGGTTTTATTAATTTTGATATCCTTTGATCATAAACCATCGTGGTAAGATCAATTTGTTCAAATGTTCTTTCAATTATATTTTTTATTTCATTATTAATCGACTCATCATTCACACTTAGATCATTCAATTTCTCGAATGGAATTAACTCCAAAACCTCTTCCGTAATCTTGTCATCCTTTTTTAATATTGTTTTTCTGGATACTGTCAATTTACCTGCAGAAACCTTTCCAATCACAATTGTTTTTATTCTGTCTATTGCATCTTCTCTTACAATTTTTATTTCTTCATCTTTGTCCTGTTTAAGCTTTGTCACCTCATAGTCTTCAATGCTCTTCGCACGTTCATCTTTACTTACAACTCTTGAAATCAGCATTTTTACATCTATGACAATACCGGATACACCGGGAGAAGCCCTGAGGGATGTATCTTTTACATCACCTGCCTTATCACCAAAAATTGCTCTCAACAATCTTTCTTCTGGTGATAATTGAGTTTCACCCTTGGGAGATATTTTACCAACTAAGATATCACCGGGTTTAACTTCTGCTCCAACCCTTATAATGCCGCTGTCATCCAGATTTCTTAACGTTTCTTCACTAACATTCGGTATATCTCTGGTAATTTCCTCTCTTCCTAATTTTGTTTCTCTTGAAATACATTCAAATTCTTCAATATGAATAGATGTAAAACTGTCTTCCTTTACCAGTCTTTCACTTATTAAAATTGCATCCTCAAAATTATAACCACCCCAGGGCATAAACGCTACCAGCACATTTTGCCCTAATGCCAGTTCACCTAAATTGGTAGATGGACCATCCGCTATTATCCGTCCAGCAGAAACATTTTGACCTTTATTTACGATTGGAAATTGATTCCAGCAAGTATTTTGGTTTGATCTTGGAAATTTCATTAAATTGTATATGTCCACACCACCACCATCATCATCATCACTTGTGGACGATCTGACAACAATTTTGGTAGCGTCGACATACTCAACTACTCCCTCACGTTTTGCAACAACAGTAACACCCGAATCCTTAGCAACTGTATATTCCATGCCTGTACCTACCAAAGGTGAAACAGACCGTATTAAAGGAACGGCTTGTCTCTGCATATTAGAACCCATTAATGCTCTATTAGCATCATCATGTTCAAGAAACGGTATTAATGATGCGGAAATCGATACAAGTTGAGCGGGAGATACATCCATGAAATCAACCTTATCTTTCTCAATCGTTGTAAATTCCCCACCGTGTCTCGCGGAAACAAAATCAAGTATAAATTTTCCATCATCATCCAAAGGAGCATTAGCCTGTGCTATCATGTATTTTTCCTCTGATAAAGCGTTTAAATAAACAATCTCGTCCGTTACCTTTCCGTCCTTCACTACTCTATATGGAGTTTGAATAAATCCAAATTCATTAATTCTTCCGTAAGTGCTAAGACTCGAAATTAATCCAATATTTGGCCCTTCCGGTGTCTCAATTGGGCAAATCCTACCGTAATGCGAAGAATGAACATCCCTAACTTCAAAACCTGCCCTTTCCCTGGTAAGACCGCCCGGACCTAAGGCACTTAATCTTCTTTTATGTGTAATTTCCGACAACGGGTTAGTCTGATCCATAAATTGTGAAAGCTGGCCTGTAGCAAAGAACTCTTTTACAACTGATATTACAGTTTTGGGTATTAGTATTTCACTTGGCATCAGATTTTCAATTGTCTGGTAACCCATTTTTTCCTTAACAGATCTCGAAAGTCTTTCTAAACCATGATAAAAACGATCCTCTATTAATTCCCCTACAGTCCTTACTCTTCTGTTTCCAAGATGGTCAATATCATCGGTTGTGCCTCTTCCACCCTTCAAATTTAATAGATATTTGACGGTTTCCATCATATCTTCCTTGGTTAATGTAGGAACTTCGTCGTTAATACCATGATTTAACTTATAATTAATTTTCAGCCTGCCAACTTGTGACAATCTATAGGTATCAGGATTAAAAAACATATTTTCAAAGAAGGACTCGGCAATTTTTAAAGTCGGCGGATCAGTGGGCCTGAATTTCTTATATATTTCAGTTATGGCATCAGCTTTTGTAACTGTCTTATCGCTTAATAAAGTGTCTCTTAGAGAAGCAATAACTGACACATTATCTATAAAAAAAGTGGTTATGTTTTCAATATTATTATCTTTAAGAACAAGAATTTTATCCTCTGTTATTGTCTCATTGAATGCCAAAACTATCTCACCCGTAGTTTTATTCACAATATTATCAGCTGATACCTTCCCAATTAATTCCGTATCATCAATGGGAATTTGTTTAAGACCGGCATTATTTAATCTTTCTAAAGAAGACCTAACAAACCTCCTTCCTTTTTTCACGATAATGTCACCGGTTTTTGGATCTTCTATATCAACACTAGCCCTTTGAAATTGAATAACATCCGGATTTATCTCTTTTCTATAGGTACTGCCATCATAATAAATATTTTCAATAGGATAAAAGTAATTCATCATTTCGTGTGATGAATAACCCAGTGCCCTTAATAACACAGTTACATGGAACTTCTTCTTTCTGTCTATTCTTACGTGCATAACATCTTTTGAGTCAAATTCAAAATCTAACCATCTTCCATTTTGTGGAACTATTCTCGCAGTAAAAGATGATCTGCCCAGAGCATGATCTTTATTTTTCAGCTGGTCAAAAAATAAGCCGGGAGACCTATGAAGTTGATTAACTATTACCCTGTCAGTTCCATTAATTATAAAGGATCCATTGGTAGTCATTAAAGGGATCTCGCCGAAATACACTTCCTGCTCTTTTATATCCCTAATCGTTCTATCATCTTCAGATTCATCTTCAGTATCCCAGATTACAAGCCTAAAAGTTACATAGATTGGAGCAACGTATGTATATCCCTTTAATCTGCATTCTGTTGGTTCATACTTAGGTTTATCAATTCTATAATTCATATATTCCAGTGTTGCTTTATTATTAAAATCCTCAATAGGGAATACCAAATTAAATGAACGCAGTAAGCCGATATTCTCTCTTTCATCTGGTTCCTTGTCAGCCTGTAAAAAAGTTTTATAAGATCTTATTTGAACTTCAAGTAAATGTGGAATTTCCAAAACTGATGGTAGTTTTGAAAAATCTTTACGTAACTTATAACCTTCAAAAGAATTTTTAAGACTCAATGTAAACCCCCTAACAAACTAATTTGAAAAAATTGCATAACAATCCTTACAAACACAAAATGTAAAATGTTTTGTGCCTTATAAAATTTAAAAACATATTTGTTAATTGCAATTTCACAAGCATTCAGTACCAAGTTTATTGAAAATTTTAATTAACTTATCTCTACCTCAGCACCTGCACCTTCCAATGTCTTTTTGATTTCTTCAGCTTCTTCTTTTTTTACATCATCTTTTATATTCTTAGGAGCACTTTCTACTA
Source organism: Thermodesulfobacteriota bacterium (assembly GCA_036476895.1). Lineage (GTDB taxonomy): Bacteria > Desulfobacterota_D > UBA1144 > Nemesobacterales > JAZGCJ01 > JAZGCJ01. Next base: position 16,152 of record JAZGCJ010000288.1, read on the forward strand.
GTTCCTTAGCCTCCTTCAATCCCAGTGATGTAATTGTCCTGACTGCTTTGATAACCTGAATTTTATTTTCTCCAAAACTCTTCAGAACCACATTAAACTCTGTTTTCTCACCGTCGCCGGCATCATCACCATCAACAGCAGCACCGGCAACTCCCGCAGCCGCAACTGCAACCTGTGGAGCAGCAGCTTTTACATCAAATTTGTCTTCAATTTCCTTTATTAATTCTGAAATCTCCAACATACTTGCGGATTCTAAATATGAAATAACATCAGATCTTAAAATATCAGCCATTTAAGCCTCCTTAATAAAAAAAACATTAAATTTTTTAATTATTGTTTTCTTTTTTCTCTTTTAAAGCATTTAATGCATATATCACCCTTGCCTGAAGTTGAGATAACGTTCCCACGAAATTAGACATAGGAGCTATTAGAAGCCCAGCGAATTGAGATATAAGCTCTTCCCTTGTGGGCAATTGCGATATTTTTATAATTTCATTTTGATCAACAACTTTCCCCTCTAAAAATCCACCCTTTATTTTTATTGCCGGGAATTTCTTTTTAGAATCAACAAATACTTTGGCAGCCGTAGTAGGTTCATCACATATCGCAATAGCAGTTGGTCCTTCAAATAATCGCCCAATTTGATCAATATTTGTTTCTTTTGCGGCTAACTTTAAAAGGTTATTTTTTACAACCCTTATTTCAGCTTTTGCTTTCCTGAGATCCCTGCGTAGTTTCTGCATTTCAATTACTTTCAAGCCTTTGTACTCAAAGACAAAAACAGTTGGAGAAGAATTGAATTTATCATTAAACTCTTTAACAATTTCACTTTTTTCCGTTTTAGTTAACATATGATGCTCCTATACAAACAAATATCCTCAAACCTATTGCTACATAGCCTTTATTTGTTCCCTAGCATTGGCAAAATCTACTTTAATGCCCGGTCCCATGGTATTAGACAATGTAATTTTTCTAATAAACGCTCCCTTAGATGAAGCCGGTTTGATCTTAATTAATGTATCTACGAATATAAGAAAATTGTCCCTCAATTTATCCTTACCAAATGATACCTTTCCAATAGGGGCATGTATTACACCACCTTTATCATTTTTTATTTCTATTCTTCCTGCTTTAGCCTCTTTTACAGTTTTTTCAATTTCAAGAGTTACTGTGCCTACCTTTGGACTTGGCATTAGACCCCTTGGTCCAAGAACTTTGCCCAATTTCCCTACCAAGCTCATCATATCGGGTGTTGCTATAGATACATCAAAATCGAGCCAGTTTTCATTGGTAATTTTTTTTACTATATCATCATCTCCAACGAAATCAGCACCTGCATCCTTAGCTTCCTTAGCTTTGTCACCTTTTGCGAAAACCAATACTTTGATGTCTTTTCCTATCCCATGTGGAAGAACCATACCTGTTCTAATTTGTTGATTAGCCTGCCTCGGGTCAATGCCTAATTTGATGGCTATTTCAACGGTTTCATCAAAATTGGCGGTTTTCGTTTCTTCGATCAATTGAATTGCTTCATCAACTGCGAACAGTTTGTTTGTATCGACTTTCTCAATAACATTTTTATACTTTTTACCCCTGATCATCAAATTCTCCTAATTCAATATTTCTAATAAATTTAAACGACATCAATTCCCATACTTCTTGCTGTGCCCTTAACGATTTTAATTGCTGACTCTATGTTATCAACATTCAAATCAGGCATTTTTGTCCTTGCAATTTCTTCTATTTTCCTTTCAGTAACGTTTCCAGCTTTTTCACGGGGCACCTGTCCAGAGCCTTTATCCACGCCTGCTGCCTTTTTCAATAAATATGATGTTGGAGGTGTTTTAATTATAAATGAAAATGACCTATCAGCATAAACAGTCACAACAACAGGTAAAATGCCTTCCATCTTTGATGTTTGAGCATTAAATGCTTTACAAAATTCCATGATATTAACTCCCCGCTGCCCCAATGCGGGACCAACAGGAGGTGATGGATTAGCTTTACCAGCTTCAACTAAAAGTTTTATATATCCTGAAACTTTTTTCATTTTATATTTTCTCCACTTGTGTAAAATCCAATTCAATAGGCGTATATCTACCAAATATGGTTACCAGAACTTTTACTTTAGCTTTTTCAAGGGCAACTTCCTCTATAACACCCGTAAAATTAGAAAAGGGGCCTTCAATCACTTTAACAGATTCACCTTTTTCAAACATTACTTTTGGTTTTGGTTTTAAAGTACCTTCTTCAATCTGCTTCTTTATTTTATATACTTCTTTTTCATCTATATCAGGTACAGAATTTGGATCAATCATCCCATCTTTTAATTTTCCACCAACAAATCCTATAACCTTTGGAATACTGCGGATTAAATGCCAGCTTTTATCATTTAAATTCATATTTACCAAGATGTAACCCGGATAAAATTTTCTGAACGAAGTCTTTTTAATGCCTGACTTTCCAGGTTCGACTATTGTTTCAGTAGGAACAAGCACTTCCTTTACTATATCCTTATAGTCTTCAATACTCGCCCTTTCTTCTATAATTGTCTTTACCCTGTCTTCAAAACCAGTGTTTGTATGTATTACATACCATCTATTTTCAGACATAAATTTAACTATCCCCCTATCCAATTAAAGATTTAACAACCAACGAAAAAACAAAATCTATTAATCCCAAGAAGGATGCAAATATTGCCGATATAAAAACTACTGCCAAAGTAGATTTTATAGCTTCATTTCTCGATGGCCATGTTATTCTTTTGGCTTCGACTTCAACATCTTTAAAAAAATCAATAGTTTGATCGGAAATATTTTTAATTTTGATCATTTATAATTCCTCAATTTAACACTCTTACAGGGCAGGAGGGAATCGAACCCCCAACCGCTGGTTTTGGAGACCAGTGCTCTACCAAATTGAGCTACTGCCCTTAGATCAATTTCACAAATTAATCAATAATTTTAGTAACTACACCTGCTCCCACTGTCCTACTACCTTCCCTTATCGCAAACCTCAACTGCTCCTCCATCGCAACCTCGCTTATCAACTCCACATCCATATTCACATTGTCCCCAGGCATCACCATCTCCACCCCCTCCGGTAACGTTATCGACCCCGTTACATCCGTCGTCCTTAAATAAAACTGCGGCCTGTACCCAGGAAAACATGGCGTGTGCCTTCCCCCCTCCTCCTTCTTCAATACATATACCTCCGCCTTAAACCTCTTGTGCGGCTTTATACTCCCAGGT
>JAZGCJ010000289.1:0-9810 GCA_036476895.1 Thermodesulfobacteriota bacterium
AGCATTACTCCAGCTTTTTTAAATCGATATCCTGATTTATATATCCTGTCTAAACAGATATGAGCATTCTCTATTAGCTCAGGTGTGTAGTCCGTGGGTATGGATAATCTAGCAGTAGCCGAATTGTTATACTGCGGTTCGTCTTTATATCTGTTTGTTTCAATAAAAGTTGTTACGTATGAAGCTATTGAATTCTGGCTTCTTAGCTTCTCTGCTGCTCTCGTGACATAAGAAGACACCGCCTCTTCTAACTCCTTCCTGGTTTCTACCGGTCTGCCAAATGATCTGGATGAGACTATTTCTTTTTTATCGGGCGTTACATCTTCTAGCTCAATACACGAAATTCCCTTTAGTTCCCAAACTGTTCTAAGGCCAACAACTGTCATATGTTTTCTAATCCAGTCCTCATTCGTGTCCCGTAGTTTAAGGGCGGTATGAATCCTGTGGTATTTAAGCAGCTTTGAATAAGCCGGGCCGACACCCCATACGTCCTCAACACCCACACTTTCTAGGAAGTCATCAATTCTTGGGTGATTGGTGATATTAAACACACCCTGACACATCGGGTTTTTCTTAGCCAGTTTATTTGCTATTTTGGCCAGTGTTTTTGTTGGAGCGATACCGATGGAAACGGGTAAGCCCGTCCATTTCTTAACCCTGGACCTTATATTTTTTGCATAGTCTGTTAGGTCTATGTTTTTATGTCTATTAAAGGAAAGAAATGATTCGTCAATGGAGTATATCTCCAGGTTGGGTGTAAAATCGTTAAGGACGTTTACAACCCTTTGAGACATATCGGCATAAAGTGTGTAGTTAGAGGAAAAAACCTTTACGTTATGTTTCTTAACTATGTTCTCAACCTTGAAATAAGGTGCGCCCATCCCGATGCCGAGAGCCTTTGCCTCATTGCTCCTGGCTACAGCACAACCGTCGTTATTGGATAGAACAATTACAGGTCTACCCTCCAATGAAGGGTTGAATACCCTCTCACAGGATACGTAGAAGTTGTTGCAGTCCACCAGGGCAAAGATATTCACGCAACTATTATAAGTTGAAAATTAAAGGGGATGCAACCCTTTTAATTATTAATGGGAACCACACATTCCGGCACATCGTTCTTAGGGGAGTTTACTATCTTGCTCACCTGATGCATATCCATTTCTTTTGAAGGAAAAGGCTTAAGTAATGGCTTTATTTTGGTATAATCTTGTAACTCTGGATCTAGCCATCTTGATTCATCTTTTTCATGTAAGATAACAGGCATTCTATTATGTATTGTTTCCATTAATTTATTAGCTCCGGTTGTAATAATGGTAAATGTTTCTAATGGTTCATCACCCTTTTCCCATCTGTCCCATATACCGGCAAATGCGAATGGCTTATGATCTTTTAATGTAGTGAAATAAGGGACTTTGTTCTTCTTATCTATTCTATGCCACTCATAGAATCCATCTGTTATTACCAAGCATCTTCTCTTCTTAAGTGGATTTTTGAAGCTGGGTTTTGTCTCAATTCCTTCAGACCTGGCATTGATCATCTTATAGCCAGTTTTTGAGTCCTTGGACCAGAATGGAACTAAACCCCACTTCATCAACCTAAGAATCCTTTGATCGTTTTCTATAATTACAACGGGTGAATATTGTGTAGGTGCTATGTTGTATCTGGGTTCAAATAATACTTCTTCGGGATCGAGAATATTGAAGCGTTCTAAAATGTCTTGAATTGGTTTTCTTTGAGCAAAACGGCCACACATGAAGACATAATAGTTCAGAATTGATCAATTGTTAATATCTAATCTAATTATTATTAGATTCTTCTTGAAATTTAGGGGAGTCATACAGACCGGGGACAGGAATTGTATATCATATTTTAATGGTAAATTAAATTTTCTGATGGTAAGACCACTTAGGATTGAATACCCATTTGCCGTGTACCATATAACATCACGTGGCAATGCAAGAGAAAACATTTACCAGAATTTATAAAAAAGAGCTGCGTCGCCTTTATTTAAAACTAGGTATTGGGGTATTAGAGTGAAAAGGGATTTTATAAAGGGGATTTCAAAAAAAATGTTTCTTAATATGGTGTGTACAAAAATCTTAGAGAAAGATGGAATAGTGTTGATTTATTTGAAATTACGCACAAAATTGGCCAAAAATCTTGCTGAAAATCTTTTAACACACTGTAATTATTGAATAAATGATCATCCAAGAATTTTTTGCATCTGCGAACAAAACCCCTTGACAAAAGAACCTAACATCTATATAGTTTCTACTGCTGTTTTTTTTGGGTGAGCGAAAAAAATAAAATTCATTTTTTAATTCAAGAGGTAATTTAAGGACATGAGTAAAGATATTGGAGAGTACAAACAGGGCTCTTCCGTTGGGGATATTGAGGGAATCAGTCGGGGAACCGAAGATAGCATTTCTTCAATCAATTTTGATGATGATTTGATTATTGATGATATCGATGACGGGAGCTATGAATTTCAAGTCGAAGAACCCAAAATTCCTCAACCCAAAGGTATTCAAGAAGAATGGATTCCTGATGAACAATTCAGATTGCTATACGTTTATTTCAAGGATATGGCAGTTGAATCTCTACTTAGTGCTAAGCAAGAAGTGGAGGTTTCTGCAAAAATAAAGAAATGTGAAGCGAAGGCGAATGAATTTGCTAATAATGTTGATGAGCTAAATAAGCTTAGACAGAAGGTATCCTCTCGAAAGAAGTCCAAAAAGAGCCAGGTTGAACATGAAATCTTATCTAGGAGAATTAACAGCCTTGGAGGGGTTGCAAAGGTATTCTCGGTTAGAGCAACTGAACTTAAGGACAGATTTGTAAAAGCCAATTTAAGGTTGGTTGTAAGCATATCTAAAAGGTATATGGGCAGGGGATTACCCTTAACAGACCTTATTCAAGAGGGAAATGTTGGTTTGATGAGGGCTGTAGAGAGGTTTGATCACACAAAAGGATTTAAATTTTCTACTTATGCTTCTTGGTGGATACATCAAGCAATTTCAAGATCTCTACTGGATCAAACCAGAACAATTCGTGTTCCGGTGTATGTGCTGGAGCAGGCGAGCAAAGTATACAAAATCAGTTCATTGTTGAATAAGGAATTGGGAAGAAAGCCGCTACCGGAGGAAGTTGCAAAGGAATCTGGGATTTCCGTTGAGGGTGTAAAAAGAATTCTTGAATCAACAAACGATGCCGCCAGGCTTGATAACCCTATCCTTGACGGTGAAAAAGCCACGGTATTGGATTTTGTAGAAGATGATAAGCACCTCGCACCGGATTCTGCGGTTGCCAAAGATTCGTTAAACGACAGGATTAGGGATGTGCTAACCCTTTTAACTCCCAGGGAAGAAGAGATAATAAGGCTTCGCTTTGGAATTGATAAAGATAGCACCTATACCTTGGACGAAATAGGTCGCAGATTCGATCTAACCAGAGAACGTATACGGCAGATTGAGAAGAGAGCTCTCGAAAAGCTTGCCGCTGCTGACAACGGTGCTATATTAAGAAGTTTTCTTGCTCAATAGCCATATTCCAAGATCCTTTCATTTAAATCAAGATACCCGGTTAAATAAAGACGTGAGATAATCTCATCGTGGTATCATGTTGTCTATGTTTAATTTAGCCAAGATGGTAGTTCTTGCAGTTTTCTTTTCATCTTTGTTAAGTTCTGGAGTTTTATCCACCGAACACGATGTATCACCTGAGGAAATTATTGATCATATCAAATACTTATCTTCCGATGAACTAAATGGCAGGGAAGCTGGATCAGCGGGTGCGGAAAAAGCTGCTAGATATATCTCGGATGAGTTCAAGAAATTAAATCTCAAACCTTATGGAGATAAGGGCTCTTATTACCAGGAATTTACTTTTAAGAGTGGTTCTGAGTTTGGAGAAGACAACTTATTCCAAATCATTTCTGCACAAGACCAAATCGAACTGGAATTGGAGAGTGAATATCTTCCCCTTGATTACTCCAACAATGCTATAGGAAATGGAAGCATGGTTTTTGTTGGTTATGGAATTTCAGCACCCGAGTTGGATCATGACGATTATAAGGATGTTGATGTGCAAGGGAAATATGTATTAGCTATGAGATATACACCTGATTGGAATGATAAGGGGAATAAGTTCAACAATTATGCTCCTTTCAGGAAGAAAATTAGAATGGCTAAAGAAAAAGGTGCGAAAGGAATAATCTTTTTTACCCCACCTGGGTTTGATGAAGAAATTGATTTTAAAAAACTCCAAATGGGAAGAGGTATCAAAAATCGGGGTGTTCAGGTATTTATCGTCAGACGGAATATTGCTATGAAATTGCTGAATGTAAGTTTAGAAAAATTAGAACAGCTTAAAAATGATCCCGAGTCATATGAAGTTCCAAATGTTAAATTAAATTTAAGAACCGATCTTAAACCTATAAAAAAAACTACTTCCAATGTAGCTGGGATTATTGAGGGCTCAGATCCGGTACTAAAAAATGAAATTATTGTTATAGGTGCACATTATGACCATATAGGTTCTGATTTTGCATATTCCAGATCCGATAGTAATAACGAGAGTGACCAAATTCATAATGGTGCAGATGATAATGCCTCCGGGGTGGCCGGTTTATTAGAACTTGCTGAATATTTCTCGGATAAAAGGGAAAGTTTAAAGAGAAGCATTTTATTTATTGCTTTTTCAGGCGAAGAATTAGGGTTGCTTGGATCCAATTATTTTGTTGAACATTCTAAGAATACTAATGAAAAAATCGTTGCAATGATAAATATGGATATGATAGGAAGGATGAGTAACAATAAGTTGATTATACTCGGTGCCGATACGTCTCCACAGTGGAAAGAAATTATAGACCGCTCTAATTCGAATACCGATTTGAAGGTGAAACTGAATGAAACTGCTTTTGCCCCGAGTGACCAACTCGCTTTTTATTTAAAGGATATACCGGTCTTACAGTTTTTTACCGGTCTACACGAAGATTATCATACAACAAATGATCATTGGGAGTATATAAATCAGGACGGTCAAGTAGAGATTCTTAAATTAGTATCAAATATTGTTTTGGAGCTTGATTGCAGGGATAAAAGGATTGCATTTAATAAATTAGATGATTCTCAGAGAACAATAAGAGGGTTTAAAGTTTATCTTGGAACAATTCCTGATTATACAAGTGAAGAGAATGGAGTGAGTTTGGTTGGTGTAAGGAATGGAAGTCCTGCCGATGCTGCGGGTATGATCAGCAGGGATATCATTATTTCTTTTGATGGTAAGGAGATAAATGATATATACGATTATGTGGATGCGTTAAATGAAGTTGATGCCGGAAAAACAACTAAAATAACTGTTTTACGTGAATCGAAGAAGATAAATTTAGATATAATCCCTGAGATGAGGAATAAACAAAATAGTCAATAATTTTAATAAGTTTTACTACCCGATATTTAATTGACTACTCTATTTTTCATGGTAATCTAAAACATAAATAATCATGTATAATATGGATGCATAATATCCATAATTTAATTTAATATGAATATAAGCAGAACACTTGACTATGCCGTTAGATCATTGACATATATGGGGGCAAAGCCAATCGACAATATTAGTATGAAAGAGATATCAGAGAATCAATATATACCAATTAATTACCTTGCAAAAATCATGAGACGGTTGGTTAAAAGAGGATTGGTGAGATCTATGGTCGGTCCATCAGGTGGTTATTCGTTAAGACGAACGCCTAATGAGATTAACCTTAAAGAGATCTATGAAGCGGTGGAAGGCGAAATTCGACTCATTGAGTGTATGGAAGATGATAAAATTTGCAGACTCTATGAGGGATGTCCTCAGTTGCCGGTTTGGGACAAGGTTCAGGTGTCTTTTGTTAAGATCCTCAGAGAAACAACATTAGAAGATATGGTAAAGGGAAATATAAATAAAATAGATGCTTAAATTCGGAGGCTTATTTAATGGCTATTGATATTGAGAAGATTGCGGAGCAGGAATATAAATACGGTTTTTTTACCGATATTGAGCAGGAAATAGCTCCAAAAGGGATTAATGAAGATATCATAAAATTGATCTCTTCAAAAAAGAACGAACCACAGTGGATGCTAGAGTGGAGGTTAAAGGCTTATAAACACTGGCTAACTATGAAAGAACCTAAATGGCCGAACGTAACCTATCCCAAAATCGATTACAACGATATAAGCTACTACGCAGCACCCAAGACAAACGAGAGACCAAAAAGTCTTGATGAGATAGATCCGGAAATAAAAGCAACATATGAAAAGCTGGGCATTCCGCTGGAAGAGCAAAAGATGCTGGCCGGTGTTGCTGTGGATGTTATATTTGACAGCGTCTCTCTTGTCACAACTTTTAAAGAGAAATTGGCTGAGCAAGGTGTAATTTTTTGTTCTATGTCTGAGGCTGTAGAGGAACATCCGGAGTTAATAAAAAAGTATCTCGGTTTTGTTGTTCCTCATAACGACAATTTCTTTGCTGCATTGAACTCTGCGGTATTTTCAGACGGTTCTTTTGTTTATGTCCCTGAGGGTGTGAGATGTCCTATGGAGCTCTCTACCTATTTTAGAATTAACGCGGAAAACACAGGTCAGTTCGAACGAACTTTAATTATTGCCGAGCCGGGAAGTTATGTTAGTTATCTCGAAGGCTGTACAGCTCCTCAAAGAGATAAGAACCAGCTGCATGCGGCTGTTGTTGAATTGATTGCTCATGATGATGCAGAAATCAAATACTCAACAATACAGAACTGGTATCCAGGTGATAGTGAAGGGAAAGGTGGAATTTTTAACTTTGTTACAAAAAGAGGAAGGTGTGTTGGTAGAAACTCTCATATCTCATGGACACAGGTCGAAACCGGTTCTGCTATTACTTGGAAGTATCCGGGCTGTATTTTAGAAGGTGATAATTCTGTGGGTGAATTTTATTCGGTTGCACTGACAAACAGAAGGCAACAGGCTGACACAGGAACTAAGATGATTCATATTGGTAAAAACACAACCAGCAATATTGTCTCGAAAGGCATTTCCGCAGGTTACGGTCAGAACACCTATCGTGGACTGGTTGAGATTACTAAGAATGCGAGCAATGCTAGGAATTATACTCAGTGTGATTCAATGTTGATCGGGGATAAATGTGGTGCCCATACTTTTCCATATATAGAGGTTAAGAATTCAACCGCACATATGGAGCACGAGGCATCAACTTCAAAGATTGGCGAAGATCAGATCTTCTACTGCCGGCAAAGAGGGCTTTCGGCTGAGGACGCGGTTTCATTGATAGTTAATGGGTTTTGTAAGGAAGTTTTTAAGGAGCTTCCATTTGAATTCGCAGTTGAAGCTGAAAAACTCTTGAGTATAAGCCTTGAGGGTAGCGTGGGGTGATTACGGGTTAAACTCTCTTTTCAAGTAAAAATTTACAACCAATAATTAGACCAAGGAGCGGTATGAAAATGCTGGAGATAAAAAATCTTCATGTAAAAGTTGAAGATCAGGAAATACTTAAGGGGCTCAGCCTAAAGGTAAATCATGGGGAAGTGCACTCTATTATGGGGCCCAACGGCTCTGGTAAGAGTACACTGTCTCTGGTATTAGCGGGAAAAGAATCTTATGAAGTGTCCGAAGGAGAAATTTTGTTTGAGGGGAAAGACCTATTAGAAATGGCCCCTGAAGTAAGAGCCTGTGAAGGGATCTTTATGGCATTTCAATACCCGGTAGCGATACCCGGTGTTTCAAATAGTTATCTTTTGAGGGAAGCACTAAATTCAATTAGAACATACAAAGGCGAGAAAAAACTTAAACATGTTGAATTTGGTAAGCTAATTAAGGAAAAATCAAAAAGTTTAGGTATTGATCCGAATCTTCTGAACAGGTCTGTTAACGAGGGATTTTCAGGCGGGGAGAAGAAGAGAAATGAAATCTTACAGATGCAGGTTCTGGATCCAAAGCTTGCTATACTGGATGAAACTGATTCAGGGCTTGATATTGATGCACTCAAGATAGTTGCAAACGGGGTGAATAAAATGAGGAGCCCGGACAGGGCTTTTATAATAATAACACACTATCAAAGGTTACTACAATATATAATTCCTGATTATGTTCATGTACTTGTCGATGGTCAGATAGCTAAATCAGGGGGAAAAGAACTTGCATTTGAGTTAGAAGAAAAAGGTTATGGATGGGTTGAAGATGAACTAAAGGCCGCTTCATAATAAATTCGGAGCTATGTGATGAAAATTGAGCTAAGTGAAACAGATGAAGGGTACTTGAAGGGGTTTAATGAATTTAAGAATTATGCCCATGGTTCTAAGATTCGATGGTTGTCTGCTCTTCGTGAAGAAGCTATAAATAAATTTACTGAGACAGGCTTTCCAACTCCTCGAGATGAGAATTGGAGATTTACAAATCTAGCACCAATTTCCAGATCCACTTTTAATCTTTCTAAAAATGGATTAGTTCAATTGTCGAAAGACAAACTCGATGAGTATTTATTCCAGGATTTAACAACATATTTACTGGTTTTTGTGGACGGCAAGTTTAATCAAAGTTTATCCTCTGTCGGACAAATCCCAAGTAACTTAAAAGTCTCAAGCCTTTCTGAAGCTCTGATCGAGGATGAGGATTTGGTTAAGCAATACTTAGCAAAATATGCAAAGATTGAAGGCGAGGCTTTTACCGCACTAAACAATGCCTTTATGGAAGATGGTGCTCTGATATTCCTGAAATCAAAAACAGAGTTAAATGATCCTATCCATCTATTGTTTATTTCAACGGGTAACAGTGAACAAACTTTTTTTAATATTCGAAATTTAATAGTGCTTGAAGACAATTCCTCAGCCAGTGTTATCGAACATTATGTATCGTTGACAGATGGAGTTTATCTTTCAAATGTTGTTTCAGAAGTGGTGGTGGGCGAGAATAGCAACCTTGAACACTACTTAATAGAAAGGGAAAGCAAAAGGGCTTACAATGTCTCTACGCTTAGAGTTGAACAAGCTAGAAGCAGTAATATAACTTCCCACACGGTTTTGCTTGGAGGAGCTTTAGTGAGGAATAATGTGCATCCGGTCCTTGCAGGAGAGGGATGCAGCTTACTGATCAACGGACTTTATATGGCAAACGGACGACAGCATATGGATAACTATATGAAAGTGGAACATGCAAGTCCTCATTGCGACAGTCGTCAGTTGTATAACGGCGTTTTAGATGGAAGATCGCATGGTGTTTTTCACGGACGAATTGTTGTTCATAAGGGGGCGCAAAAGACCGATGCAAAACAGACCAATAGAAATCTTCTTTTGTCCGATTTTGCTCAGATCGACACTAAGCCCCAGCTTGAGATATATGCAGATGATGTAAAATGCACACACGGTGCTACCATTGGCCAGATGGATGAGGATGCCATATTCTATCTTCGTTCCAGGGGATTAAATAAGGAAACTGCTCACTCTTTAATGCTACATGCATTTACTTCAGAAAGTTTAGAGAATATGAAAATCGAACAAATCAGGAAATACCTTGATAATCTTATTTCACAGTGGTTTGCACAAAGGAAATCCGCGGAGTAAAACTGGTAACAGTATAAATTTTGATGTCATTCCCGTAATCTTTTAACGTCAATCCAATAATGTCATTTCGGGCATAATGGCAAAAAATGTGTACCATTTGAAGTAATTTATCCGCTTGTGTTCAGCCAATCCTCTATGGTTGCGGTAACCCCACTTTACACGAGAGAAGTAACCCTCAAGGACATTAGTTGAGAATGGAATATTCATAT
>JAZGCJ010000029.1:0-4675 GCA_036476895.1 Thermodesulfobacteriota bacterium
GGGTAAACATAGTAAGGAAGGTGTTAGAGGATCCTCTTAGGGGAATAGCAGGGAATGCCGGCTGGGACGGCTCTATAGTGGTCGGCAAAGTTTCTGAGTCTAAAGGGAATTACGGCTTTGATGCAGCCACGTTGGAGTATAGAGACTTGGTAAGGGCGGGGATAATTGATCCTTCAAAGGTAGTGAGGTCTGCGATACAGAATGCTGCAAGTGTGGCCGGGTTATTATTGACAACGGAGGCGCTTGTTGCCGATAAACCTGAAAAGAAAGACGGCGGTCCAATGTCCAATGTAGCGGGAATGGGCGGCGGTATGGACGACTACTAAGAATTAAAAAAAATTACAAATTCTCTAATAAATCGAGGGGGAAGCAACACGTGATGCTTCCTCTTTTTTTATATTCATTAAGTATCTTAATATTATTTAACAGTGGCTAAATTACTTATTATTCCCATTGATTCTAGTTCTTTATAGGTGTTAGTGTTGTTTGGTTTTGAAGCGAAGAGTTTTAAGTCACCAGGCTCATCTATATCTAGAGCTATCCTCGGATTTTTTATTATTTTAACTGATAAACTTTTATTTCTTGCATCTTCTAGATGCTTTATAAAGCTGTTATGACCAAATTGGGACTTAATAGAATCCGGGGGATTTCTTAAGATGGCATTAGTACCCATTTCGTCTCTTGAAGGTACCAAGATCACTGAATTTATTAAATTATCTTTCTCCAATATGGAATCAATATCATCGCTTGTGACCAGAGGGGCATCACCGGGAATTACAAGAACTGAGGAGGCTCCCTGCCGCATGCATACACTTGTAGCGTAATCGACAGAAGCACTCTCTCCCAACTGTTCACTTTCGTCTATTACATCAATACCTAATTCTGCCGCTATTATTACAACATCAGGGTCAAGTGTTACCACAAATGTTTTATCTATCAATTTGGAACCCTTAAATGCGATCAGCACATCCTTAAGCATCATATAAGCCAGATCGGTTCTCTTGTCTTGAGATAGTATTGGTTTTAATCTTTCCTTGGCTTTAGACAGATCTTTAACTGGTATTAATCCAAATTTCATTCGAAAAACTTTACTGTAGTATATTGACGTTGTCTAATTCTAATTGGGTTTAAGCCAATATGTTTTATTTTACGTATATATAATAATAAATGGTGAACAATCCGCATTATTTAGGTCATAGAAAAAGACTTAGAAAACGCTTTAAGGAAGCGGGATCAAAAGGATTTCATGATTATGAGCTGCTAGAGCTTCTACTAACTTTCTCTATCCCAAGAAGAGATGTGAAACCTATAGCAAAGGAGCTTATAAAAAGATTTGGAAATTTATCTGGTGTTTTAAATGCGGGTTATTCCGACCTTATTATGATCAATGGAATTGGCGAAGTCTCTACCCTGTTTATAAGGCTAATAAAGGAAATACAGGATCATATTTTGTTTGAAGCAGCACAAAAGCGCGACCTGCTTTCCTCACCAAAATCAGTTGTAGATTTTTCCAAGTCGAAGCTAAGTTCATCAAATGAGAAATTCATGGTTTTATACCTTAACCCGAAAAACGAATTGATCGAATATCTATTAATTTCAGAAGGAACTGTAGATAATGTTGCCGTATATCCAAGGAAAATAGTTGAGGGGGCAATTTCAATGCATGCATCATCCATAATACTGGTGCATAACCACCCAAGCGGTCATGTAGAGCCTTCCGATGAGGATAAACAAATTACGGGTGAGATAATTAAGGCATGCAAGCACCTGGATATTAGGGTCTTAGACCATATAATTGTAGGTAATAGTGATCACTACAGCTTTTCTGAGAATGGTATAATGAAATATAGCTAGTTTGTTAAAAAAATTCTTTTGAGAATTAGTTTTAATATGATTATATTCTAAATAAACTAAAGAAAAATGGCAAAGAAAAAAAACATTTGAAGAAATAATTACAAGGATAAATATATTAGAAATGTTAGCGTATTGAGATTTATTTTGACATACGTGCTTCTTATGGAAGCGTTTTTTCTCCTACTAAGTTTAAAACCCGTTAAGGAAATTATAGATATTAACGGTACTTATTCTAGCTCAATCGTTTATGTAACCTCCAAATTCCTCGGCCTTTTAGGGGTAGTTGCAACATACAGCGGTTCTATATATTACACTGCATAATATAGTTCTGAATGTTGAGTTCGGGTGCAATGGTCTTGAGGCCGTAATGATATATGCAGTTGCGGTCTTAACATTTCCCGCCTCCTGGCGGCAAAAACTAATCGGCATATTATTTGGTTTTGTTATTATACAGGTTCTTAACCTTATCAGGGTTATAGGTCTTGCATATGCTGGTGTTTATCATAGAGAGTTTTTCGATATTATCCATCTGTATGTGGCTCAGGGGATCATGATTGCGGTTGCTTTACTTGCATTTATAATTTACCTAACATACATTGGGAATGAACGGCAAACCGAGAAAGGAGTTTATACATAACGTTTATTTAAAAGCAGCTTTAATATTTGTTTTATCATACATTCTTTTCCTAATTATCTGGATATTTATAAAAGTTTATTGTGGTAATGCAATAACCACGGTAGCATCGTATTCAATAGCCGGGGTTAAAAACGTAAAATTTACTGAAACTAAACAGAAAGATGATCTTATATCTGTAAGCTTTCTGCCAGATAAATTTGGAGTAAAGAAGTTAGTAATGGCCACTATTGATGTAAAGATCTAAAATTATACTTTTAACGCACCCCTTATCTTTGCAATTATGGCTGCCTTCTATCCAT
This sequence comes from Thermodesulfobacteriota bacterium, assembly GCA_036476895.1. Classification (GTDB taxonomy): domain Bacteria; phylum Desulfobacterota_D; class UBA1144; order Nemesobacterales; family JAZGCJ01; genus JAZGCJ01. Next base: position 2,791 of record JAZGCJ010000029.1, read on the forward strand.
TTATAAGAAGAAAAAGAACCTATATAGAGGTCTTGATTATACTGGTATTTGTTCATTTTTTATATGTATTTTCTCTTGAAGGAGAGAGGCTTACAAAAGCATTGATTGAACAGGGCTTTGAGAAGAGAAGTAGTGTATCAATTATTTTCTGGGAATTTCTATGGGGTTTTGTAGACAATATGGTCGTTAGATTTGAGCCCTTTTTGGTAGGGGCTTATCTATTCTTTTTTAGAGTTGCAGGTTTAAAGAAAAAGAAGACATGATTGAATGATTGCTAAGAGTTCATGATTACAACTTATACCATGCTTTAAAAAAGTGAGCGTTACAAACATTTAACCGTTCCATTTTATTGACAAAATATAATAATGATTATAGAATTTGGTTCAGTTGTCAGGGTTTCTTTTTTAAAGGAGGATGGATCCACAGTTGGATTTCTAGGATCCTCTCGATTTTCGAATTATGAAAGTTGGATCAGCTTATATTACTACCGTATTAGCATTAATTACTACGTTACTCCTTTTTACCACAATAAGCCAAGCCGGCAGCTATTATTTTAAGAAGAAAAATGGTGTTATTCATTATACAAATGTAAAGCCTAAGGAAAGTGGCTATAAGAAGATCGTTAAACCATGGGGCAGCCTCAAAGGCTCTTATAAAAATAGGAGCTATCTGGGGAGCTTCAAATATTCAGATAAATATGATGATTATATCTACAAGATGGCAAAATACTATAAGCTTGACCCACTTTTAATAAAGGCAATCATAAAAGTGGAGTCTAATTTTAACCCGGATGCTGTTTCACTGAAGGGTGCAATGGGTGTCATGCAGCTAATGCCCGATACCGCTTCGAACTATGGTGTATCAAATGCATTTGATCCTCATGACAACATAAAGGGTGGTTCAAAATACTTCTATAAGCTTATGAATATGTTTAATAACAATGTCACCCTCGCTCTTGCTGGCTATAATGCCGGTGAAAATGCCGTTATTAAATATGGGTACAGTGTTCCTCCATATGAAGAGACACTAGCATATGTTGATAGTGTTCATGCTCATTACAGATATCTAAAGAAAAATAACAATGGGAAAAAGCCAGAAAGTGATAAAGACCAAAAAGAAACCGAAGTTGTAGTGAAAAAGGCATATTATTATGAAGAAGAGCTTCCTATTATAAATGAAATATCTAATTATGGAAATGGCTTAGAAAGCAAAAGTGAATTTAAAATAGAATCGAAGGAAAAGGGCTTCTTTTCTGTACAAATAGGTTCTTATCCAGATCTGAAAATGGCTCAGGATATGGAGAAGGATTTGAAAAATAAAACTTATCCGGCTTTTATACACGAAGCTGAACTGCCTGGTAAGGGTACATGGTACAGGGTTAGAATTGGTAATTTTGCTACCAAGGAAGAAGCTGAATTATATGCAAAGAATATCAGGAATATCGATCCCTCTATAAATTCGACTCTCGTAACATTAAATAACTGAAAACCATACTTAAAATGTTACGTAATCTGGGACAAAAACCCAAAAAAACAATTAATTTTCTCTAAATTTACTCATACGTCATGCCCGTGATCTTTAAGTCGGGTATCCATGATTTTTATTAATAATACAGGCACAGGGATATGTCTGACCGTAATCTCCTATCCGTCGATTCCGTTCTCGAATGGATTAATCGGGAACTGCTTCGAGCAACGAATTCGAAGGATAAGAGGATTCGAGAGCATATGAACAAAGATGATGGATAGTCTTTATAACATTTCAAACAACATTAAACATCAATAAACGATAAGTAGGACATCATTGATAATCAGTTAATAAGCTATTAAATTTCAGTCTCATAATTCCCGATTATATAAAAGACTATTCTGTTACCATAGGGATA
>JAZGCJ010000290.1:0-2826 GCA_036476895.1 Thermodesulfobacteriota bacterium
AAGATAAAACGTCTAATTGTTTTTAATAATATAGAATAAATATAAAAGTAAATGTTAATGAACATTGATAAGGGAGGAGATGGGTTTATTTAAGAAAAAAATATCTTTAGATGAATATGTCGATATACTGCTAAAAGCTCAATTAGAACTTGAAAAATACATGCTTCAAGAGTTTCATAATACTTTTGAGTATCAGGGAGAAGATGAAAGATTAAAATTTGAAGTAAGAATACTTTCACTCTGGTTAATAACTTTATTCCACCCATCCGAAAAACTCAGAGATAAAATACACGATACGTACTGTGAAAGTATTGGCATAAGTCAAGAAACAAAAGACATGTTTTATAAAGATATAGAACAAAGATATAAAAACTATTTTACTGCTTATAGCATGTGGCAAAAAAATCCTCAAAGTGGACATATAATTGGTACGGCAATTGTAGAAACAATAAAGAATCAAAATCCATATTTTTCTTTAGAAAAGGGGCCTATTCCTATAACAGGGGATACAGATGCTTTTAATGGATTTTTGTTTTTTGAATTGTTTTTTAATGTAATCGTAAAACAGATTGTAAAATTAAAGAAAAAAGTTATTGTTAAAGGATTATAAAAACATATAACCAGTCACTGTAGATAGCTCCGTTTCTCTTAGCTATTCGCAGCAGATGTGATGTACATCTCGGGCATGTGTTTGAAGACGGCCCTCCACCGACGAAGCTTAGATACTGTATTAATTCAGCATCGCTGAAGTTTGTTGAGAAGTAAATGAAAGTAATAATCTGGCTTTTCCGGATATCATTACAATAGCGGTGATATTCAGAACTGAATAATAATTTGTTAGGCATAAAGGAGAAACGCAATGCAATTAATCCCTTCTAGCTCAGTTCGGGCGTGGTCCAAACATGGGAACGGTAAAGCGCCTAACTCAATAAGCACGGTTTGCCCGCATTGTAGCGAGAAAGGGATATTTGCGCTTTCGAATCATCAAGACGATACTGCGAGGCTTGCGATAGCGGCTACCGCACGTTGTCCGGGATGCCATCGTACTGTCCAATTCTGGGCAATACGCCATGAACAAACACCAAAAGATGATCAGGATAATCCTGTAGCGGTCTACATGTATCCAGTTGCAAAGAATTATTATCCAAGCCCCGAGCTTGCGGCGGACATTCCAGGTCCACTACAGCGATCATTTATATCGACGATTGATGCGTTCAACTCAAGAAACTACGCAGCCACTGCTGTCTGTGCACGCCGAACACTTGAAGGCATCTTTAAGTATAGAGTTTCTGGAGAAAATAGAAAAGCTAACCTAGCTCAATTAATCGAGTATGCCAAGAAAGAAATAGATCTCGCCGCACCACTTACCTCCCTTTCCCATGCTATTAGGGATGGAGGAAATCTTGGTGCCCATTTCGATATGGAACAGGAGCCTGATGACGTACTTGCACGTCAAATGGTGGAACTGCTTGACTACCTTATTTCGTACCTTTATGTATTGCCAAATAAAATTAGCAAGCTAGAAGAAAGCTTGGGGAAAAATGCACAACAAGTCCATCAAGCCAACGCAAAAAGCCGTGCGGCTGATTAACGGCGTTCGGCAGACATTAAAAAATCATGGTGCAGACATTCGATACAATCAAATTTAAGGATCAGTTGTGTGTCTTAGAAGATTGTAACTCGTGGATGGTTGATCAAATTGGCATCGATGTAAAGGAAACTAGATTTGAAAAAATTTTGAGTGTTTTGCGAATCATAGTTGACTATTACGAACAGAATAAAGTCCATGAGTTAATGCAACAATATGACGAAGCAAGTCTTTTCTTTGTATTAACAGATGCTACTACCTACATAAAATTATTTAATTTTTTTAAAGACAAGAAAAGTCATGAAATTCCTCGCAGAAAATTAATCGAGTCAATTACCGGACCCATTTTGCCATGGGAAGAAGTGCCAAACAAAGGAACTGCTCACAGCCGAAACATCAGCTTTGAACTTGAAACTGCAGTTTGGTTTCATAAATCTGGAATCGAGATTGAAAATTTTGACGATGTTCAATTTCTATTTGATAACCATTTTTTCAATGTTCAGTGTAAAAGAATTCATAGCCTATACAGAATTGCTGATAATATCGCAGATGCTGCACGGCAAATATCTAAACGAATGCAAAAAGGGAATAAAATGAAGGGCGTTATTTACCTCTGTATTGATAAATTTACAGAAAAAGAAGGATGGATTCTACAAGTAAACCATGTAGATGAAATTGGGCCACACTTGGACAAGTTAGCAATTGACTTCATACGTAACTATAGTCACCTTTGGAAGAACCTAGCCAATATCAACATATTAGGTACTGCTATTGTCGTGAACATACTTGCTAGTATTAAGCAAGATCCCTTTCCCATGCTAACTACATGTAAAAATACAGTGATAGATATAATTCCAAACCAAGGTATTGGACAAGATTCTGATTATTCTTTGATTAAGAATTTGTGCGTACATCTAGGTGATTCAAGGACAATAAAAAGTTAACAGTGCCGAACAATTGCATTCACCAGACGGCGAGAAGCACGGCGTCGCTGGTGATGCAGGTCGTTAATTTTATAACAAATACTCTGTAAAATAAATCATTCCTTCCACTTTATTGAACATCCCATTGATGGGTATTGATTGGGAGATGGTTTTTTTCCTTCCAGCAACGCTTCAATGGCGTCATTTAAATCATGTGACGTTACTTTATCCGGTTCTTGCCAATTATCATCTATTTGCCCATGGTAGCATAGCTCTCTTTCTTTGTTATAGACATATATATCAGGAGTACACTGG
>JAZGCJ010000291.1:0-4944 GCA_036476895.1 Thermodesulfobacteriota bacterium
GTCTTCAATGATTTCTGAATTTGTAAATATTATAAAAGCCATTGCAGGTCTTTTAGAAGAATCTCTCATAGCAAATTGTATCGTATCCAGACCCCAGCCTTGAGCAACCCACTCATTAATTATTCTCTCAAGGCATTCGTCTGTAACATCGGATGTTTCTACCACTTTGTATAATAAATTTTGCATAGGCCGAACTATTTTTAATTCTAAAATATATATTTTTTATTTTAAAAAATAAAATGCATTTGTATAATTATATTCTAATTTAATAATAAAAAGGATTCTCTATATGAACAGTATTGAATCAAAAGGCTCAGACTTTATAAGGGATATTATTTCAAAGGATTTGGAAAACAATAAATATGGGGGCAGGGTAGCAACCAGATTCCCCCCCGAACCTAATGGATATCTTCATATAGGACATGCAAAATCGATTTCTCTTAATTTCGGAGTTGCAGAGGAGAATAACGGAACCTGTAATCTAAGATTTGATGACACTAATCCAACCAAAGAAAGTATTGAGTATGTGGAATCAATATTTAGAGATGTAAGATGGCTTGGATATGATTGGGAGGATAGGCTTTATTATGCATCGGATTACTTCGACAAATTATACGAATATGCCATTGGCTTGATTAAGCAGGGTAAAGCATATGTGGACAGCCTAAGTACGAATGAGATTAGAGAGTATAGAGGTACATTAAATATACCGGGAAAAGAAAGTCCACATAGAAATAGATCTGTAGAGGAGAATCTGATACTCCTCGAGAAAATGAAAAATGGTGAGTTTGAGGAAGGCGAGCATGTGCTAAGAGCAAAGATAGATATGTCTTCAGGTAATATCAACATGAGGGACCCGGTCATTTACAGGATTCAGAAAAAAGAACATTACAGAACCGGGAATAAATGGTCAATATATCCGATGTACGATTTTGCTCATTGTTTCTCCGATTCGATAGAGGGAATAACCCATTCTCTTTGTACATTGGAATTCGAAGACCACAGGCCACTATACGATTGGTTTCTTGATCAGTTTGAAGTACATCACTCCCAGCAAATTGAATTTGCCAGATTGAACCTAAATTACACTGTACTTAGTAAAAGAAAATTGAATGAGTTAGTTGAAAAGAATTATGTAGGGGGATGGGATGATCCAAGAATGCCAACAATTTCGGGACTTAGGAGAAGAGGATATACTGCAAAATCAATCAAAATATTTTGTAATAGCATTGGTGTAACAAAGCAGGACAGCGTCATAAATATTGCATTGTTGGAGCATTTTTTAAGGGACGAGTTAAATAGAACATCAAAGAGAGTTATGGCTGTGATAGACCCGATTAAACTTGTTATTACAAATTGCCCGGATGATTTAATCGAGGAATTGGATGCCGTTAATAACCCTGAGGATTCTAGCATGGGTAGTAGAAAAGTACCATTTTCAAAAGAACTGTATATAGAAAGAAACGATTTTATGGAAGATCCCCCAAAAAAGTACTTTCGATTATCACCCGGTAGGGAAGTACGGCTCAGGTATGGCTATTATATAACATGCACAGATGTAGTCAAAGATCCCGATGGAAATATAATTGAAATACATTGCACATACGATCCCAAAACAAGGGGAGGCTCTTCCCCCGATGGGAGAAGGGTTAAGGGAACGATTCATTGGGTATCCGCCAGGCACTGCATTACGGGTGAAGTAAGATTGTATGACAGATTATTCACTGTCCCAGTCCCTGAGAGTAACGAAGAAGCTAAGGATTATAAAGAATACATAAATCCTGATTCTCTAAAAATAATTAAAGATGCCAGATTAGAACCGAGCCTAGAAAATGCAGAAAAAGGTATGAACTATCAATTTGAAAGATTAGGTTATTTTTTCCTGGATAGCGTAGATTCAACGGCAGAATCGATGGTTTTTAACCGAACGGTTACGCTAAGAGACACATGGGGGAAAATCAGCAATCCGTAAACTGGTACCCATTTACCGGAATTTTATAGTTATCGATATATATGTTATCTTCCTCATCCACACTTACCCTCCCTTTGGCAATTAATTCGTGAACAACATATGGGAATATCTTCCATTCGGCTTCAATCCTTATTTTTTCATTTAGTTTATCCTTATCATTCTCGTTGAAGCCCTCAATAGATACAGGCTTTGACTGCAAAATGCATGGACCAAACCTGTTGTCCGTTCTATGAAGGAATACCGAAGCTTTTATAGATTTTTCGCCATTTCTGATTGCCTGGATCGAAGCATCCACACCCCTTTTAAGATTTGATTTTGTTATATCCCCTGGATAGAGATTAATAATGCGGTTTTTGTATTTATTAGAAATTGCCTGACCAATGCGTCTTCTGTAACCGGCAAGTATAATGAGATCGGGCTCTACCAAATCTTCAATAAGTGAAAATACCGCTGAATCATAGTAATCTCTTAACATTTCTTCGTCTGGATTCTCTCCAAGTATTTTAAAAAATCTTTTCGAGCTCAATGAAACAGTGGATATGCCTAACAATCTTGAAAGATCTATTCCTTTACAGGCGGGTACATTAGAAAACACTAATTCAATATTTCCACAGTTTTTTTCACCGGAATTTTGTATTTTAACTTGTTCGTTATAAATTGCTTTGAGGTTAGTTCCTGAACCCGATAAAAATAAAACTGTTTTCATTGGTTTATTATTTGGTATGAATATCTCAAATCTATTCGTCATTTTAAAACCCCACCTATTAACCGGTTATATTTACCCCGAAATAATATACTGAACACATATCATGAGCAATTTAACAAAAAGACTGTTAACGGCATTGGTGGGAATACCATTTTTATATTTTGTAATTAAACTTGGTGGAATAATATTCTTAATTTTTATTACGATACTAGCAATTGTTGCCGAACTTGAATTTTTTAAACTCCTGGAGTCAAAGAATATTCAGCTACAAAAATACACAATTTTAATATTTACTTTCATACTGGTTATTTCATCAAGTTTTGGTTATCCGATATTTGCATTTGCACTTACAATAATTCTTATTGTTTTTTTTATATTAGAGTTAAGAAAAAAGAGAATGGATGATTATATAGATAGAATAGGACTAAGTTTATTTTCTATAATATATTTTGGTTGGTTTTTAAGTCATGCGATCTTGTTAAGAAATATTGACAATCTTTCTGAAATCAACAAGTACACCGAGTCCGTACAAGGACAGTTGGACATTGGTTTTGTAGCTTTAGTGTTTGTGTTTGCATGTACTTTCTTAAATGATACAGGTGCGTATTTTTTTGGAAAGCTGTTTGGAAAGCGGAAGCTGATTTCACGAATAAGCCCTGGGAAGACCAAGGAGGGAACAATTGCAGGATTAATATTAGCTGTTATAACGGCACTGGTAGTTAATTATTTGTTTAATTACCCAATTAATTACATACAGGCAATCGCTTTTGGATTATTAATTGGTGTTACTGCTTTGTTTGGTGACCTGGTTGAATCTTCAATAAAAAGAGGTGTTGGTGTTAAAGATTCCGGTGGTATTTTACCGGGGCATGGCGGTGTCTTGGACAGATTTGACAGCTTGATATTTGTATTTCCTGTTTCCTTTTATTTTATTTTGATATATTACCTGGTTGTTGGGGTTAAGGTGTTTTAGTTGGAACTACTTTTTCAGAAGATCTTTAAATGAATTATCCTCCAATGCTTCATTAATTGATTTCTCGATTTTGTCTGTGATTTTATCTATAACCGGATTTGAAAGATATATTTTTTCAATCTCTTCCGTATGTTCATTTTCCCTTGATATCTTAATCAGTTCATTAATCTTGATATTTTCTAAATCCTTTGAAGGCACATAGGTCGGTGGATTATCATCCGTTTTAACTATGAAGTTGTTTTTTTCCAGTTTTTCAAGGGAATCATATATTTCATGATTTGGCAACTTCAACTCCTGGGATAGTTTATCAAAACTGTATCTATTTCCTCCATTGTAGAAGCTGTAACTTATCATGTACATAATGGTCAGTAAAATTTTTTCCTTGAGTTTAGGGCTTAATTCCAAGTTATTTCCACTTATATTTGCTATATTTAAATTCTGGTAACAATAAGAAAATTGCGCACCTATAAGCAATACCAACCAATTAGCATATAACCATATCATAAATACTATTAAAACAGCCAGACTTGAATAAATTGCAGCATAATGGGTAGACTTTGAAATAAATGACGCAAAAACCCAGCTTATGGTCTGAAAGGAAATACCTGATATAACTCCCCCTGTTAACGCTGACTTGAATCTGACATTTATATTCGGAAAAACCATGTATATAAATGTAAATACTGAGATAATTATTATATATGGGAATATTTTTGCAGATATAAACACAATCGTTCCAAATGGTTCAATAGACAAGATACGCTGAACTATATCGTTACTCTCTAAAGAAGCGGTTAAACCTACTACTGCAAAAATAACTATCGGACCGATCAGAAGCAAACTTATATAATCACTAAACCTTCTGGCTAAGCTTCTTGTTCTTTTTACCTTCCAAATATAGTTTATTGAATCGTCAATTCTTTTAATCAGATTCAAAGAAGTGTAAATAAGCATTACTAACCCTGCCGTTCCAAGTACCCCAAATCTTATATTGGTAATGAATTCTAATATTTTTTGACTTATCTCATTGCCTTTTCCCCCAAGAGGTTCCAATACCCTGTCCAGAAAAGGTTCAAGTTGATTGTCAACAACTCCAAAAGCTTTGAGAAGTGATAGGCTAAATGCAATAAGCGGTATTAATGAAAGCAGGGTGATATAAACTAAACCCATTGCCCTGAGAGTTAATTCATTTTGGTTATACTCATAAAAGGTCTTGTACACAAGTCTGAATAATTTAATAAAAAAGACTTGTGAGTTTCTTAGTGAATTTAGATCAACTATCCATATTTCTTT
>JAZGCJ010000292.1:0-4793 GCA_036476895.1 Thermodesulfobacteriota bacterium
AAACGAACCATGCTTTTCCTTAAGCCTCAAAAAAGCCTTTGCATTGCTTACAGCTGAGTTTATTTTTAGTCTGTTTCTTATGATAGCCGGATTATTTCTTACATCTTCAATTTCTTTATCTGTCATCATTGAAACTATTTCAGGGTCAAACTCGTGAAAAACTTTCCTGAACCCTTCCCTCTTATTAAGTACAGTTTTCCAGGAAAGCCCTGCCTGAAAAGCATCGAGAACTAAATATTCAAACCATTTCTGATCATCATGTACAGGAACTCCCCACTCTTCGTCATGATAACGAAGCATGAGTTCATCGTCCCCCATCCATCCACATCTTGGTTTATTATCAGTATTCATAAATTATGATAAGTGGTATAAGATTTCGCATAACCGGCGCTGCCATTCAGGGCACCTAACTTACAAACAAGATGAAACTTGCGACAGTGCTCAAAACTTAGAGATCTCTCTCCAGTAGGGCAACGTCCGTGTTAATGCGCCTATTATACATTTGCTTAAGAACAATACTAACGTTGCGAAGAATCAGTTAAACAGTTTGCTCAAGTTTTCCAGAAGGTTCTTAGCTTTATCTTCTGTACCGTTTACCAACTCGTTGACGTTTTTCATCTTGACGATGTCTTTTTGAATTAATTTTACTACATAGCGCTTATTGTACACCAAATTTACCTTCTCGCAGGCCCTGCTCACTCCTTGACAAAGTATTCCTTTTCCAGTTAGTGAGATATTGTTGACACCTGCAATTTGCATTTTCTTCTTATGAGACTCTTGGAACTTCTTCAAATAGTAATCTTCTGGGAACAAATCTTCTAAGGCGAAATCTTCCTTATCTTCGTGACCAACCAAACTTCCAATGAATGCAGTGGATGATATTGCGTTTTTATAGCGGGTCAACCATTTATTTTTGAGCCTTTCTTCTTGTGTCCTTCCTTCCTTGCCAGAATCAAGTAGGTTAACTACCTCCAAATTCTGGCCTATCTTAAATGTAGCCACTTAAACTGTATTCGAGGCACCGCCTGATGCCTTTAGCTGCACATCGTCGGGAAGAGCTTTAAGACCGGACTTCTCGAACAGGATAGAAAGCTCAGTTATAATAATAAAGTCATCGACACCTTCAACGACAAGATTTCACTATTTTAAAAGGAGTTTATTATGCCTGATACATTTGCCATAACTATAATTTTTATTGTCCTATCTACAGTTGTTGCTGCTTTTATTAGAAGAAAAAACAGGGATAAATGCCTGAATGATTTTTTGCATGACCTGGTAACCCTGGAAGAAACAACTGGTAAGATAATTTGGGGTAAATTGAGAGTGGAAAATACGGGTTTAGAATTAATTTATCCAACCAACCACAAACATAAAAATGGACACGATGAGACGAGTTATATTTTATATAAATACGAGTATCCCAATATTCAAGCATTACTTCGCTACCACGACGAATTAACTGAAGATGCTAAAAAAGAAAGGGATAAAGAATTAGAAAGAACCTATCATCCCAGAGCCTTAAGAAAGCTTAAAAGAAAAATACTAAATGTCTTCAAAACGGTGAGAGATTCGGTGACGGAGGTGGTGAATCTGCTAATCAGTCAGGCCAAAAGAGCCACTCCCGCCGGGGCGGTACTAACTTCTCAAGATAAACATGTCTCTCAGATGCAAAAAGAATTGATGAGTTCTGTGGGAACTTCTTTCGAGCCTTTATTAGAAAGATATATTGGTCATAGGGTGATACTTGAGTTTATCAAAGGTGAGAAAATCTTTAAATATTCAGGTGTGCTAAAGGACTATACAGCGGAGTTTATAGAAATCATGGACATTGATTACATAGTAAAAAAAGGCCAACCAGTCAGAAAGGCAGATCTTGTGGTGCCCCGGAAATACGGTGTCATCCGGCATCTCGGAGAATAGATTTGGAATATAGTTTCAATTTATGCTGTACAAAACACAAGATAACACAACATATCTGGTTTCGCTCATGATTTCCCTTTAGTGCTAACTACTGATTATACAGGATTAACCCACAAATAAAGGGTTGCTTCCCCTTCTTATTCAAGCGGCGGCGCTTTTATCAAACATAGCCCTTGCAGAAAGGTGAAAACTTTTGTTAGGTGTAAATTGCTTATAAATAAGAAGTTACAACAATTAGCAGAATTATACGGAATATTAAATCTGATTATCAAAAACACTTTTATTTATAAATCATTAGAATGTTTCTAAACAATCTTATGAAAAAGTGCTTCCAAGTCATCATCATCATAGCTGAAATTTCTCACTATCGATTTGGCGACTTTCGATAACCTTTTGTATCCCCATTTCATTCTAAAAGTAGTTTCTCTTTCCGAATTTCTTTGAAAATAGAATGGTAAATTGACATCAAAGAATGAAATACTATCTGCATCTTTCAGGATATTCGCTTCCTTTGTCCCACCAAATTCATGAAGCATCACTATATTAGATACTTTCTCAATAAATGTTTGGTTAATGTTATGCCTTGAAAAAATTTCACATAATATAATTGTACTATTCTGTGAGTGAGCTTTTTTAAATTCGTCGTAATCTGTGAAATTCTCTCGTTTGATTTTCCGTTCTTCAATACTTCTTTCTATGTCATGTCCCAATGCAGCAATTTGAAGTGCCTTATCCGCCTCTGGTTTTAATTTTAAAACCCATTCTCTCGTATTTTGGGAATGTATTGAATCTTCTGGAACTTTAGATTTCGAAATAATCATTTCTATTTCTGATTCAATATTTTTAAGCATTTTTAAATCTCAAGACGACCAGCCTTCTAATTGATACAAAATTACTAATGATTGCTAAAATTGCCAATGTAATAAGAATCTGATTACTCAATGCACCTATAAAAATTATAAATAGCCTTATATCTCTTCCCATTCTAATTCCATTGATTTTATTTATTTCTTTCCTAAATATTGCATCATATTTATCCGCAGTATAGCTATTTATAAAACCACCCATCAGAGCCATAAAACCGATAGTCCAAATAATAATGTCATTATGTAATATCCAATGACCATAAACCAACCCAAAAATAATTATCGCATCTGCATATCTATCCAAAACAGCGTCGAACCATCCACCATACCTTGACTCAATAAGCTTCAACCGTGCAACTTCACCATCACAACCGTCAATTATGGATGATGAATGAACTAACAGTCCACCGATAACGAGATAGACGTAATCTCCAATATAAAAAAATAGTGCACCGAAAAGACCAAGAATAAAACTTATTAATGAAATTTGGTTGGGGGTTATATTTGTTTTTAAAAGCAATTCAGATATTTTGTTTGAAATGGGTCTATTTAATATCCTGGAGACAGGCCCATCTGTACTTTTATGTAATTTTTCAAACAACAAAGATTTGGCATTTTTCAAAGCGCTATCGTCGTCCACGTCAAGCCAGTATTTATCAGAAATATCAAGAGCTTTCATTTTCTGACGATTTGCTAATACTTTTATTCCTGCAGATAAACTCTCGTTTCCGCTATTAATACTTTCTTCAAGGGCTTCGAAAATAGATGGCGTACATAAAAATATGCCTGTATCAATTGCATTATGATGGTTAAGTTGTTTGTCGATATCTTTAATTAAGCCGTCTTCTATAAAAACTTTTGTAGCATCATCCTCATCTAAATATTTATGATGATTTTTATCCACACAAAGAATACATTCATCTTCTTCAATTGTTTGTTTTTGAAGTGCAGATAAGATTTTATAATCAAACAAATGGTCAGCCATTAAAAGAATAAAGGGATCATGTATAAAGTCTTTTGCCTTAAAAACTGATACGCCATTTCCTTTTTTCCACTCATCATTATATATATAATCAACATTTACACCCAATTTTTTTCCATTTCCTAAATATTTTCGGATTCTTTTGCCATTGCAACCTATGACAATCTGAAATTCTTTAATACCTGATTGTTTAGCTGTCAAAATTACCCTTTCAATAAAGCCCAATCCAAGTAAAGGAATTAATGGTTTGGAATCACCATTTTGTTTTTGTCTTATCCCCTGTCCTGCGGCCAAAATTAATGCTTTCATTACATAGTTCTCCTTAATTTATGAAATAATTGGTGAAAAAATATCAATCTTAAGAACCTAACATCCGACTTCACCGGCTAGAAGCGCCGCCCGAAAAGGTGACGGTTACAATCCGGCGGAATGAGTTGTAAAACATTAAATCTTTGTAACAATAATTGGTCTACAAATCCTATTATGCTCTGATATCTTTTCGGATGATTTCATCCGATTGCACATGCATAGCATAATTTCTAATTATTGGCATTATTCCAAATAAAGGTTTTTGAACTCCAGACATTAGGCCTTTTGATTTCAAATAATTAACAACACCGGACATATTTATACCTGAAGAATCATAGCCAGGCAAGTTAGCAAAACGTTTCAATGTATCTCCGAGTGCAGCACACACAAGAACCGCCGCTACATCTTTGTTTTTTTCGATAAAGAATGATTTGCTAAAACAACAAATAGCAAGGAGGTAATTGGGGACAGACCCTATTCTTTAGCATTTGACCACAATATTAAATACAAAACAAAGGGGTGCGTCACCTTTTATTATCAGACTTCAATATGCTATCGAGTACTTCAAGACAAACATCAATTGAATGATCTATTTTCTCGATGTCTTTGATCCTAAGTACGCCAAATTGGGCTTTCAATATTTCTCTTTTAATCGAAAGTCTCCCAATATTACTTTTTAACATATTTTCTTGAATTTTTTCTGAAAAAACATTACT
>JAZGCJ010000293.1:0-2107 GCA_036476895.1 Thermodesulfobacteriota bacterium
TGCTTGCCCTGTGGAAAACGAAGCCAATTCCATTGGGGTGAAATGATTCATCTATTTCACTGTGGCCTGCCATGCTTGCCCTGTGGAAAACGAAGCCAATTCCATTGGGGTGAAATGATTTACTTGCCCCGCGTGCCCCGAGGAATGTGACTTGCCCCGTGGAATCAATTATTCCACTGGGGAGTCTATTCCTTCAGGGTGGAAACAATTATTCCACTGGGGTCTATTTCACTGTGGACCAAGGACAAATGACAAATGACAGCTTGCCCTGTTAGATAAAAAACTTTTATAACTTTCTGAACGGCTTATGTGCATTACATACGTGAAAATATCTCACCTGCTAAGAAATCTGTCATCTAACAGGGCGAGCGAATTGTCCCTATGTTTTCTAACGTCAAAAATGTGTTACAAAAGTAACAAGAAAAGGAGTCCGTAGAAATGAAGAATATAACACTCGAAACTATTTACAAAAAAGTTGCTGATCTGCAGCGTGATGTAGAGCAGATTAAAAAGATACTTTTAGAGGAACCGGAGTTGCGTGAAGATTTTATTTTACGAATGAGAGATATCGATCTGGAAAGGTCAATTATAGTCGATGACTTTGAAAAGAGATACGGACTAAAATAGTGTATAAGCTTGCGGTCAAGGAAAGTCTTGACAAAAAATTCAAAAGACTTCAGAAGAAAGACAAAAAAATGCTACGGTTAATTAATCGGAAAGTACAAGATATACTAGAGGATCCCTATCGTTTTAAACCGCTGCGAAAACCATTGCAAAATAAACGAAGAGTTCACGTTGGCGGATCCTTCGTCTTGATTTATGAGATAAATGAAAAAGAAATAAATGGGTGCTTTTTTTGGTTAAGGGTGCTATATGCAATTAACAACTAATCAGATAATAGGTTTTCTACGAACTCAAAAAGATTTTTTTAAAAGGGAATTTAGAGTAAAAAAGATCGGGATTTTTGGTTCCTGTGCCAGAGGCAATATTACAGATGAGAGCGATATTGATGTTGTAGTAGAGCTTGAAAGGCCAGACATGTTTTATATGATAGGCATTAAACAGACTATTGAAGAGGCTTTCGGCAATAAAGTAGATGTTGTAAGGCTTAGAGAAAGGATGAACAAGGCCTTAAGGCATAGAATAGAGAAGGATGTCATTTATGTATGACAGAGAACTTGTCATCGAGATCCTGAAGAATATAGGCTGGGCACTGGAACAGGTTACCAAAAGATTTCAAGCAATCCGGTCGAGCGATGATTTCATAAAGGATGATATCGGTCTTGAAAAGCTGGATAGTATATGTATGCAACTGATAAATATTGGTGAGGCGTTAAAACAGATAGATAAACTGACCAATTCAAAGCTCCTTTCGAATTATCCTGACATCGACTGGAAGAAAGCAAAAGGGATGAGGGATATAATAACGCACCACTATTTTGATATAGATGCAGAGATAGTGTATGCTGTGTGTTCGGAGCATATTCCGGAGATGAGAAGAGTGATAAAGAAAATCCTTGAAGATTTGGAGATTGAAAGTGTTGAATAATAAATCTGTCCCCTTTTTATCTTGATATTTTTTAATCCCTCAATTCCTCAAATCCTTAAATTCTTTAATTATACATAAACACTTTAGTTCACTTCACACTTTAAACTTTAGTCATGATCAGATTTAGGTCAGAGGTTTGAGGAGAAAAGATGCAGAAATATATATTTCCATTTGAAAAGCTTGATGTTTGGCAGCTTGCTGTAGAATTAGCAGACACTGTACTTGGTACACTCGAAAAACTGCCACAAAACAAACATATAAGATTGATTAGCCAAATGGAAGCTGCGGTAACTTCCCCTCCTCAGAATACTTGCCCAGTTAAATAGGTTGAGTTTCTTTTGTGTACTACACATATATACTACAGAGTATGAAAGACATGGACTTATATGCGGGCTTCACAAAAGATCTCAAATCTTATTTAACGGGGTAAAAAGGAAAAGGACGTCAATATAAGAAAGAATTTATACAATTCCTACATATTGCCCAAGGTTCGTTGTATGAAGTTGTAACCTTAAATGAAGTTTTTCGTAGGAGGAAGCTTTTCCAGGAGAAAGATGC
>JAZGCJ010000294.1:0-20983 GCA_036476895.1 Thermodesulfobacteriota bacterium
GGTGCAAGACAAGATGCGAAAGAATATATTTATGCCTCCGATCTTCTAATTTTGCCATCACTTGCAGAAGCAATGCCTATTGTAATTTTAGAAGCAATGGCTTTAAAAACTCCTGTGATTGCTTCTAATGTGGATGGAATATCAGAGCTTATTGATAATGATAAATCTGGATTATTATTTTCTCCATTAGAATTAGATAGCTTCGTAGAAGCATTTACGCATATATTATCAAATCCTAGTAAAGCAATGCAATATAGTAATAATGCTTTCGAAAAATATTGGTCATGTTTTTCAATTAATAATCAAATTAGGAAATACAACGAGTTTTTAAAGGAAGTTCTAATAGCAAATAATGCAAATAATTATCTTAATTAGGTTTCAATTATCAATAATCCATTTTATTATAAATAAGAAAATATGAAAATTTTAGCCCTGATTCCTGCAAGAGGAGGTTCAAAGGAAGTTCCTTTTAAAAATCTCCAGATTCTAAATGGAAAACCACTTATTGCTCATACAATTGAAAATGCTAAAAAGTCCAAAAAAATTGAACGTGTCATTGTTTCTACAGACGATGATAGTATTGCTTATATCTCAAAAAAATATAGTGCTGAAGTTATAAAAAGACCAAAATCAATTAGCAAAGATAAATCTTCTTCAGAATTGGCTTTGTTACATGCTTTAAAACATTTAAATAGAAATGAAAAGTATTTCCCAGATATTGTTGTTTTTTTACAATGCACTTCTCCATTGACACTTCCACAAGATATCGATGGGACAATAGATACTCTGATAAATGAAAAAGCAGACTGTGCATTATCTGTTTCAAAATTTCATCACTTTCTTTGGAAAAAAAATAGTAGAGGAAATCTAATTGGGATTAATCATGATAAAAATAATCGTGTACTTAGACAAAATATGAATCCTCAATTTATAGAGACAGGTGCAGTTTACGTAATGCGAACCAAGGGTTTTAAGGAAGCAAAACACCGTTTTTTTGGAAAAACTGAAATGTACATTATACCTCCAGAGCGTTGTCTTGAAATTGATAATCCGATAGATTTACGTATTGCTGAAGCAATAATGCATGAACAAGAACAAGAAAAAATATTAGACTTACTTCCAAACAGTATTTCTGCTCTTGTATTAGATTTCGATGGCGTATTAACTGACAACAAGGTGCTAGTATTGGAAGATGGTTCGGAAGCAGTTTTATGTAACCGGAGCGATGGACTGGGTTTAGCACAAACAAAAATTTTAAATATTCCTGTCTTAGTTTTATCTACAGAAAAAAACCCAGTTGTGAAAGCACGTTGTGAGAAATTAGGATTAGAATGTGTTTATGGAATTCAGGATAAATCATCGGCTCTAAAAAAATGGTTAGAAAAAGCTAGTCTAGACATATCAAATGTCATTTATGTTGGGAATGATACTAATGACTTGTTGTGTTTAAATGCTGTTGGATGTGGTGTAGCAGTTAATGACTCTCACGAAAAAGTAAAGAAAGCAGCAAAAGTAATTCTTGACTCTAATGGTGGCGAGGGAGCCGTTAGAGAAATAACTGACTTGATAGAAAAAAAATTACTAAGGACTTAAATGATGTCAGAGAAAATTAAGATTGGTGACCACATTATTGGGAATAACCAACCAGTATTTATAATTGCAGAGATTGGAATTAACCACAATGGTGATATAGAAATCGCAAAAAAGCTGATAGATGCTGCTTCTTTGGCAGGCTGTGATGGAATTAAATTTCAAAAGAGAACCCCTGAACTTTGTGTCCCTGAACATCAGCGTGATATCCTTCGAGAAACCCCCTGGGGCACTTTGACCTATTTAGAATATAGACACCGAATCGAATTTAATAATGAACAATTCAAAGAAATAGATAGGTATTGTAAAGAGAAAAACATCACTTGGTTCGCATCCTGCTGGGATAAACCTTCTTTTGATTTAATTGAGCAGTTTTCCCCTCCCATTTATAAAATACCGTCAGCCTGTTTGACAGATGATGAACTGCTAAAATATATAGACCAAACTAACACTTCAATTATTTTATCTACCGGAATGTCAACTATGGAAGAAATAGATCATGCCGTATCCTTAATAGATAATGATAAACTGTTGATAGCTCACAGTACAAGTAGCTATCCTTGCAAAACTGAAGAACTGAACTTGAAAATGATAACCACTCTTAAGAACAAATACGATTGCCCAATTGGATATTCAGGACATGAAGTAGGTTTGCAAACAACATGTGCAGCAGTTACTTT
This sequence comes from Thermodesulfobacteriota bacterium, assembly GCA_036476895.1. Classification (GTDB taxonomy): domain Bacteria; phylum Desulfobacterota_D; class UBA1144; order Nemesobacterales; family JAZGCJ01; genus JAZGCJ01. Next base: position 2,271 of record JAZGCJ010000294.1, read on the forward strand.
AGGTGCCTGCTTTGTTGAAAGACATATCACCTTAGATAGAACAATGTGGGGAACTGACCAATCCGCTTCAGTCGAACCCTGGGGGTTTATGAGATTAGTAAGAGATATAAGAGTGATTGAAAAAGCACTCGGGGATGGTATTAAAAAAGTTTATGAATCTGAAGAAAATATTAAAGAAAAACTAAGACCAAGACTTTAAACTTTTTGCCTTAGTTAATCTTAAAGTCCTTAAGAATTTACTAGAGTTATTTTAACATCACTACATAACTAGATTAAAAACCAAATATAAACGATTTAAATCAAATATAATTATATACCTAAAATATTGTTAAAATTAGCCAATGACACATTTATTAAAACTAATTAATCCGATTTTATGGTATAGGCGTAAACACTTAATATTAATAATATTAGCTAACTACAAACATAGAATCATTGAAAAATTTTTAAGAAATTTATACAAAATCGGGCTACCTGTAAAATACAATCCAAAGTTAGCATCATTAAAAAATATCCACAGGGAGAGATGTTTCATAATAGGAAATGGTCCAAGCCTAAAAATATCTGACCTGGAAAAATTAAAGAATGAAATAACATTTTCATCCAATAAAATCTATCTAGCATTTAAATATACAGATTGGAGACCAACTTATTACTCTTTAGAAGATAGCTCATTTGCGCGAAATCACTGGAATGAGATTAAAAATATAGATAACACTGTAAAGATTTTGCCAGATATATTAGATTTTTTTATGCCAAGAATTAAGACTGCAATATATTATAACCTAAAATGGGAAAGACTTTGGGATGTAGAATTTAATTATCCTGAACCCCCTAAATTTTCAACTAATGCATTAGAATGCATATATGCAGGTTGCACTGTTACGTATACTCTTTTACAACTGGCGTTCTTTATGGGCATTAGAGAAATATATTTAATCGGAATGGATTTCAATTATAACATACCAGACGATGTAAAAATTGATGAAAATGGGGCATATATATCCAATGGCACCGAAAATAATCATTTTGTACCAGATTACCTGGAACCAGGAGATTTGTGGTCCAAGCCACGAATTCATATGATGAAAAAATCAATGGTAGCTGCAAATGAGGAATACTTAAAGAATGATGGAAAAATTTGGAATGCTACAAGGGGTGGTAATTTGGAGATTTTCTCTCGTGTCGATTTTGACTCTTTATTTTAACCAAATTGCAAAAATAACTAACTAATTCAATTAAATTCTTATATCAGTTTAGATAGATATAGAATAAGGCTTTAGCCAAAACCAAAGTACGGCATAGATTTTTTTAGATATTTTAACTGAGCACATAAAACATTTAGAAAAAGTATAATTTCTCAGTTTTTCAATGCCCCTCCAGCAAAAAAACCATCCTTAATAGATTCAGCAATTCCCTGGAATATCCACCTACCATACCTTCCAATTTGGTAAACTCCTCTTTTTTCAAGTTCATTCATAGCTACTTTCTTCCAAATTGAATCGGGCTTTTTCCAGGTATAGGCGACTTCGATCCACGTTGGATGTACAGTTTCTTCTTCTTCAATAAATTTCCAATTCTTCAGTTCCCTAATAACAGATCTTGAATATTTCTTAATTTCCTTATCTGTCGGCTTTTCACCGTTCCTAAAGGCTTTTTCAACGTAGATGCTTACCCTGTCTTTCTCACTACGGGAAGACTTTGGCAAGAAGGAAGAATCCACATTGCTATAGAAGCCTACTCTGTGAAATCCTGATTTACTGTCCGGTATATAAAGCCAATGTTCTTGTGGACATTTACTCCCTTTTTTAGCTCCAATATTCAATACCAATACAGAGGTATATGCATCAGGCTCCATTCCAATATCTATGCCAGACATTTCAATCACCTTATTGAGTGGCAATGTAGAGATGAGATTTTTATATCCCTGTACTGAGTCATCTGAAAACTCTACTTCCTTTTTCCTTATACTTATCCTTTCTACCGTCTTGTTATAGTAAATTTCACATCTCTTGGCAATTCTTTGCGATAGGATGTTCAAACCTTCCCTTGGATATAAGTAAGTTACATTGTATCCCACTTTTGGCGGTTTTTTTTTTAATACACCCTTAACAGCTAGTGACAGGTCCACAGGGGATTTATAAGCATCCTGTGGTGCAATCTCCGTCCATAGTCCCGCAGTATAAAGCTCATGGAACGGTGCAAAAAATTTTTTCATCAGTGTCTTTCCAAAACTTATTTCAAGCCACTCCTCCATCGTTATCGGTATTCTTTTTGGAGAATGTATAATTTCATCTATGGCCTTCTTTGCAATATCCTTACCCAGGTACGCCAAGTGGTTTTGTATGGGATATGGCACATACAAATCTTCTTTACTGAAATAAACAGCGGATTTTCTCCTGTATGATTTAACAGAAACTATTGATTCTATAAAATGCAAAATAGTTGGGTCGCCGCCAAAGATCCAGTGCCCACCGCCAATCTCAAACCTATACCCTTCACCATCTTCCGGAGCATCATACAAAGGGGCAGTGGTGTTAGGACGTAGATAGTATGATGAGCATATGCCCCCGGGCACAGTTGCTGATTCATATACGGGCAGTCCGGATACCATACCAGCTGCCAAACCTGTCATCCCGGCCCCGAGTACTATATTAGTCTTATCCGACATTATTAACGCCCATCATATTATTCTCTATTAAACATAAATATAAATTAATTTAACTCTATAGAACTTCAGAAATTATATTGCCGAATTGTTCTACACCGCACTTAAAATCGGGGGGGATAAAAATTGTAGAGGTATTTTCTAGGATTAAACTGGGCCCATCAAACCTCAACCCCTCATATAAGTCATCTCTCTTATATATCTTTATATTTATTCTTTTACCATTATAAAAGACCGTTCCAACCATCGTGTCTATAGATTTCTTTTTATTTTTTAATCTCGCAATCTTAAGCTTATTTTTGACCTCAATAACACGAAGACGTACAGTAACTATATCTATTTCGTCATTTTTTTTCATATATCCAAAATTCTTTTTATGTGTTCTATGAAACACGTTCTCAAAGTCCTTTGAAAAAGGAATGGTTAATTCGTGCGATTGCCTCCTATACCTAACATCCAGAAAATATTTAAATAATAATTTTCTTTTCGGAAATTCATTTAGCGCTTTTCTTTCCAACAATTTAAGCTGTTTATCAATTTTAGCCAAACTATGTGAGTCACTTTTTATAAATACTGTTTTGCTAAAATCTTTAAAGGAATCGGCCATCAGCATGCCCATCGCAGACAAAACACCGGGATTAATCGGGAATATTAAGTTTTTTAGCTCCAGATTTCTTGCCAGTTCACATGCATGTAGACCACCTGCTCCGCCAAAAGACAAAAATGAAAAATCTCTTGGATCATGGCCCTTACCGAGCGATATAACTCTCATTGCCCTTTCCATATTTGCATTTACTACACTTATTATCCCCTCAGAAATTTTTTCTAGAGATAAACCCAAATTTTTTGAAAGCTTATCCATGGACTTTTTTGCTCTTACATAAGATATCTTCATATTACCGCCTAAAAACCATTCTTCACGTAATCTTCCAAGCACAAGGTTGGCATCCGTAACTGTAGGATTAATTCCCTTTCCGTAACATGCCGGCCCAGGATCGGCTCCAGCACTCATTGGTCCTACTTTCAATGCCCCCCCTGAATCAATATAGGCAATTGAACCACCTCCGGCACCTATGGTTGTTACATCAATCATTGGAACATTAATAGAAACCCCGGCTATCTTCGCTTCCGTTTTAAAATTCAATTCACCATCACAAAGTGCCAGATCAGTGGAAGTACCACCCATATCATAGGTAATTACCTTTTTATATCCTACTAACGAAGAAATACTAAATGCTCCGACAACTCCGGCAGCTGGTCCCGACAAAATAATTCTGACCGGCTCTTTAGATGCTTTTGACGGTTTGATTAATCCACCGTTGGATTGCATGATGGATATTTCTGTCTTATCAAGCCCGGAACTTAAATCTTCAATATATTTCTTTACTTTTGGAATCAGGTACGAATTTGTAACTACGGTTGAGGTTCTCTCATATTCCCTAAATTCGGGGAATATCTTTGATGAAACGGATAGTGGTATACCCAAATCTTTTAACTTGTTTTCTATTATCTTTTCGTGTTTATCGTTTACGTAAGAATGTAATAAGGAAATCGCGATGGAATCAAATCTCCCTCTCTTAAGTTTTAATGCAAGTTTTGATATTTCATTCTCATTAATCCTTTTAAGAATCCTGCCCTTGAAATCGATTCTTTCATTAACCCCGTATCTGTGTTCCTTCCCAACGAGGGTTGAGGGTTTCTCCCAGAATATGTTGTACAATTCATCTCTGTTTTGTCTCGCAATCTCAATCACATCCTCGAATCCTTTTGTTGTAATTAATGCGACTTTCCCTCCCTTTCTTTCAATCAAAGCATTTGTTGAGACAGTTGTACCGTGAATAATCTCTAAATCACCTTCTCCGTCTGGAATAATGGCTTTTAAGCCCTTAAGTACAGCTTGTGATGGATTTGTTGGTGTTGAAGGAATCTTGTGAATTAACAACTTGCTACCGTGTTTTATAACAAAATCGGTAAATGTACCACCTGTATCAATTCCAACATGAATCATAAATCTTTAAAAATAATAAGTCTTGAGAAAGTTTATATCATTAAAAAATAGAGGAAGAAATCAATAACTATCTTGATCCTGAGGATATACAACCTTTATTTTATCCTCGGCTATCTCCCTAAGAGCAGTAACTACATGCTTGTTTTCAGTTTCTTCGGAGAGCGGAGTTGCTCCTTTAACGAGTTGTTTTGCCCTTTTCATTGATGCAACCGAAAGAGCGAATCTATTTACAACTTTTTCTAAACAATCTTCTATGGTTACCCTTGCCATTTAATACCTCTTCTATATTTTATCTTTGTTTTATAAATATAAATAAGAAATTTCAATGAGTAAAGTATCATAATATAATATTTTACTTCTTCAGTTATCATAGTAATTGAAAATGGCTATGGAAGATATCATCAGAGATCTGAAATTTGACGAAGAGGGTCTAATCCCGGTAATAGTCCAAGATGCCCGGAATGGACAGGTACTTATGTTTGCCTATGCCAATGAAGAAGCATTGCAAAAGACTATCAAAACAAAAAGAGCACATTTTTGGAGCAGATCCAGAAGTAAGCTCTGGAAAAAAGGGGAAGAGTCCGGAAATATCCAAGAGGTTGAGGATATATACTTCGATTGCGATAGAGATTCTATACTTATTACCGTCAAACAAAAAGGAGTCGCCTGTCATACAGGCAATAGAACATGTTTCTTCTCAAATATTGACATAACTAAAAACGGATCACCCACTTATACGGATATCAAAAACAAAAAAACACTGGATGATGTTTTTGAAGTAATCGATGATAGGAAAAGAAACCCAAAAGGAAACTCTTATGTAAGCAGCCTTTTTGAAAAAGGATTGGATGGGATTTTAAAAAAGATTGGTGAAGAAGCTGGTGAAACCATAATAGGTGCAAAGAATAAAGATAAAGATGAAATCATATACGAGGCAACAGATCTGTTTTTTCACACATTAATTCTGTTATCGTACTATGGGATAGAACCTTCAGATATATACCGGGAATTTGACAGAAGATTTGGTAAATCGAAAGAAGAATACGGAAACAAAAAGTAATTATTAAGTTTAAAAACTTAAGTAAACCAATAGGCTACTGATACAATCTTATAAACATCTTCAAAAGGGGTTATTTAAACAATTATCTATTCTTCTTCGGCCTATCCTTCTCCTCTATGTAATCACCTAATAATGTTCTATTTCTAAACTTTTCTGGAAGGTTAGAAAGATCGGGTTTAGGCATATCTGTACACAGATCAGATGTAAAGGCAAATGTAGACACAACTTTTTCAACCTTTCTCGATTCACCACAATAACATTTAACCTTTTTTTCATCCGCTTTTTCATATATCAGCTCAGAGAACCTAAACTTGTCCATATTTATCAAAATCATTATAGAACCATCATTTAAATAAAAATCTAGATCCACTGAACCGGGAAGTCTCTTTCCATTTTCGGCTATTACACTTTCGTTTTCAAGATCAATAACCCCTATGTGGTGGATATTACTATATTTGCCTACAAGATCACTCACAGTCTTTTTTGTAATCTTCTTTCCCAACTGCTTAACAGCCTGTTCCAAATTCTTTCTACACTTTAAACACTCATACTCATAAAGAGGCATTTGCAAACTCCTTATCTGTTGAAATATTGGGTGAGATGATCAGGACCAACCCAGTCGCTTTTTATCTCTTCGTCTTTTTGAATTTTATAATCCAAGTGGAATTTTAAATCGTCTCCCGGTCTTGGAGCTCTCTTGTTTTTATCATCAAAAATTGCTTTAAATGTTGAAAATACTCTCCGTATATATTTCGACTTTTTACAATTTGGGCAGATTAAGTCTTTTTCATCTTTTTTATCATAAATTAAAGAACTGAATTTAAAGTCTTTCAGCTCAAGATAAAGTACTTTATTTTTATCCAGACTATATTTGAATCTTCTACTGCCCCGGCCACCTCTTTCGCCAAGTGCAAACTGAATCTTATTACTATTACCGTTTCTAAGTTCTATATATGTAAATCCGAGATTGCCTTTCATCATCCTGTTTGCATTTGTTTTATTAAGTTTTTTCACCAAGGCTTCAATATCCGAATTATATCTGTTCATGCAACCGTCACATTCATATTCGTATAATGGCATTTTAACCCCCCGTTTATATGAGGAATAATATTAACAAAGATTTAAGAACTTCACCAGTATAATTATTGATTATATTTACATTTTGATCTTTATGGCTATAGAATAACAGAAATGTTAAGCCAAATTTGGAGGATCCGGCAATTGTCAAAGCCAAATGATCTAATAGTTAAAGAAGAGAATAAGATTTGCACGCTGATATTAAACTCTCCTGAAAAAAGGAATGTGGTAACTCCTTCCGTACTTTTAAAAATAAAGGGAGAACTAACCAGATTAAACGAGGAGAATAAGGTCAGGTGTGTAATTATTAGTGGTTCCGGTGAAAAAGTATTTTCTTCTGGGTATGACATAAAAGAAATTGGAAAAAAGGATATGATACGCGATTACTACGATGGCCATCCATTGTCAGAGGCTGTAAGAGCAATTGAAAATTTCCCGTACCCCGTAATAGCACAAATTAATGGTCATGCGTTTGGTGCAGGTTTGGAAATAGCTGCAACATGCGACATAAGAATATCTGCTGAAGATGCACTATTCGCTTTACCTCCTGCGAAATTGGGAGTTGCCTACGCTTACTCCGGTGTCAGAAGGTTTATAAACTTGATTGGTCCTGCATACACAAAAGAATTGTTCTTGATTGGAAAACCCATAGATTCAAGAAAGGCAAAGGAAATTGGCCTTATAAATTATATGATTAAACGAGAAGATTTAGAAACTTTCACACATGAGATTGCAAAAGAAATAACTCTGAACGCCCCCCTTTCTCTAAAGACCTTTAAGAAGATGATTAACTTATGGCAAATTAACCAGATTTTAGATATTGAGGATGAAAATTTTATTAAAGATATGCTCATGAAAGTTGAAAACAGCGAAGACTACAAAGAAGGTCAAAAGGCATTTTCCGAAAAAAGAAAACCTGTTTTCAATGGATATTAATGGCAATTCTTAAATACGACCAGATAATTTCCATTTTTAAATCCCATATCCAAAATCCTTAACCAGATTTTCCCTGTCACTCCATCTTTCCTTTACCTTAACCCATATCTCAAGAAAGACCTTAATGCCAAAAGCTTTTTCTATATCCTTCCTTGCCATGGTTCCTATTTCTTTTAACATTTTCCCCTTTGAACCAATAATTATTCCTTTATGACTTCTTCTCTCCACGTATACGGTAGCAAATATTTCTAATAACCTTTTGCCAGCAGCTTCATTAAACTCCTCTATTACAACGGCTGTTTTATAAGGTATTTCCTTTTCTAAAAGTATAAAAATCTTTTCCCTGATAATCTCAGATACCAAAAATCTCTCACTCTGGTCAGTTATCATATCGTCAGGGAAATATCTTGTTCCCTGAGGAAGATATTTTATAATCGTTTGGATTAACTCATCTATTCCATCAGCTTCGATAACTGAAATTGGTATGACTTCCAACAACTTATCACTATACCGCTGAGAGGTGTTAATTATTTCCAATATCTTGCTCTTTTTTACAGTATCTATTTTATTGATCAGCAAAATCGAGGGTTTTGACAGATTTTCAATGATGAATCTGTCTCCAGGACCAAACGGCTTATCAACTTCTATCATTACCAACAATACATCTGCCTCGTGTAAGGCAGCGTTAGCAGCCTGAACCATAGCCTTTTCTAATTTCCCCCTTGCCTTACGAATTCCCGGGGTATCTATAAAAACAAACTGTGCATTCTCTTGAGTCTTTATCCCCAATATCCTATTCCTAGTTGTATTCGGCTTTGGAGAAACGGCAGAAATTCTATCACCAACCAACAGGTTGAGCAGAGAAGACTTGCCCACATTGGGTCTGCCGATAATTGAGATAAAACCCGATTTAAAATCTGTAAATCCGTTCATTTTAGAGCACTACAAATCCTGAGAATGATTCTTGCTAATGGAATTTATTAAGGTTAACATTTTTAGCCACAAATTATACAAGGAGCTTTATTTATGCTTGATCTTTTGGGAGATTGGGAACGAACCAGCTACTGCGCTGAACTAACTATTGAAGATATCGGGAAGGAAGTCGTTCTGATGGGATGGGTTCAGTCAAACAGGGATCACGGAGGTGTAATATTTATCGACCTGAGAGACAGAACAGGAATTATTCAGGGTATATTCAATCCCCAGATAAGCAAAACATCTCACAGTAAGGCAGAGCTGATAAAAGATGAATGGGTAATCGCTATGAAAGGAAAAGTGGCAAAACGATCGGATGAAACTATCAATACAAACATCCCAACAGGTGAAATTGAAGTTATAGTTGAAGAAGTAAAAACGCTTAATCAATCAAAAGTAATTCCATTTTTGATAGAAGATGAGATAAATGTCGATGAATTAATTAGAATGAAATACAGGTTTCTCGATCTAAGAAGACCTGTAATGCGTGAAAATATACTGCTACGTCATAGCGTTGTAGGAGCTACTAGGAAGTTTCTGAACGAAAATGGATTTTTGGAGATAGAAACACCCTACTTAACTAAATCAACACCGGAAGGGGCAAGAGATTTTCTTGTGCCCAGCAGGTTAAATCAGGGTGATTTCTACGCACTTCCCCAATCTCCCCAGCTATTAAAACAGACACTAATGGTCTCCGGTTTTGATAAATATTATCAAATTGTAAGATGTTTCAGAGATGAAGATCTAAGGGCCGACCGACAGCCCGAATTCACACAGATAGACCTGGAGATGTCTTTTATAAATGAAAAGGATATTATGGATGTAGTTGAAGGTATACTCAAAAATATATTTTTGACCACAAGGGGAATAGAGTTGGAGGTGCCGTTTAAAAGAATTAATCACGAAGATGCAATGCTTAGATATGGCACCGATAAGCCAGACACCAGATTTCAATTGGAGCTTAATGACATAACAAGTATTTTTCAAGAGTCTGAGTTTAAAGTATTCAGCGACACCGTAAAAAATGGCGGAATTATAAAATCTATAAATTTAAAAGCAAAGGCCGGCGAGCTCTCCAGGAAAGAAATTGATGACTTAACCGAGGATGCCAAATCACTTGGTGCCAAGGGACTGGCCTGGATTAGGGTATCCGGAACAGAATGGCAATCACCTATAATAAAGTTCTTCAGTGAAAAAGAAAAAGATGAACTCGCAAACACCCTCAACATGGAGGATGGTGACATTGTTTTCTTTGGTGCAGATACACCTCATATAGTAAATCTTGTACTTTCTCATCTTAGACTACATTTTGGAGAAAAGTATAATATGATAGACAAAGACAGTTTTGATTTTTTATGGGTTGAGAACTTTCCGCTCTTAGACTTTGATCATAATGAAAACAGATATGTCGCAATGCACCACCCCTTCACATCACCAAAAGAAGAAGATCTTGAGCATCTGGATACCGAGATGGGAAAGGTAAAATCGCGGGCATACGATATTGTACTAAATGGTGTCGAAATTGGGGGTGGTAGTATAAGAATCTATAGAAAGGATATTCAGGAAAAGATATTTCAAGCTATCGGACTGGATAAAGAAGAAGCTAAAGAAAAATTTGGGTTTTTACTCGAGGCACTTGAGTTTGGAGCCCCACCCCACGGAGGAATTGCCTTGGGACTGGATAGAATCGTTATGCTTATTGCGGGTGCTAGCTCTATTAGAGATGTAATAGCTTTTCCCAAAACTCAAAAGGGCATTTGTCCTCTAACCTCGTCTCCTTCTGAAATTGAACTTCAGCACCTAATGGAGCTTGGAATTAAAATTGAAAAAAAGAAGGAAGCTATCGACTAGCTTTTAAGCAGATCATGCAACCTTAATTCTGTTACCCTGATTTTTGTCTCAAAATTAATAAATTGGAGAATTGTCAAATTAAATAAAACAGCATTATAATTTAAAGTGTTAGAATCTTCGTGCCTCCAAGCCCTAAGTTTGTATCCCATTTATTTCCTTCCATAACTTAGGGCTTATTTTAAGAGCCCACCATAGAACATCAACTTGAAACTTTTGGAACTCTAGCAGAGTCCAGTGTATTATCAAGCCAATTATCAGCTTCTTCTTTTGTTTTGAAAGTCTCTGACCAAAGCGTGCTATTTCTATATGAAAAACTCCATACCCATCCATCAGTTGACCTGCCTAATCTAATAACCAATACCTGCTTAGGTTTAATCCAACATACCTCTCAATCTCTATCCTTAATTTCGATAAACAAATTAATTTCTCCCTATTTCATTAAATTTCTTGACAATCAATATAAATAATTAATATTTATTTTTATAAATCAAAATTCAGTTTTTAACATTTACAAAAAATCAAGTTGGTATATATTTTTACTATAATAAATAAACAACTTTTTCTTTCAAAGTATAAGGAACTTAAACAAGCAATTTAAGGATATTTAATACAATTTATTCAATATTAGCTTTTATACTTTTAAATATATAATGTGCCTCATCTACTTTCAATCCCAAGGTAAAAAATGAATATAAATGATCTGTTCCACGGTCCGAACTCTGCTTATATAGTTGAGCTATATGACAAATTCTTAAACGACCCAGATTCAGTTGATCCGAATACCAGAAAAATCTTTGAGATTTGGAAACCGGAGATAAACGGAAAGAGAAAAGAACTACCATCAACTCCCGGATTAGATTTTAATAAGGTTGTAGGAACAGTAAATTATGCTCACGCAATTAGGGCCTATGGTCACTTGGACACAAAAATTGACCCCCTTGGATACAAACAGCCGGGAGACCCGTCATTAAATCCTAGTTACCACGGATTAAGTGATGATGATCTTATAAGGCTGCCATCAAGCCTTGTAGATGGTCACGTATCTGAAAACACAGCTAACGCATTAGAAGCAACCGAAAAACTAAAACAAATCTATTGCTCTACAATAGGATACGATTATGATCATATCCACGTAATTGAAGAAAGGGAATGGCTTAGAATGGCTGCGGAGATCGGAAGTTTTCGTCCTCCAAGAGAACCAATAAATCAAAAGCTTTTACTGGAAAGTTTAACCCAGGTCGAGGTTTTTGAACAATTTCTTCATCGTATATTTCCTGGAAAGTTCAGATTTTCAATAGAGGGTGTTGACACCTTGGTCCCGATGTTGAACGAAATAGTTGCCCAAGCTGCTGAATCAGACATAGGCTATATATTGATAGGAATGGCTCATCGAGGTCGCCTGAATGTTATGCACCACGTGTTGAATAAATTTTATAAGGGTACCCTTATAAAATTTAAAGACCCGGTTTTAGAAAGAGATTTCAGAGATGATATGGGATGGATGGGAGATGTTAAATATCACGAGGGGGCACGACATGCCATAAGAAATGGCAAGCCGATTGACATGGTGGTAACACTTACCCCTAACCCAAGTCATCTTGAATCTGTAAACCCCGTTGTTGAAGGTATGACACGAGCCGCAGGAACAACGGTTGATAAACCGGGGCCCCCGATTTTTGATCCATGCGTATCTGTTCCAATACTAATCCATGGTGACGCAGCTTTTCCCGGGCAAGGAATTAATGCAGAAACATTGAATCTTTCGAGGTTGCCAGGTTATAACACAGGTGGAACAATTCATATCATTACAAATAATCAGTTGGGCTACACGACACTGCCGTCTATGGGACGAAGCACATTGTACGCCAGTGATCTTGCCAAAGGATTTGAGATTCCTATCGCTCATGTAAACGCTGACGATCCAGAAGCATGCATTGAAACCGCAAGATTGGCTTTTGCGTACCGGAGAAAATTTCAAAAGGATTTTTTAATCGATCTGGTTGGTTATAGAAGATATGGTCACAATGAAGCAGATGAGCCCGGTTTTACACAACCATTGATGTATCAAAAAATCGATGAACATCCAACCGTTAGAGAAATTTGGGCTAACACCTTGATTGAAAAAAATGTCGCCACCAGTGAAGAAATCGAAAAAATTAACTCCAGGTACACCGAGATACTACACAAAGAATTTGAGACACTAAGTCCGGATGATATGCCGGAAGAATCAAAAGCAAAAAGTCTTCCTTCATATAAATTCCTTCCGGTAAAGACATCAGTACCAGCAGATGAGTTAATTGAATTAAATAATAGTTTATTAAAATTCCCTAAAGATTTTAATATTAATACCAAGCTAAAACGTGCTAGGGAAAAAAGGACGAACATATTCGATGATATCGACAAAAAGACTGTAGACTGGGCAACTGCTGAAGAACTTGCATTTGCTTCAATACTCGCAGACGGTACTTCAATAAGACTTACGGGACAAGATACAGAAAGGGGTACATTCAGCAACAGACACGATGTTTACCATGACACCAAAACCGGAGAGCAATATTTACCGCTTCAAAACATACCTCAGGCAAAAGCAGCATTTGAGATACATAACAGTCCATTATCTGAAAATGCCTGTATCGGGTTTGAATACGGTTATAACATACAGGAGCCCGGCAGATTAGTTTTATGGGAAGCTCAGTATGGCGATTTCATAAATGAAGCTCAAACCATCATTGATGAATATTTAGTTTCTGCGAGGGCAAAGTGGGGACAAACTCCATCATTAGTCCTATTACTACCACACGCTTATGAAGGACAGGGGCCCGATCATTCAAGTGCAAGAGTTGAAAGATTTTTAGATACCGCTGCTGAAATTAATATACGTATTGCAAACTGCACAACTTCGGCACAATATTTCCATTTACTCAGAAGACACACAGCCATGCTCAAAATCGAACCTCTTCCTCTGGTACTTCTTACACCAAAAAGTCTGCTTCGAAATCCTAATATCGCGTCATCTTTAAGGGACCTTTCAGAAGGTGAATGGCAACCCATAATTGATGATCCTAATCACGAAAATTTGGCCAAGAAAGCCCAGAGATTAATAATTTGTAGTGGTAAGGTATATATAGATCTAGTAACAAGTGAATACCGGGAACATAATGATAAAATAGCGATTGTTAGGATAGAACAATTATACCCATTCAGAGGAGAACGGTTAAAATCAATTATCAATTCTTATACTAAAGTAAAAGAGATAGTATGGGTTCAGGAAGAACCTGAGAATATGGGAGCTTGGAAATATATCTACCCTAAACTGAGAAAAACCAATAAAAACAGATATAACCTTCACTATATTGGAAGAAGAGCTACATCAAGTCCTTCTGAAGGCATATTATCAATTCACAAGATAAATCAAACAGCATTAATTAAACAGGCATTCATGATTGATTCCGTACTACCTAATATTGAAGAATTAGGTATTAAAGTTTTAAATAACTTGTAAATGGAGAAGTAAATTAATGGCTACCAATATTGTAGTGCCCGAAATGGGCGATTCCATAGTTGAAGCAACAATTGTAAAATGGCTAAAGAAAGAGGGAGATTCAGTTAGTATTGGTGAACCAATAGTAGAACTTGAAACTGAAAAGGCTAATTTTGAAGTTGCAGCAGAAAAAGCAGGTGTCATAGAAAACATTAGTAAAAAGGAAGAAGAAGATGTAAACGTTGGAGATGTTATCGGAACTATAGTTGAAGTTGCCGCTACCACTGCTCCTGCCCTAGCACAGAAAGATGATAAAACAAACGGAAAGGATAAACCTCCTACAGTTGAAGAACCGGCCGAAGACTCCGGCATAAAGATAACGCCGGTTGCAAGGAATATCGCCGAAGAACATAATATAGACCTATTGCAAGTCCCCGGTACAGGAATCAACAAAAAAATTACAAAAGAAGATGTGGAGATTTTTATTCAAGAGAAAACACCTGTCGTTGAACAGACGCCTGAACCAGTTACACCACTGGTTTCTGACAAGGTAGACCCATTATCCCTGTTTGAGTCTATACAACAAAATAGAGAAGAGCGCATCAAAATGACCCGCCGTCGCAGAACAATTGCGAGAAGGATGTTAGAAGCTCAGCAAAATGCCGCTATTTTATCGACATTCAACGAGATCGACATGGACTCGGTTATGGAACTAAGGAAGAGAAGAAAAGATGATTTCAAAGAAAAGCACGGGGTGAGCTTGGGGTTATCATCTTTTTTTGTCAAAGCATGCATAGGAGCACTTAAGGAATTCCCATATATAAATGCCGAGATTCAGGGCGAAGAAATAATTAAAAAGAATTACTATGATATTGGTGTGGCTATCGGGGCAGAGGAAGGTCTGGTTGTACCGGTAATCAGGGATGCAGATCGTCTAACATTTGCACAAATTGAACATAAGGTAAGGGATTACGCTCAAAAGGCGAATGAAGGGAAGTTAACATTGGAAGACATGATGGGTGGTTCATTCACTATTTCCAACGGAGGCGTTTTTGGTTCACTTATGAGCACGCCGATTCTCAACCCTCCTCAGGTTGGGATCTTAGGCCTTCATAAAATTGAGCAAAGACCGGTTGTAATAGAAGGAGAAATCGTAATAAGACCTATGATGTATGTAGCATTAAGTTATGATCACAGAATCGTTGACGGTAAAAATGCTGTTCAATTTCTGGTAATGGTAAAAGAATTAATTGAAGATCCTGAAGCCTTATTGATCGAAGGATAACAATTAGTTTGCATCAAGATGTAATTTTATTCTGTTCCCAATAAGATTTTCCGTACTTTTGCACATCAAAACCAATCAGGTCTAAAAACCATATTTTTATATCCATTAAGAGAACCCTGTATATTCCACCCGCTAAAAATCTTCTTGGCGATGATGTTGCCTTTTTGTTAATAAGTTTCAGCTTGCCCCTTTTTTTTAACATTGCACATAGATAGGCAGTCTCAAGTATATACTTTTCGGGGAATCCACCTATCTCATTAAAGATATCTGCCCTGACGAATAATCCCTGGTCGCCGTAAAATCTATTCCTTACTCTGTATCTTGCTCTATTTATAAACTCTACCATCCTTAATCCGAAATTCGGCCCATCCAAGGAAAACTCAAATGCACCCCCTACCACATCAGGGTCTTTTAGAGCTTCTTCAATGTGTTTGTCAAAACCGTTTGGCAATATAGTATCGGCATCCAGAAAAAGAAACACGTCTCCATCCGCAATTGATGCACCTTCATTCAGAGCAACAGCCCTTCCCTTTCCTGCTAAATTTACATTTAATAAAACCGTGGTGCAGTATTGTGCAATCATTTTTGTTGAATCAGCTGATCCCGTATCCACAACAATAGTTTGATGCAGTTTTTTATTAACAGATCTATCAAATAGGGAATCAACAGTATTTTTTAAGTAATGCTCTTCGTTAAGTGTGGGGATTATTACACTGATTTTCATATTATATCCTAAGATATAGTAGCCAGGTGGAGAAACTCACCCCATTTATTATATACTTCCTTCAGTAAGCCGGGAAAGCTTGATAGACCGGGGTCTGATTTTGTTAATTCAAACGCATCATCCCTCGCATACTTAAGCAATTCAAAATCCCTGATTAAATTAGCCAAATAAAACTGTGGTATGCCGGATTGACTCGTCCCTAAGAAATCTCCGGGACCTCTGAGCATGAGATCAGCCTCTGCTACCTTAAAACCACTACTGGTCTTCTCCAGTATCGATAAACGTTTATCGGCAACTTCTGATTTTGCAAAGCCCGTTAGAAGTATGCATACAGCATCGTGTTTGCCCCTTCCAATTCTTCCCCTAAGCTGATGCAACTGGGTTAGACCAAATCTCTCTGAATTCTCCACAACCATAATTGAAGCATTTGGTACATCAACCCCTACCTCAATCACAGTTGTTGAAACCAATATATCAATTTGCCCTTTTACAAATTGATTCATTACATTTTCTTTTTCATCGTTTTTCATTTTCCCATGTAAAAGACCAATTCTGTATTCAGGGAATACTTCATTCTGTAGTTCTACGGCCATTTTAGTGGCAAACTTCAGATCTTTGAAACTATCATTTTCAGATTCTTCTATTAATGGATAAACAATATACGCCTGCCTGCCCTCCTTAACTTTTTTATCGATCAGATCATAAACCTTTGCCCTGGATTTTTTAGTGTCAAAAAATATTTTAGTTTCCACCTTCTTTCTGCCAGGTGGCATTTCATCCAAAGTGGATACATCTAGGTCACCGTAGACAGTCATAGCTAGGGTTCTTGGTATTGGAGTCGCAGACATTATAAGAATATCCGGCTGTTTCCCCTTTTCTCTTAGAACAGCACGCTGAATAACCCCGAATCTGTGCTGCTCGTCAATAACTGCCAAACCGAGATTATGATACTCCAGCTCTTCCTGTATTAAAGCATGTGTTCCGATTATGATTTGAACCTCTCCGGACTTGATTTTTTCATAGGCCAGTTTCTTTTCCTTATTAGATATAGAGCTTTTTAATAGTACAATTTTTATATCCAGCTCTCTTAAAATACCGGCGACAGACTTAGAATGCTGTTCAGCCAGAATTTCTGTTGGTGCCATCATCGCTGCCTGGTATCCATCTTCAACCGCATTCAAAATTGCGGAAATCGCAACTATTGTCTTACCGCTACCGACATCTCCCTGAAGAAGCCGATTCATAGTTTTTTCAGAACACATATCTTTGCTTATCTCATCAATCGCTCCCCTCTGAGCATTTGTAAGATCGAATGGCAGGTGTTCAAATACACTCTTGTATAATTCTCCCGGTGATTTAAACATAATTCCGTTTTTACTCGCAATTTCCGTTTTTCTTAAAGACAAACCTATCTCCATTAAAAAGAACTCATTATATATAAATGACCTGTGGGGAAGCGACTGAATAACAGACCTTCGATCCAGAAAATCTACAACCCCGTCCGACTCATCCGGAAAATGAATTCTTTTTACGGCTTCCTCTAATTGGATTAGATTTCTTTTTTCATTATATGGTTTCGGAATGTAATCAACTATTTTTCCAGAATAGCTGTCTATTGCATTTTTTATTATATTTCTTACCCTTCTCTGTTGAATACCCTCCGTCAGCGGATAAATTGGTACAATCCTGTTAAAATTGACGGAATCATTTGTTGATCCGATATTTTCTTCCTCTATAATCTCAATGTCCTCGGGTTTCGGATGGATAATTTGCAGTGACCCGTCATAAGAATTTCTATTTATCAGGCCCGATAAAATTAAATCCACACCTCTTTTATAAGTCGAACTTAAGTACTTCTCATTGAATTGAAACCAAATTACAGACAAAGTCCCAGTTCCGTCTGATATAACTATTTGATATATTCTTCTTGTCTTAGTTCTTACTTTCCCGGCTAATATTACTTTTCCCGTAACCGTCTCAACTTTTCCGGGCATCAATTGCGATATTCTTTTTACATCTCTCCTGTCTTCATATCTTCTCGGGAAATAGTAGAGAATATCCTTGATGGACATCACACCTTTTCTGCTTAAAATTTTGGATAATACCGGGCCTACACCCTTCAAATAACGAATAGATGTTTCAGATATTCTTCCTGTATACCTTATTGCATCCTTTGATTCCTGACTTGCAGATTCTTCAGCACTTCCTGCTTTGACAATGGACCCTTTAATAATTTTCAAACTCTCTACAGATTGATTAATTACATTTTTCTGATCATCAGAAGACTTTGAATCATAACCGGAGAAAGCAGATCTGATCTGATTGACTGTCACAGATTGTTCCTTTGTTAATTTAAGCGCCAATGCCTTAGAGCTTAAGTCCTTGATCAGGATTTCCAGTCCTTTAATCTTTGGGAGGTTTCTAAAATCGTTTCTTCTTGCAAATAGTAAAGGTTTCTCGATAGCGTCAATCACATCTTTGATTTCGGCATTCATCAAATACGAGTTTACTTATTCTTAACCCTTTTTCCAAAACTATTTGAATAGTTTTGGTAACTGTACTAAATGTCACGTAATTCAGGGACAAAACTATTGATTTGCTATATTCTTAATCTTTTAAAAATCCTTTTCCAATAGAAAAGGATTAAA